>JBILQT010000392.1:0-5920 GCA_044373065.1 Sandaracinaceae bacterium
GCTCAAGGTGCCTGCGGCGAAGACGTAGAGCTCATCACGCGCTCGGCTTGCGGCCACGTAGAGGAGGGATTTCTCGCGTTGAAGGGCTTGCTCACGCACGAGCGGGTCATCGCTTCGCAGCTCGGCCGAAGAATGCGGCACCTCGCTCTTCGACATGCCTACGAGCACGACGATGGGGAACTCCAGGCCCTTCACGCGGTGCATGGTGGCGAGCCGTACATCGCCTCGGGGTGGCTCTTCTTTGTCGAGCTGATGCGTGGCGATGCCCACCTTCTTCAGCGCGGGGGCGAAGCGGTCGGTGAGGGTCTCGCTGCGACGCGCGACGATGCAGATGCCCTCAGGGGCCCAGCCGAGCTCGATGCCTGTCTGAACCAACTCGACGACGGCGCGCTCTTCTTCGATGGAGGTGGGCAGCACGTGCACCGAGGGTGCGGGGCCTTCGCGCAACGAGACGTAGCCGCGTCGGTCGGCTTTGCCGTTGTCGAGATCATCCACCTCTACATCGCGCAGAACACCGAGCGACCAACGGCAGATGGAGCCTGTCGTGCGGTAGTTGAGGCGCAGCGTGTGTGAGCGACGGCCGCGCACTTGGATGCCGCAGGTGCT
The DNA here is from genome assembly GCA_044373065.1 of Sandaracinaceae bacterium. Classification (GTDB taxonomy): domain Bacteria; phylum Myxococcota_A; class Polyangia; order Polyangiales; family Sandaracinaceae; genus JAFLCL01. Next base: position 607 of record JBILQT010000392.1, read on the forward strand.
GAGCGCCGTGGGCCTTCGGTAGATGCGCTGATGCGCGTCGCCCACGAGGAAGAGATCGTCGGGCCTCTCTGGGCCTGCGATGGCGCGCACGAGCTTCAGCGCGTCGGGTGAAAAATCCTGCACCTCGTCGACGATCACGGAGCGGTAGCGCTCCTTCTCCGGTGCACTTTCGAGCTGCGCACGCGCGCGACGAAGGACATCGACGTACTCGCAATATCCATCGCGTTCGAGGTTTGCTCGGTACTGCTCAAACACGGGCCAGAGCTTGCGTCGCTCGGTGCGCGCGAGGGGCACACCGCGATGGGTGCGCATCGCAAAAACGTATTCGTCCTCGGTGCGAAGGCCCTGCTCTTGAATCACCTCGCTCCACTCGGAGCGGTAGAACTCCAAGGTGTGCTCGTCGTCGCCGTAGACATCGAAGGCTCGCTGAAAGGCCTCGTTCTCGGCATCGGCACTCGTGCGAATCACGACGCCCTGCGACTTGAGAAGCTCGCGCGCCCAGGCGTCGATGTTCTTCACCTCCACACGCGCCATCTCCTCGGGGGTGAGCAGCTTGCCGAGCTGGCTTCGGATGTCGTGCGCGAGATTCACATTGAAGGTCGTGAAGAGCACGCGGTCATCGGGCTTGGTGAAGACTTCACGCAAGAGAAAGCGCGCGCGATGAAGGGCGACGACTGTCTTGCCTGTGCCGGCTCCTCCCAAGATGCGCACGGGGCCTTTGGTGCGCGCCTCGGCCAAGCGCCTCTGCCTTGGATGCAGAAAGACGCGCCACACATCGAGCGGGTGATTGAGCGCGGCCTCCAAGTCGAGGTCCGCATCGAGGAGGCGAAACTGCCGCTGCGTCGACTCGCGTTCGAGGGCTGCGATGACATCGCCGGTATCGATGGGCGCAGGCTTGGGAGCACCGGCCACAGGCGGCGTGCGGCCCAGCACTTCTTCGAGGGCTTCATCGAGCGAGAGACCCGCAGCAAGGCCCGTGAGCACCTCGCCTGCTTCCGGCGGAAGGTGCGGCAACATCGCATCGAGCTCGGCCTCATCACGAATCGCACGCACGCTCGGCAAGAGCGCAGTCGGCACGCCCGAGACGAAAAGCGCTGCATCATCAAAGGCCGCAAAAAGGCCCATTTGCGGGCTCTCTGGGCTTGGGACGCGCTCGACACGCTCCGTCTCCACGTGGACGGTCTGCGCCAACGTGGTGTCGAAGATTTGAAGGCTGCCCGTCGCAGGATGGATGGCCGTCTGCTTCGTCTCAGCCCAGCGATAGGCCTCATCGTGGTGGTCGGCGAAGAGCACGAGGAAGACATCGCCTGACTCAGGTGCCCGCAAGATCACGCGGTAGTCGTCGCCGATGCGTGCCGATCGAAGCTGCTTGTCGAGCGTCCCCTGGATCGGCTCTAGGTGAATCGAGAGCGTCTTGGAGTCGCGCTGAAACTTGGAGAGAAACTCATCCGCTTTGCGCTGGGCTTTGCGCGGCAGGCCCGCATACGCGGTGAAGAAATCTTTGCTGACGGCAAGCTGTGGCATCAGCGCTCACTCCATCCGAGTACGTCCTCAAGCGCTTCCAAATCCATCCCGCGATCGATGGCCACGGTGTCCCAGCCCGCATCCTCCAACGCGGCGGCACCGTCGCGCTGCGCATCGAAATAGAGCGCGACCCTCTCGCCCTCGAAGGCCACCTCGACATCCTTGTCGACACGCCATGCGGGGCGTCGCAGCTCGAAGGGGATGGTCGGCAATGGCTTGCCCGGATGCTTCGTCAGTAACTCGGCGAGCACACGCTTCAAGTCTTCGACGTCGAGGTTTCGCAGCAGGTCCTGCAGCGCCTTCTCGTTGCGCATAGGGGCCTCCACGGGCGTCATCGCGCGTACGGGCACATCCGCTTCCACGCGCTTGGCGATCGCTTCCTGCGTGACCATGCGCGCCCCTGGCAACGCTTGCAGGAGATTCCATGCGCGCAGCCATTGCCTCCAGCTCGACTCGAAGGCGGGCTGCTTTCGATGCTCGGCTTGGTCCTCCAGGCGAAGTGCAACCTGGAGGTTGCCTGTCTTCTGCAGGAGGCCATTCAGCTCGCCATTCGGGATGCTCATCCGGAGGTGGGCGAACTCACCGAGCACGAGCTCGCGTGTGGCGATGTCTCCCTCGCTTGGCAGATGCGCCGTGCTCGAAGGAAGCTCCGCTTTGTCACATATAGCAATCATATCTCCATACGATTGCGCAACGGTCTTGCGACGGCCCTTCTGGAGCAACAAGAGGGCAGCGAGCTGCGCTACGGGAGCCAGACCGAAGGGCGCCTTCATGACGGCGAGAAGGCCCTTCAGTGGATCGCTGTCGAGCACACGCAGAAGGTGATTCCACTCCGGTGCTTTTCGCGCCGTGGCCACTTGCTGCACGAACGCGACGAAGGCGCCGTACTGCGTCCCATCGCCCAGCCAGGTGGGCACTGGAGGGTCTTTCGGTGAGACCACATCCTTCCAGCTCAGCGACCAACTCAGCATCGTGTCGGTCGCGGCAATCGCCTCACGCTGACGCGCATCCATCCCGAGGCGCGCCTGCGCTTGGCTTGGGCATACGTGGTAGGCGAGGCCATCGGTGTAGATGGCGATGGGGCGCAGCTTCGTGCCCTTGGGGTCGCTATCGAGCGGCTCGGGGTAGAGGATGAAGTCTGCGCGGCTGGGGACTTCGACCTGTGATCGGTCGAGCTCGACCTGGGCGCGCAAGAGCCACCCACGGCCTCCGTAGGTGATCTTCCACGTGCTCTCGTTGGCCTCCTCGACGCGCCCGCCGTCGCTCCGGATCTCATCGATGAAGCGCGCGTGGAAGCGATGCTCCAGCTCGCTCTCCAGCACCTGGCTTTGGTCCATCGTACCGATCGAATCGACCTTCTTCAGCGAGGCGAAGGCATCGATCAGCGTGTCGACCAGCTCAAGCGCGCGGGCGCGTTCGAGGAAGGGCAACGACTCTTGCTCGCGGTAGGCGTAGAGGCATTGGTAGCAAGCCTTCGCGGCGGGCTCGCGCTTCTGGCAGGCGCAGGTGCGAAGCATGTTGCTCGCGTGTGTGAGCGCCTTGAGAAGTGAGCTTCCTTTGTTGAGTGCGAGCTCCGTGAGCAGGCCCGTGCCGCCGGGCACGCGATCCATCACGACGAGGTAGCGACGCTTGCCCTCCCCCTCGTGCAGCGGCTCATCGTAGACAGCCACCTGGAGGAACTCGGGCTCGCCGCCGTAGAAGCGACGCAGGCCCAGGCGCAACGCGGCCTTGAGGTTCGCCATGTCGACGCCTGCATCCCCGCTGTCTGAGACCGGCACCACCAAACGCAGGGCTTCGCTCTTCAGCTCCCGCATGAGATGCACCTCTCGAAAGCGCTGCTTCTCCTCGGGCTTCTTTCGCTCCGGGCACCATGCGCGGTGCTTGTCGCGTGGCTTCTCGAATATGTGATTTGCGGGGCCCGGAAGGTGCGCTTGGCCGCAGTCTTCGCAGAGCGTGAAGCGCACATCGGGGACGTCTTTGCCTGCGAGGCGGAAGGTCTGCGGTGTGCCTTTGTCTTGCTTCTTGCCGAGGTTCAGCTCGCGCATGACCATCGCGTCTTGCAGCTCGAAGCCAAAGCCTGCGGCCTCGTTGCTCCATGCGTCACGCGCTTTGGCCTGCGCGGAGAAGAGCGTCGCGCGCTCGTAGAAGCTGCGGTCACGATCATCGCCATCATCGCCGAGCACGGCATCACGATGCTTCGCCACGGCGAAGACTTGGCCCATCGTCACGACGCCACGACGCAGGCCGACATCGGCGAAATGTGCATCGCCGCACGAGGGGCAGGCCTGGCCTACTTCACCCACCGAGGTTGCAACTTCGGCGTAATGGCAGGTGCGGCAAAAGCGCCAATCCACAGGCTTTTGCGAGCGTTTGAGCTCGATGCCATCGATCGTAACGCGGCGTGAGCTCGCATAGAACGTGTTGAAGGGCGCGAGCTCAGTGAGTGCATTGGCAGGGGCGCGCACCCACTCGTGATGCTCGGGCTCACGGCCCACGCCTTCGCGACGAATGAACGCATCGAGCTTCACACCGCGCTCGGGGAAGGCGTAGTTCGGGAGACAGCCTTCTTCGGTGAGCCAACCGAAGAGGTCTTTCTTGCCCATCGCGCCGAGCTGCTGGCTGGTGAACTTCAGCTCATCGACCACGCGATGACGCTCATCATCGAGTTCGAGCTGACGCTTCGCTTCTGTCGTCTCGCCCTTCAGCTCCAGCTCACGCGCCGTCAGCTTCTTCACCAACTCTCGAAGTGCTTCACGTTTTGTGCGCGTGTCTGCGGTCACGGTGACGAGCGCGCGCTCAAGCGGCGAGTAGCCATCGGCTTCGGGCGTGAGGTAGGCGGCGATGTAGCGACGTGCCGTCTCGTTGAGGTTGTCGTTGCGGAACATCTCGACGAAGGCGGACTGCAGCTTCTCGCGCTGCGGCTTGATGAACTCGACGACGGGCTCGGGGAACTTCTTTCGCTCGCCGGGGTTCCAGAGGTCGCCCACGCGCCCTGGGAGCGTGCCTCCGCGCTTGGCGTAGCCGTCGAAGGCGAAGGCCATCGCTTGCCGCTTGAGCACCTCGGGCGCGCTCAGATAGCAACCTGGAGGCTGCACGGTGCCTGCCATCGCTTCGAGCGGCGCTTGAAAAAAGTAGAGGTCGTGCGGGCGTGTTGCGGCGAAGGCGAGCACGAGCGCGTTGCCTGTTTTGCGCCCTGCGCGGCCCACGCGCTGGATGTAGTTCGAGGCCTTCGGAGGCACCGAGCAGAGCAGGGTCGCGCTCAGGTCTCCGATGTCGATGCCCATCTCCAGCGTGGGCGTGCACGAGAGCAAGTTGGGTGAATCGGGCCTTGGGCGATTCTTGAATTCGAGCTCAAGCGACTCGCGCGAGGCGCGTGCGAGAAGGCCTGTGTGCTCGCGTGACCAGAGCCTTCCGAGATTGCCGCCCTCGTAGAAGCGCTTGTAATAGCTGGCCACCGGGAGTGACTCGCTCGTCTCGCTTTCGACGGCTTCAGGCTTCGCTTCAAATGTGCCCGCGCAGCGATAGCGGATGCAGCGGCGTGCGAGCACATCGGTGACGCTCCCCTCCACGCATGCGAGCGCATAGCCACATGCATTGCAGTTGCGAAAGACATGCGCGCGGCTGACCAAGAGCGCATCGGGGTTGAGGCCCCAGGCTATCGCCTTCGGTGCCATCCCAGGGCCGCGTTCATCCGTCGGCATCGCGGCAAAAAGGCCGCTTTTCGCAAGGGATTGCAGCGCAATTGCATACACATCCGCCGCCACCGAGGCATCGCGTGGAAGGCCCAGTG
>JBILQT010000005.1:0-88327 GCA_044373065.1 Sandaracinaceae bacterium
CAGGTAGGGCCCGGCCCAGCCATCCTGAACGAACGCCGGCCCAACCAGATGCTCACGCTGCACGAAGGTGTTGAGGGCAAGGGGCCATGTGTCTTCGGAGACCACCGGTGCACTCGGCGGGACCACACCAAGTCGTGCGACCAGCGCAATGCAAGGGCCTGCGTGATGCGGAGCACCATCGGCCGCACAGTCTCTGCGGAGATCACGAGCGCCAGAAGAGGCGCTGCAAAAAGCACGGCGAGGTCAACGAGACGGCCATGCCTCAAGGAGAGTGCCAGTCCGAAACTGGCCATCATCAAGACACCCAGGGTCGGCAATTGACGTGCTCGAAGGGCACCCAAGAGGGCCACAACACAGGCGAGAACAAAGAGCCAATAAGGCAGAAGCAGAATGACCGGCTGATCCCACACAGCCCGATATTCCACAACGTTTTGGTGTAGATACGGGTCACTGCCCAGTACGAACGGAAGGCTCAATACCCCCCAGGGAAGCGGGTGATAGAGGCAGAGTGCCAATGCGGCCAGAAGCCATCCGCCGAGCGCTGCGCCCAAAGGTGCCAGTTTGAACTGCCATGCTTCCTTGTTTGAAGGTGTCAGTCGCAAGAGGTGAGACAGACGCTCCGGAGCCAGCGAGGAGAGGCAACTGACCAACACAAGGAGCACGCCAAAGAACGCCCCCGCGTGCAACTGCGGGCCGGCAAAGCTGGCCACGGCAATGAGGAGAAGGCCTCGGCGCCGTGTGCACAGCACACCCGACCAAGCGAGACCAAGAAGCGTGAGTGCGGTCGTGAGATTCGAGAAGAGGTAGGGGCGATCGAGGAAGCGGAACGCTGACGCACTTGCGCCGAGAACGATCACCAGGGCCGTGGGCCAAGCGCGCGCTCCGAAGGCCCGAGCAGCAGCGTAGAACGAAGAAAAGGTCGCGAGAAGAAGGGCAATGCGAAGTGCAACGAGCGCCGACGGGCTGATGCGAAAGGCGAGCGCGTCGAGCACAGCGATGAGCCACTCATCGTTCACGCTTGCAGCTGCTGGCTCCGCGAAGCTGAGCACATTCGTCGCGGGGATTGACCCGTGCGAGAGGATGTAGCGACCCGTCGCGAGATGAAAGCCAAGGTCAGTCTCGACGATGGGGCCGAAGGCCAAGAGCGCGACCACCGCCATTGCAAACGCCCATGGAATCCAAGGCGTTGAGGCGTTTTGTTCGGGAGGGGTCGCAGGCTCCATAGACATCTTGTATCGCGCCTAGCGTGCGCAACGGGGCAACGTTTCTTGATGCGTCAGGCGCTGACGACTGCGTGATAGTCGTGCGATGACCGAGCGAGACCCAGCGAAGGCCAAGCGTGCGGCGGCGCATCCCGACCGCCCGGGCGAGCAATGCAAAGCAGAGCCTGGTGCGTATGTGCCGCGCATCGATCGCAACCGATGCGAAGGCAAGATCGACTGTGCGCAGGTCTGCCCCTACGACGTCTTTGAGATCCGCCGCATCGATGACGCCGACTTCAGAGGGCTCTCGATCTTGGGCAAGTTAAAGAGCGTCGTGCACGGGCGGATGACGGCCTACACACCCAACGAAAGCGCTTGTCGCGCATGCGGATTGTGCGTTGTCGCCTGCCCTGAGAAAGCGATCACACTCGTGCGCAGGTGATGCCGCGTCCTGGCATCAGAAGAGCGTGTAGACGAAGGGCGCCACGTACGCGAGACCACTCGTCAGCACGAGCAAGATCGAGCCGAGCAAGAGCACGAGGAGCATCGGAAGGAGGATGAAGCGTCCCTCCTTCGTGAAGTGCTTGAAGAGATCGATGAGCGTCCTCATGGGGCCTCACGGTGAGGTCGCTCGATGAGCAAGTCGTCGACGGCAAGGGCATCGACACGATGGCGCAAGAAGAACGAGAGCACGCTCGCGGCCGTGCTTGCGATCGGGTCTCCGGCGCCATTCATCGATGTGTTCACGAGCACCGCGTGATCGCTCTCTTCAGCAAGCGCATCGAGCAAAGGGCGCAGCGTGTCTGTGCTTGAGACGGTCTGAACGCGCGCAGTCCCATCGACGTGGGTGACCGCAGGCCATGCTGAGGGCTCGAGCACCTCGGTGACGGTGGTCATGAAGCGCGTGAGGGCGCGCGGCGCGGGTGCGAAGTGAAGATGCAGATCGGACTCGCGTACGACCGGCGCAAAGGGACGAAATGGCTCGCGCTGCTTGATCACGCGGTTGAGCTTCTCACGCATCGCGCTGTGCTTTGCGGAGGCCAGGATCGAGCGCTGGCCGAGCGCGCGCGGGCCCCACTCATTGCGCCCTGTGGCGAAGGCGATGACCTGCTCCTTCGCAAGAAGACGCGCGACCTCGCGTGAGGGATTCGCCATGCGCGTGATGCGAAGACCAAGAGGCGATGCGATGCGCTGCACGTCGCTCGCCGTGATCGGCACGCCAAGCGCTGCGTGCTCCATCGCTGCGGATCGCGGATCACCGAGTGACATCGCATGAACAATCGCGGCGCCGAGGGCGCCTCCGGCATCGCCCGCCGCAGGATGCACGCTCACGTGCTCAAAGCCGCTCTCCTTCACAAGACGCGCATTGCTCACCGCGTTGAGTGCCACACCGCCCGCGAGGCAGAGCGCCTTGGCTTGGGTGCGCGCGCGGGCGTGCTGCGCGAGCCGAAGGAGCGCTTCTTCGGTCACTGCCTGAAGCGTCGCGGCAATGTTCGCGTAGTGTTGATCGGACGCATTTTGGAGCTCCCAAGGCCTTCCGAAGGCTCTGGATGGGCCCAACAAGGCTTCAAGGGGCTTCGCGAAGGCCAAATGCGGGTTCAGAAAATTCGCGAAGTAGCGCGGCGCGAGCTCGAAGTTTCCGTCGGGGAGAAAGCGGATGAGCTTCTGAAATTCATCGCGGAAGACGGGCTCTCCAAAGGCCGCGAGGCCCATCACCTTGTACTCACCCTCGTTCACCTCGAAGCCGAGGAAGGCGGTGATGGCGGCGTAGAGAAGGCCGATGGAGTGCGGAAAGGCGAGCGACTCAAGGTGAGTCAGTGAAGTTGACTGACCATGATGCAGCGAGGTCGTCGTCCACTCGCCCACACCGTCGATGGTGAGCACGGCGGCATCTTCATGGGGAGAGGTGAAGTACGCGCTCGCCGCGTGGCTCAGGTGGTGATCGCCGTGCACCACGATGCCCCGAGAAACATCCAGCTGTAGGGCGATGCGGTCGAGTACCCAGAGCTTCTCGCCTAGCTGCGAGCGAAGCGCATGACCTGCAAAAGGAAGCGAATGGGGGAAGGCCTGAAAGAGGCTCGAGAGGGTTCGCTCCAGTTTGCGATATGGGTTTTCATAGTATGCGATTGCGTCGAGATCCCGCGCTTGAATTCCCCCGAGGGCCAAGCACGCCTCTGCGGCACGCACAGGAACACACGGGTCGTTCTTCACCCCACTCAAGCGCTCCTCTTGGATCGCGCTGACGATCACACCGTCGACCAGAAGGGCCGCGGCCGCGTCGTGGTAGCCGCATGAGATGCCAAGGACGCGGGCCATGCTTCAGTGACCGTGCTTCTCAGCGCGAAGGAAGAGCTTGAGCGGTGAGAACACCACCACAAGCAGCGCCGCGAAGACACCAAAGAGCAACTTGGTCAGCGCGCTCGCCTGCCGCGCATACGCACCTCGAAGACGACGCATCCGCATCGCGAGACGAAGCCGTGTGGGGTGCGGTGAGAGGGCTTCGGTGAAGGCGCGCGCTTGCGATTCGTGGCGTGCTTCGTCCTCAAGAATGCGGGTGAAGAGCGCGGCCATGCGTGCCTCACCGCGCGCGGTGAAGTAGTCGCGATAGGCCTCGAATTGCAGGGCGCCGCGGGTCTCACCAAGGGCAACGAAGGCGACGAAGGCGGGCTCGCCGAGGGTGCGAAAGAGGCTCTCCGTGTCGGCGCGTAGCGGGCCCAACGGCGCGAGTTGGTGTTGCTCTGCGATGCGCCGCGACTCGCTCCAGAAGATGTGTGCGTGACGGCTCTCGTCTTCCGCATGCACGAGATACGCAGCCGCTCTATCGGCGCTTGCGGTCTGCTGCGCGGCCTCGACGAGATCGATCATGCTGGCGCGCTCGGCCTCGGCGAAGGCGTGAAAGACACGCATGGAGGCGTCCGCAGAACGAAAGGCCCAGGGCGCGCTTAGACGCGCAACGCCGCGAAAGGCCTTCTCGCTCCACGTGCGCTTCACGGAGCGCTCATCGCCACACAGACAGACGACCCACCCGTAGGCGTGCAAACGCCTTCGGCGCACGGCACTTCATCGCTACACAAAGGAAAGCAACGACGTGTTGCAAAGGCGTGGGCTTGGCCCTCGGGGCAGGTGCCGATGGCGTCGATGCGGCCGCGCGTGCAAGCGAGGAGTCGCTCGCAGGAGGGTGTGAGCGCTTCATCGGAAATGCCCGCTTCGATGGGTGAGGTGAGGCAGCTTGCTTCGACAGCGCCGTAGCCCGTCACGCAGCTCGAACCACAGCGATAGAAGATGTCTGGGTCGAGCCCAGCACATGGAAGTGCGTCTTGCTCCGTGAGCCGATGACAACGACAGAGCAGGGCCGCCATCGTGTCGTCATCCTGGGCGCTTGGGACGGGCAGCAAGGGATGTGTCGTCGCTTCCTCGAAGTAGGCCGGGGCCTCGCCGCTCGGAAGCACGAGCACTTGGTCGCGATCGGACCACGCGAATGCGATGCGCGTCTCGCCCGATGCAGGCCGTGGCACCAGCACCGAGACGCCGTCTTCGGTCGTTAGAATGAGCGTCTCGCCTTCGTTGCCCACAAGAACGCGTGCACCAAGAGGGGCGTGCCGCTCCGGATGCGCAAGGGGCGGATAGCAGCTCACGCGCAAATACTCGCGCACGAAATACGTGCCGCATCCCGCGGCGGAAGAGCCACGCACGGTGGCCTCAGGCACACCATCGAACTCCTCAAACTCGGGAATCGGCGAGCGCCCTTCTGCGAGTGCAAGCGAGGGCCTGGGCAGCGGCGCAGGGGCTTGTATCGCTGCGAGAACAGCCGCAGCGAAGGCTGCGTGGCCTTGTCGCGTCAGATGAAAATCCCCGCGCTGAAACGTGGGCTGCTCAGCGTGCCTCAGCGCCTCGGTGACATCGATCGCGCGGATGCCCATGCGGTGGGCGGTCTCCACCAAATCGGTGAGAAGCGTCGCAGCCTCCGAGAGATCTGGCGGCTCACTCACACCGTACTTCGCCCACTCATCCGTTGAGACCATGACATCGAGCGGCAATGCAACGACAACAAGCCGCGCGTGATGCTCGGTCGCAAGCGCCGCAACCTCCTCAAGACGTGTGCTCAGCACCGACGGAACAAAGTCTTCACTGGGGACCGCAGCGAGCGCTTCAAGCCGGCTCTGCATGGCCGCATTCCAGCTCTCGACCTGCTCGGCCACCTGCCGTCGCGTCCCGAAGCGTTCGAGCACCGCCTGTCGAAAGCGAGCACCGCGCTGCAGGTGACGCGCCGTGAGATGGACTCTGCGCGCCTCTTCCTCACCGCCGTCGTACGCAATGTCACCCGCGGAATGCGTCGCGGTTTGAAGGAGAAGCCAAGCTCCCTCTTCGCCCGCCAGCGCATCGAGTTCTTCTGAGGGAACGGCATCCATCATGCCCTCGCGAAAGCCCTCGCGCTCAGCCTGCACAGCGCGCTCCGAGGCCTCGATGTGTGTCGCAATGGCCAACTGCGTCTCGTGCGCGGCCTCCGCTTGGTGCGCATGCGTTGCCGTCGCTGCATCGGCCGCAAGCACGAGATCACGCCACGTGCCCTCCGATGCAAAGCCTCGGTCATCGCGCTGCTCCGTCGTCGTCTCCTGCCAGAGGCGACGCGCCGCATAGAACGCATGCGATTGGTTGTAGAGCCAGAAGCGACCCGGAAAGGATGCGGGCGTCTCGGTGGGCGCGGTCTCTGTGCGCACGGCCCAGCCATCCCAAATCTTATGTCGCTCGGGGTTCGGCCTATCCGTCTCGAAGGCATCGTTCGCGAAGTTGACGACATAGACGATCGTCTCAATGCCACCTTCCGCAAGCTGTTCACGCACCACCGCGTTGAACTCAAGCGGTCCATACGTCGGCACGCCGCCGTTGATCACGGGCCTTCCCGAGAGCGCCGCAAGCTGCGCGGGCATCGTCTCGTCGTCGTTCACACCAAGGCCGAAGACCTGCGAATCACCGACGACCAACACCGCGTGCTCACGCGTGCTCGGCGTGGGCGCGCGATAGCCATCTGCACCAATGCTGATGTCCGTCACCGCGTTGTCTTGAAACTTGAAGCGCTGCGAGGACGAGGGCCGCAAACGCGCACCAAGCTCAGCGTCTCCGACGTAGAGATTCAGGTGCGGGAAGGCCCCTTCATCGCGCATCGAGAAGCCCACTTCGACGAGCACAAGGCCAAGCGTGAGACCGAGAAGGAGCTGCACAAGGATGCGCAGCGCACGCCCCTTCTTCTTCGGAGCTTTCGCGGGAGGGTTCGCGGGCGATTCAGACGCAGCACTCATGCTGCGAAGCTACCGCACCGGGTGCGTGAACCTTCCTTCAAAGCGTGCCTCTCGAGGAGGCGCTGCGTGCGAGTCTGAGTCTCATGAATTCACCCGCGTGGATCACGCTGCTATTGGCAACACTGCCAACAGTGTGCGGGTGTGGGGCCCGATGTGCTCTCCGGTCGTTGGCGTGGCAGCCCGGCGATCTGCCGATCGGCATCCCAGGCGACATGCCCCTCTTGGTGGCCTCAAGACCCGATCAGCATTGGGTCGTCTTTGCGCAGGCACGCGACGACACGAATGGAGATGGCACCTTGTCGTTTCAGAGGTGCGCTGCGCTTCTCACCGATCGGCCCTCGCTGTGGATGGTCATTGGGCAAGGCCAGGGAGAGCGCATCGATGCGTTTCTCGGGGCGACAGACGAGGAGCTCGCCGTCGTTCGCGAGGGCCACGTCGAGATGATTCCCATCGGTGGTGGCGCGCGACGCATCCTCGCAGGAGAGCCCTCCCTCAGCTTTGCAGGCGCACGTTGGGAGCGGCCGAGCGACGCGACACTCTTGCCCAACGGAGACCTGCTCTGGGTTCGCTCGGAGCGACACGAGGCCGAGCTCATCGACACGCGCACAGACATGCGCCGCATCTTCGCAGTCGACGGAACGATTCAACGCGCCGTGGTGGATGCAAGCAATACGTGGCTCATCCTCGACCATCCTTCCGAGGGCGCGCCGCATCGCGCGACGTTCATCGCGCTCTCAAGCGAGCGAAGGATCGAGCTCAACAGCGATGCCTACGAGGCGCGCCCGTGGGGCATCGTGCGTCGCGCCGCCGCGACCTATTCGATGCATGCGCCGGATGCCTCGCAAGACCTCGGCGCTTCTTGTGTGGCGCACTACGTCGGCATCGAGACGCCGATCGTGATCGGACGATGTGAGACGCGCGGACCGGGCTTCGGGATGATCCGTGCGCCACAGACGTTTGGACCGTGGCGTGTGTGGCGTCTTGGTGAGTCTGAGCCTGTCGTGCTCGATGACTTCGCGATTGCGGCCTTTGCGGAGATCGATCGCAATCTCCTGACGATTCCGGGCGTTCTAGAGAGCGTGCTGCGCAACGGGCTCTGGCAGCGCGTGCATGCGCATTCGCCCGCGGAGGTGCGCGTTCATGGGTTCACCCGGATGCAATGGTCGAGCGAGGCCCACGCATGGAGGGAAGCACCGACGGACCCTACGCTCCCGTACGGTGTGCTCGCTTGGAGCGAGGACGGATCCGCACTCGTTCTGCGCACGGCCCAGCGCGAGGGAGGGTTTTGCTTCGGACAAAACGAGCCCCTCCCCTCGCAGCTCGCATTCACCCACATCGATCGACACTGAGCGGCTCACACGGCGCACACATCCGAGCGAATGATGAAGCGCAACCCCTCCGGCGCCTCCAGCGAGAAGCCGCTTCCGCGTCCCGGGACGACATCGAGGGTGAGGCGTGTGTGCTGCCAGAGCGCCCACTGATCGCCGCCGATGTAGAACTCCACGCCTTCGATCGTGCCGAGCAAGACATCGCGCGCGCCGATCTTGAACTCACCCTTCGGGTACACATCGGCGCGCTGCCATCGCAGCAACCACCGGACTGATGGAACATCAGCGCACCGTGTTGGGCCTTGAGTTTGCGAAGGAGCACGAGCGCGTCTTCGGTCGCGTCGACACGTTCGAGAGGCGTGGCCGGGTCCATCAGAAGAAGCCCATCGGCTTGGTGTCGTAGCTGACGAGGATGTTCTTCGTCTGCTGGTAGTGGTCGAGCATCATCTTGTGATTCTCGCGTCCAATGCCCGAGTGCTTGTAGCCACCGAAGGCCGCGTGCGCTGGGTAGAGGTGGTAGCAGTTGGTCCACACGCGGCCGGCGTGGATCGCACGCGCTGCGCGATAGGCCGTGTGTACGCTGCGTGTCCAAACGCCGGCGCCAAGGCCGTAGAGCGTGTCGTTGGCGATCGAGATCGCATCCTCGAAGCCATCAAAGGTCGTGACGGAGACGACGGGCCCGAAGATCTCCTCTTGGAAGACGCGCATCTTGTTGTGGCCCTCGAAGACCGTCGGCGCGACGTAGTAGCCACCTGCGAGCTCACCCGAGAGCGTGACGCGTTCGCCGCCCGTGAGCAGCTTCGCGCCCTCTTTTTTGCCAATATCGATATACGACAAGATCTTCTCGAGCTGATCGTTCGAGGCCTGCGCACCGAGCTTGGTGTTCGTGTCGAGCGGGTCTCCCGGCTCGGTCTGTTGCGTGCGCTTCACCGCGGCATCGATGAACTCGCTGTAGATCGACTTCTCGATCAGTGCGCGCGAGGGGCACGTGCAGACTTCGCCCTGGTTGAGCGCGAACATCGAGAAGCCTTCGAGGGCCTTGCTGCGGAAGTCGTCGTTCTCTGCCATGACGTCGGCGAAGAAGACGTTCGGTGATTTGCCACCGAGCTCCAGCGTCACCGGAATCAAGCTCTCCGAGGCGTATTGCATGATGAGGCGACCGGTCGTCGTCTCGCCTGTGAAGGCCACCTTCGAGACGCGGGGGCTCTGCGCGAGGGGCTTGCCTGCCTCGACACCGAAGCCATTCACGATGTTGAGCACACCCTTCGGGAGCAGGTGCCCGACCAGCTCGGCCCAGAGCAGGATTGTCGAGGGCGTCTGCTCCGCAGGCTTGAGCACCACGCAGTTGCCTGCAGCCAGCGCAGGCGCGAGCTTCCATGCGGCCATCAAGAGCGGGAAGTTCCACGGGATGATCTGCGCGACGACGCCGAGCGGTTCCTTCACGTGATAGGCGACAGTGTGCTCATCGAGCTCGGCCATCGAGCCCTCTTCGGCACGCAGCACGCTCGCGAAGTAACGGAAATGATCGATCGCCAAAGGCACATCTGCGGCGAGCGTTTCGCGGATGGGCTTGCCGTTGTCCCAGGTCTCCGAGACGGCCAGCGCCTCAAGGTTCGCCTGCATCACATCGGCGATGCGCTGAAGCACTTGGGCGCGCTCTGCGACCGGTGTCTTGCCCCACGCGGCCTTCGCTGCGTGTGCTGCATCGAGCGCCTTCTCGATGTCCTCTGAGGTCGAGCGCGGGATGAGACAGAAGGGCCTTCCGGTGACGGGCGAGATGTTCTCGAAGTACTGCCCCTTCACCGGCGGGACGAACTCGCCTGCGATGTAGTTGCCGTATTGGGCCTTGTAGTGAACGAGCGAGCCTTCGGAGTTGGGACGAGCGTATTTCATGAGCACCTCTTTCAAGGCGCCTCTTGAGCACAGCCTGGGCCACGCGAATTCCGGTCAATTTGACGGAGATGCGCGTTTTGTAGCGGAGCGACGCGCAACAGCAGTGGAGCGAAACGAAACACTCCAAGCATCCCCTCACGAAGGTCATTGCGAGGCTTGGTGAATGCGCATTGGCACCTCTAGACTTGAACGTGAGGTGCCCATGGCTGAGGTGCTTGTTCTTCGCGATGTACCCGAGCGTGCGTGGTTGGATTTCCAGCTTCGCGGTGAGCGTGCGCGTGCACAAGAACATCCGCTGACGGAGCGTTGGGCGCGCGCGCGAGCGCTCGGTGCAAGCCATGAGGGCCCGCCGCATGAGGAGCGGCTCACACGTGGCGCGGACCTTCGCGCGCGCATCGAGAAGACCGACCTCACGCATGCGCTCGCACCTGAGGTGATCGACCATGCAACCGGCGTCGTCGCGCGACATGATTTTCTCCTCGTGCTCTCCGATGCCGAAGGCGTTGTGGTGCGCGCATCCGGAGGCGGAGCGTTCGCCGAGGAAGCGCGACGCGTGCGCTTGATGGAGGGCGCGGATTGGAAAGAGGCGTCGCGCGGAACGAATGCGATTGGCACGGCGATCGTCGAGAAGCGACCCGTCTTTGTGCACGGTCGTGCGCACTTCGCGCGGCGCTTTCACGACCTCGTTTGTTATGCGGCGCCGATCTTCGACATCGATGGTGCCTTGCTCGGTGTGCTCGATGCGACGAGCCGTGCAGCCCTTGCCGATGATGCGGTGGGTGCGGCCGTGGTGCGTGCAGCGCATGCGATTGAGGTCGCGATTCGTGCGCGCGCGTATGCGAATGCGGGCGCTTCGGTGTCGCGAACGTTGGGACGTGCGCTCGATCGGATGAGCGGGGGCGCGTTGCTTGTCGAGGCACCGGGGCGTGTCGTGCGCATGAACGCGGGCGCGCGCATCGTGCTCCGAGAGGCGGCCGGTACCGATGTGCGCGAGGTGCTCGGTGTGAGCTTCACCGCGCTCGTGCAAGAGGCGCGTGAGCCGCGCACAGAGGGGCTTCACTGCGCTGCGGGCAGGCTTCGCGTGGAGCCGATCGATGCCTCCGATGGACGCGCGCTTGCGCTCCTCGTGTTGCTTGAGCCTGCCCTCATCGCGCGCCCTTCGATCACACTGCCCAAGCGCCCCTCGCTTCCACCCTCAAGCGATGCCTTCGCGGGCGTCTTCTGCGAGGACCCTGCGATGCGCGAGTCGCTCACGTGGGCGCGTCGTGTCGCGCCGAGCACGATCCCTGTGATGCTCCTGGCCGAGACAGGCGGCGGAAAGGAAGTTGTCGCGCGTGCGATTCACGCCGCGAGCCCACGCGCCAAAGGGCCCTTCCGCGCGATCAACTGCGGCTCGCTCGCGCCTTCCCTTTTGGAGAGCGAGCTCTTTGGTTATGGGCCTGCCGCGTTCACCGGCGCCGAGCGACGCGGCCGCGATGGGCTCATGGCGGTCGCGTCAGGCGGCACGCTCTTTCTCGATGAGGTCGCCGAGATGCCGCCGCCCATGCAGGCGGCGCTTCTGCGCGTGCTCGAAGATGGCACCTACCAGCGCGTCGGAGAGACCACGCAGCAGCGTGCCGATGTGCGCGTGATCTGTGCGACCTGCCGCGACCTCGATGCGCTCGTTCAAGCGGGCACGTTTCGCAAGGACCTCTACTTCCGACTCAAGGGCGCACGGGTGGAGTTGCCGCCCCTGCGCGCACGCAAAGACATCGTCCCGCTCGCACGCCATCTGCTTCGCACGCTTGCGCAGAAGTCTCCCGAAGAGCGCCAGGCGCCGAGTCTCTCACGCGAGGTGGAAGCGCTCTTCGCCCGTCATATGTGGCCGGGCAACGTCCGCGAGCTGCGCACCGTGCTTGAGGTTGCACTGGTGCTCGCCGCGGGAGGGAGCGAGATCACCGAGGAGCATCTGCCTCCAGATTTCGCAATCTGCGAGAGCCCGACTCAGCCAACCGAATTGGCCACCGCAGAGGGCTCTGCCGTCAAACGTGTCCTCTCGGAGGTGGCCGGCAACGTCAGCCTCGCGGCGGCACGCTTGGGCGTCGCACGGAGCACGCTCTACCGCATGATGCGACGGCACGGGCTGAAGTAGGACGCGTCGGCAGATGATTGCAATACGATCCTATTCGTATTGCAATCATCTCGATATCTTCAGACGCCGACGATCGACTCCAGGCAGCGGTGATGCGCGTCCGCCAAATCCTTCACGCGCACCTCAAGGCAACCATCGATGTGCACCGCGTTGCCGCCCACTTCGCCGATCACCTCAAAGCTTGTGCGGTTCGCTTCCGCGATGGCGCGCGCCTTCTGCACGTCGTCTTTGCTGAGCGAGATCACGATGCGTGAGGGCTCTTCGCCGTAGAGACGCTCGGCACGCGTGGCATTCGATGCGCTGGTGGGAAGTCGCACCTTGCAGCCAAGGCCGCGGCCGATGGCGCTCTCCGTGAGGCAGACCGCGAGGCCGCCGTCCGAGACGTCATGTGCGGAGCGAACGAGGTGTGCGCGTGCGAGTTCGAGCATCGTCTTTTGAAGGCGTGCTTCGACATCGAGATCGATCTTCTGCGGCGTGCCACCGACTGCGCCCGTGAGTTGCGTACGCAGCTCGGAGCCACCGAGGTTCCCCTCCGATGCGGGGCCAAGATGGACGATCACATCGCCCTCGATGCTGAACGCAAGCGGCACGCGGTCTTCAGGCTTTGTCAGCTGACCAACGATCGCCACCGAGGGCGTTGGCAAGATCGGGCGGCCTTCGGTCTCGTTGTAGAGGGAGACGTTGCCCGAGACGATCGGCACGTTGAGCGCGAGGCAGGCATCGCGAAGCCCCTCAATCGCGCGTGCGAAACGCCACATCGTGTGGGGGTTCTGCGGGCTCGCGAAGTTGAGGCAGTCGGTCAAACCAAGCGGCTCGCCACCCGCGCAGACGATGTTGCGTGAACACTCGGCGACAGCCATCGCGGCCCCGTCGTGCGGGTCGAGCTGCACAAAGCGGCCGTTGCAGTCGACGGAGAGCGCGAGGAATTTTTCGATCGCCTCGCGGTTCTCCGCATCACCATCGTTCTTGGGACAAAAGACGCGCACGACCGCCGCATCGCTCTCACCAGGACGAAACACCGAGCCCGTGCGCACGATGTGATCGTATTGGCGATAGACCCACTGGCGTGAGCCGATGTTCGGCGAGCCGACGAGACGAAGCAGCGTCTCATCGAGCGCGAGCGTCGCAAGATTCGGCATCGCGGTGCCCGTCTCACCCACGGCAGGCGGCTCTTCTTGCGGGCGATCGTAGATCGGGGCGTCATCGGTGAGCGCGCCGACGGGGATATCGACGACGACCTGCGCGTTGCGCACACCGCTCTGGGGGTTGAGCGGGTCGTAGCCAGCAGTGGCCTTGCACACAAAGCGGCCCGTGGTCGTCACGCGGCCGACGATCGCGACATCGAGATCCCATTTCTCGCATATTGCAATCACATCCTTATCGCGGCCTGGATGCGCGACCATGATCATGCGCTCTTGCGATTCGCTGAGGAGCATCTCGTAGGGCGTGAGTGCCTTGGTGCGGCGTGGGATCGCATCGAGGTCGAGCTCGACGCCATTGCCTGCGCGGCCGGCCATCTCGACCGTGCTGGAGGTCAGGCCTGCGGCGCCCATGTCCTGCACGCCGGCGAGTGCGCCCGATGCGAAAATCTCAAGGCAGGCTTCGAGGAGAAGCTTCTCTTTGAAGGGGTCGCCGACCTGCACGGTGGGCAGCTTCTTCTCGCTCGCATCATCGAACTCCGCGCTCGCCATCGTGGCGCCGTGGATGCCATCGCGGCCAGTGCGCGCACCGACATAGAGGATCGCGTTGCCGATGCCCTCGGCCTTGCCGAAGAAGAGGCCTTCGCTGCGCGCGATGCCGACAGTGAATGCGTTGACGAGGCAGTTGCCGTCGTAGCTCGCGTCGAACTGAAGCTCGCCGCCGACGGTGGGCACACCGATCGCATTGCCGTAGCCGCCGATGCCCGCGACGACGCCGCGAAGGAGCGATGCGGTCTTGGGATGATCCGGCCTTCCAAAGCGAAGCGAGTTGAGGCCCGCAACAGGGCGCGCGCCCATCGTGAACACGTCGCGCAAGATGCCGCCGACGCCGGTGGCCGCACCCTGGTAGGGCTCGATGTACGAGGGATGGTTGTGCGACTCCATCTTGAAGACAGCGCAATAGCCATCGCCGATGTCGACTGCGCCTGCGTTCTCGCCTGGCCCTTGAACGACTTTCGGGCCCGTCGTCGGCAGCTTGCGCAAGTGCATGCGCGAGCTCTTGTAGGAGCAGTGCTCGCTCCACATCACGCTGAACACGCCGAGCTCCGCAAACGTCGGCGTGCGGCCAAGGGCCTTCACCATGCGCTCCCACTCGGACGCGTTCACACCCATCGTGGCCGCGAGCTGAGGCGTCGCCTCCGGGTCGTTCGGGAAGGGAACGGGCGAACCAGGCAACGTGTCGTGCGTCGTGAGCGTCATGCGCGTCTCCGGGCAAAGGGGGCGGAACCGGCGCGAGGGTGCCACTCGTGTTCGGGAGGGCAAGAGTTCTTTCCGAGCGCTGCACGTTCGCTCGCAAGTTGGCGATCCATCTCCTATTCGAATCGCACCCATCGGAATTCGAGCGCACGAATTGCCGACGAGCTTGCGCAACGCATAGACGCGCATGCTGCCTGGCATCACCGAAATCGACACGTGGGTCGCGCTCCTCTCGCTCGTTGCGATGGAGCTCGTGCTCGGCGTGGACAACATCGTCTTCATCGCAATTCTCACCGCGAGGCTGCCTGAGGCTCAGCGCCCGCTTGCAACGCGCATCGGCATCGGGCTCGCCCTGGGAATGCGCATCGCGCTTCTCTTTGCGATCGGCTGGGTCATGTCGCTCACACGCGAGCTCGCCAACGTCATGGGCGTCTCGATCACCGGCAAGAGCCTCATCCTCTTGGTGGGTGGCCTCTTCTTGATCGGCAAGGCGGTGCTCGAGCTGCACAAGAAGCTGGAGGAGCATGATGACGCCCCGGTCGGTACCTCCGGGAAGGGCGGCGCTCAGCTACGCACGGTGATTGGGCAGATTGTGATGCTCGATCTCATCTTCTCGCTCGACTCGGTCATCACCGCGGTCGGGATGATCCCGCCCGAGCAGATCTGGGTGATGGTCGTGGCGATCCTGGTGTCGGTCGTGGTGATGCTGGTCGGAGCCAAGCCGATCGCGGACTACGTGACGCGTCATCCGACGATGAAGGTGCTCGCCCTCGCATTCCTCATCCTGATCGGTGTGATGCTCGTTGCAGAAGGGATTGGGCAGCACATCGCGAAGGGAACGGTCTACTTCGCAATGGCCTTCGCCGTGCTCGTCGAGCTCTTCAACCTCCGCGTGCGTCGAAAGGCCAAGACCACCGAGTCATAAGCGCACATGCGGCAGGCCTAGTCGCGCGTGAGCAGCAGCCCTTTGCCACGGCGCACCGCCTCATCGGCTTGGCGCAGGACCTTCTCCATCACCTCCCGCATCTGCGGCAAATGAGAGGTCGCGTTGTGGGGATCCTCGAACCCTGCGCACACCAACGCTGATGCGTGTGGATGGCTTCGCAAGGCATCGGCAAAGTCACCGCACTCATCGGGCGCAAGCCATCCGAGGATGCCCTCTCCGCTTCCACCATCGGCCCATCCGATCACGGCGCCGCGCTTGAACAAGCGCAGAAGCATCTGCACGAGCGGAGCCGCCTCCGCGAAGTTTGTCGTGGCTGCGTGCGCGTCATCGCCCAGCTCCATCCAAAACCAATCTTCGACGAAGAGCCAAATGGCGGCGCGACCAAGCGAGACGCTTTCGCTCAGAGACTGCGCACGAATCGTGCGTTGGAGCAGCTCAAGCAGGAGCTCATTCGAGACAAGCGATTGCCCCTCGGGATGAAGCGGACGGCGACCTCGATGCGGGCATTGCTGCGCTGCACACGCGCCATCGATCGACGGCTGCAGCGTCAAGAGGAGCGCGTCCCGCACGCGCAGGTCCGCCTCCAGCGATTCACAGGGACCCGCTTCGACCTCAAGACCCTGGCAGAGGCGCGTGAGCTCATCCGAGGGGCGACGCTTCCCGGTGTAGTGCTTTGCGAACCGCTGCTCGCTCGCTTCAAACATCGTTCGCGCACGTTCGATATACTGTTGCAATACTATAGATATATGACCAGACGCGAGTAGCGCTTTGCTGGCTTCGAAGACCTCAACGAGGGCGTCGTGATCGAGCAGGTGGAGGTGTGTGAAGGCGCCCATGTCGCCTTGAAGGCTACCGTGCGGAAGGCATTTCGCTCCGTTTGCGTTTCGGCGCAGAAGGGCCGTGTCGTAGCCTCCGTCGATGACCGCTACGTATGCGATCGATGAGAAGAAGCTGAAGGCGCAGCTCGAGGAATCGAAGGCGCCCAAGCGCATGCCGCTTGAAGCGGCCATCGCCGAGTTGGTTCAAGGGCATCAGGGCACCGTGAGGTTCGAGCAGGGCGCAGAAGTGGCAGCCGCCTTTGTGACGTCGTTTCACAAGGACCCAGCCCTTCGCACGAAGACGCCCTCGCCGGATGAGCAAGAGATGCTCTTTGGCTTTCACCAGGCGGCGACGCGGCCCGCGGCTTTTTTCTCTACGATGCTCGCGTGGCGTGGTGCGCGTGGCCTCTTGGAGCTCGCACTGACAGGGGCCCGCTATTCACTCAGTCCGTGGTTTTTGCTTCGTGTTGCGCCGCGCCCCGTATCGGGCGGTCTCCTTCCATCGCTCCTCCGCTTTGTCCTCGCAGCCGACCCAAGCCTTCGTGCGTGGGCCAAGGCGCGCTGCCGAGAAGCGAAGCTGCCGCGTGTCGATCAGGCCACGTGTGCGTTCGTCTTCAACGATGCCGAATGGGCCAATGAGGTGATCGATGCCTGGCTCGCAACACCCTTCAGCCGCGAGGCTTCGTGGGAGCACGCAGCACTGCTCGGGACGACCGATGACCCAGCCCGTGTGCGTCGCTTCATCGCGTATGTGGGCGATCAGATCCAGCACATCGGAGGCGCCGCGTTTCTCAGCCGTCTCGTGCATCGACTCTCGGCTGAGGACATTGAAGCGATCTTTGTTCCGCTGCTCGGTGCGGGCTTGAAGGCCAAGTGGAAGAGCTCGAATGCGGAGCCCTACGCCAAGCTCGTCGCGCATGTGAAGAGTGAGGAAGTCGCGCGCGTGCTCGCGCTTTGGATGGGCGAGAAAGCGATCGCGAAGACCGCCGATGGGTACTTCCGCATGCATCCCGAGCTCGCCTCGGCGCTTGCACCGGTCGCCAAGGGCAAAGGCAAGGCGGCACCGATCGCGCGTGCGCTGATGGACTCGTTGGGGCGTACGCAGATCGCAAAGCCTGAGGTTGCGCGCGCAGAGGATGAGGCCCCAAAGACCAAGAAAACAAAGGCGACAAAGCCCGTCGTGAGATCGAAGGATGAGGGCCTTCCTCCGTCGCTCGTCTCACCGCCCTGGGCCGAGAAGAAGAAGGCGCCGCGTGAGACGCGCAGGGTCGAGATGATCGTGCCGCATGAGTCACTGCACGTGACCGACCCCAAGCCGCTTCGACAGCTCACACGCTCACGCGAGGTCGATGCGCGTGTGCTCGATGGTCTTGCGCCCGCACAGGTTTACGGCGGGCACATCATGCAGCTGAAAGAGCCTGTTGCCCTCGAGGCGCTCGCGGGACGCGATGCGATGCCAGGCCTTCAGGTCGAGCCCTTCGTGACGTGGCTTGGCGATGCGGCCGTACCGCATGTCATTCGCTTCATCGCAGCTGATCTCACGCAGCATCATCGCTCGCTCGCGGGTGCCATCTCACCGCGCCTTGGCCTTGCGTGCGCGCATGCCTCGCTCTCGCTCTCCCCAAGTGCAGAGCGCACCGCAGCAAGAGCTTGGCTTGAGGCGCATTCCGCGGAGGCGGCGCTGGGTCTTGTTCCCGCGCTCTTCGGTGAGGACGAGAGCGATGCCGATGTGGCCGAGCGCGTGCTGTGCTCGCTTGATGCGCGCCATCCAGGGCCCGTGCGTGAAAGCCTTCTGCGCTATGGCGATTCGCTTGTACAAGCGGTGCGCGCGCTGCTCGACAAAGATCCGGATGCGCGCTTCCCGCGGAAGATGCCGAACAAGGTGAAGTGGGCCGCGCCGGAACGGCTGGGTTCGCTCGTGTGCCGCTCAGGCGTTGTGCTCAGTGAGAAGCACATCGAGACGTTCGTGCAGATGCTCCAGATCTCAACCCTGAATGCGCCTTATCAAGGCGCGCTTGAGACCCTCGCGCTCCTGACGCCAACCTCCCGCGCAGCCTTCGCCGATGCGCTCTTGCGCGAGTACCTGCTCGCGGGCTCACCGCCCTCGCAGGCTTGGATTCTCTCGGCGCTGGCACTCCTTGCGCCTCGTGAGGCGATCGCGCTCTTGAAGGGGCAGATGCGCCTCTGGGCCGCAGATGGAAAGGTCGCGCTGCTGCACGAGTCCCTCGACACGCTGGCTTGGGTCGGCACGGACGAGGCGCTCGTTGTGGTGTTCGATGCGGGGCAGCGCAGTCGCTACGACGACACGCGTGAGAAGGTGCGCCTCATCCTTGAGAAGGTCGCTTCGGCGCGGGGCATCTCCTACGCATCGCTTGAGGATCAACTCGTGCCCGAGCTTGGTCTTGAGCACGGTGCGATCACGCTTCCACTCGGCACAAGAACGCTCACGGTTCGGCTTGGTGCACATCTCGAAGCAGAGCTCCTCGATGAAGCGGGCTCCCGGCTCAAGGCCTTTCCGCGCAAGGCAAAGAGCGATCTCGATGAGGCCTACGCGAAGGCAAAAGCCGCCTACGTTGCACTCGAGGAGGCCGCGGAGTCGATCGGGCGCTCGCAGGTGCTTCGCTTCGAACGCGCGATGCGCGATGCGCGCCGCTGGACCATGGCGGACTTGCGCGCGCACGTCTTTGCGCAGCCGCTTCTGCGTCACATCGCAGCGCGTCTGATCTGGCAGGTCGAGGAGACGGGCGCGCTCTTTCGCGTTGCCGAAGATCTCTCCCTCGCCGATGCGGCGGACAACGCACTGCCCTTCCCCGCGAGCGATGCGCACATCGTGATCGCGCATCCGGTGAGCGCGCCGAGGCTCCAGGCATTCCAAGCCTGGGCCGCGGATTACCGCGTCCTTCAACCCTTCGCGCAGCTGGGTCGCGCGACCTTCGCGTTGGAGGCGAGGGAGCGCGGCGCATCCGAGATCACACGCCAGAGTGGCTGAAAATCTGCCTATCTGGGCGTTCTTGCGCTGACGACCGGGATGGGATGGAAGCCTGTGGCACCCGGCGACAAGGGCATCGATGCCATCACGCGCACGCCCGCACCGGGCTTGGTTGCACGCCTTGCGCTGAGCCCAGGGCTTCTCTTCGGCGGCGCACAGGGCAGGCCAGAGCAGACACTCGGCGCGCTCACGCTCGCGCACACGGGTGGCACGCCTGCGCCTCTTGAGATGCTTGAGGAGCGCGTGCTGAGCGAGCTGCTCTTGGACGTGATGCAACTCGGCTAGATCAAACGCATACTATCTAACTCATATTGCAACATGATAACATGCGGACCACTGTCTGTTCCGCGCACCCAAGCTTCGGCTCCGTGCATGGTTCGAAGGATCATGAAACGCGCTGGCCAGTGGATGCTCCCCCTCGTGCTTCTTGGTTGTGGATCAAGCCAAGAAGCCTCCCCGCCTCCGCCCTGCACGCAGATTGGCTGCACCGACCAAGCAAGCATCGTCACGCGCATGAGCGCGGAGGAGGCCGCTGTCGGAGCGCATCAGTGGGTCGTGACGGCCGATGGCACATCGTTCACCTGCACGAGCGCAGTCACGACTGCGGGCCACGGGGACGTGTCGTGTGGCGAGCACGCCACGGCGATGCTCTTGCCTGTCTCCGAGGGCTTCGACATGCCGAGTTCAGGGGGCGTCGTCACGCATGGCTTTCGCGAGGTACCTGGCGCGTTTGAGTGGCGCCTCTCTCTCATCGGGACACCAGGCGCCATCCATGTGGTTCACACGCGCGATGGCGTCCTTGTCTCCGATCACACAGGCAGCTTCACGTACGCAGAAAACGCGCCCAACGGCGTTGCGTGTGGGCCCGTGTGTCGTCAGGCAGAGCTTCGCTTTTGACGCGCGATCAGAGGATCTCGAGATCCATGCGGAACATATGCTGGCGTGACTTCACCAAGAGGTAGCCCGCCTCGGAGACCGCGCAGCCAACCGTCTCATCGCCTTCGGTTGCGATGATCTCGATGCGGGGAAGCGCTGTGAGACGGCCGGATGCGATGTCGAACTGATGGATCGTCGCGTTGTCTTCTCCATCGCCGATGTAGATGTGCCCGTCCTGGTCACTGCACATCGCCCAGCCGATGCGGATCGGCAGCTCGATGCGCGCCTCAAAGCGCTCGCGCGTGAGGTCGAAGGGTGTGAGACGCCCGTCGCGGTATCCGCCGAAGTAGATGCGATTTCCGAGTGGATGGTGCGCGATGCGCGGCGTGTCGAAGGTGCCAACGCCGCCTATCTCGCGCGCATCTCCAGTGATCGGGTCGATGCGCTGAAGGCCCTCGGCAAATGCTGCCCAGATCACGCCTCCCGCGTTGATCGTCATCCCCACCGAAGGCAATCCGCGCACATCCCAGCGAATATCCCATTCACGCATCGCGATGTTGTAGCCAACCAGCGAGCCCGTCTCCGAGAGCTGCCAAATGCGCCCGTCGAGGAGCGTCATGCTGCGGTGACTTCGAAGGTCCGTCGGTGCGCTGGCGCGCATGCTCCACCTGTTGGAGGCGATGTCATACGCAGCGAAGTCAGCTCCAAACGAGGCGTACATGAAGGGCTGCGTCGCGGGGATGTACTCCTGCAAGTTGCGCATCTCCGCGAACGACACCTCATCCCATCGCTCTCCAAAGCCGCCGGTGAAGTTGCCCGCTGCAAGGGCCACGCAACGCCCGCTCACGCATGCGCTGGTACGTGCACAAGGCCGCTCACAACCACCGCAGTGTTCGGGCTCAAAGCGCGTGTCGACACAGTTGCCGCCGCAGTCGACCAAAGGCGCAACACAGACGCATGAGCCTCCAGCGCAAAGCTGCGAGTCACCGCACGCCACGCCGCCGGCGCACATCCCGGAGGCGCCGCAGTAAACGCGGTCGGTGGCGGGGTCGATGCAGCGTCCTGCGCAGGCGATTTGTCCCGAGGGACACGAGGTGTTGCAGACGCCCGATGCGCAGACCTGCCCCGATGCACACACAGCGCCGCCTCGGCAATCGGGACGTGCGCCACAGAAGTTGCGATCGGTGCTCGTGTCGACGCAGCGACCACCGCACGCGGTTTGTCCAATCGGACACGAGGTCGTGCACACACCCGCACTGCAGACTTGGCCGCTGACACAGGTGGCACCACCCGAGCAGTCGAGCGCTGCACCACAGAAGTTGCGATCGGTTGCAGGCTCAATGCAGCGTCCACCGCAGACGATCTGCGTGCCGGGGCAGGAGGCTGCACATCGACCCGCAACGCAGACTGTCCCGCCGCCACATGCCGTCCCGCCGCTGCAATCCGCGGCCGCACCACAAAGAAGCGGGTCCCCAAGTGGGTCGATGCAGCGACCACCGCATGCGATTTGCCCTCCAGGGCATGAGGTTGCGCAGGTGCCGCCCGCGCAGACGTTGCCCGTTGCACAAGGCGTCGCCACGCAATCTGCACCCGCGCCGCAGAAGGTTGTGTCGGAGGATGGGTCGATGCAGCGACCGCCGCAGGGAAGCTGTCCGAGAGGACACGAGAGGGCACAAACACCAGCCGTGCAGAGCTCGCCGAGGCCGCACACAGCACCGCCCGAACAATCCGCCGCAACGCCGCAGCGGGCCTCATCCGTCTGCGGGTCGAGGCATCCACCGTCGCAAAAAACTTCACCCACGCGGCACAACGTTGCGTCGTTGTCCGCATCGTTTCCAGCGTCGACGCCGCCATCGCGTGGGCCCACGTCGGGCACGCTCGCATCCGAGCCCGCATCCATGATCGGCACCTCGCAGCGACCCGCGCTGCAATCCGAACCGCTTGGGCATTCGATGCCCGCGCAGCTTCGCTCAAGCAACACCTCAACAACGCGCCCCTCGCCACGCGCGAACGTCGCGTGCAACACACGCCGCGTCACAAAGACGCCCGCATGACGCGCAGTCACCGTGACGCGCACGCCTCCACTCTCCACCGCACCGGGTCGCAGGGAGAGTGAGTGCGGCCATGCCGTGTTCACATCGAAGCTGCGATCGAGCGTCGCGCCCGTCGCATCGCCCCGCACGCTGATCTCCAAACGATCCACGTCGGTCGGCACTGCGAGATCGCTTGACGTCACGCGCACAAGGAGCGCGGTGCGGTCTGCGCAACCAACAAGGAGAAGAAGCGAGGCGAGAGTCCCAAGAGCCGCGAGGCGGAACGTCAAAAGCATCACACGAGCGTACAGCAGCGCACTCGCACGCCTCACACTCGGCGGCGCTTTGGGGCCCTCGGACGGCACCTCTAAGGGGACGCCTGGCACCTTCTATCGAGTGACAAAGCGGCCATCGCCGTGGCGCGGCGTACGGAGAAGAGAAGGACCGAGTCGCCGAACTCGTGCGTGCGAAAGCCCTCTTCATCGAGTCGCGCAGCCGCCTCCTCAAGTGCGTCATCGCTCGCAAACGCTCGGAGAAGCTCGAAGTGGCTCGTGCCTGGCTCGTGTGTCCCCGAGAGCAAGCCGTCGACCACGCGAAGGGTGGAGTGCACTCCAAGCTTGCTGCGCGCGACGCCCGAGCCAGCCCGCACGAGGCCGCAGCGGTCCGCTGCATCCTCCAGCGCACGGGCCACAGACGTTCCAAGCGCAATGACGCGACCTCCCTCCGCGTGCGCGCGCCCTATCGCCTGCGCCGTCTCCGTTGGAATCCGATACGGCTCGTCCAGCGGAAGGAGTGCATCGAGAGCGGCATCGCCCGTGGAGGAGATCCCCGCGGCGTGTGTGAGCGTGACGACCTGCACGCCGCGTGCGCGCAGCGCTTCGATCATCTGCCAGTCGAGCGCAAACGCGGCCGAGGGTGCTTCGAATGCCACGGGTGGGCCTGCAAAGAGCGTCCACACATCCCAGAGATTCAATATTTTTTCAATATGCGCATATTGAATCGGCCTACCCTGCGCAGCGAGGGCCGACCAGAACGCGTCCGGCGTGGCTTCAAAGTCGAGGACGACATGACGCGGATGCGCAAAGCACTTCACCACGTGCGCATGGAGTGCATCGCCGAAGGTGATCGCATCGCCCTCGTGAAGCGTCGGAGGGGAAGCGCGATCCTCTGTGCGGATGTGATGACTCCCCTCGCCAAAGACGATGACTTCGAAGCGGTGGATGTCCTCTGCATGCAGGGAAGGTCGGGCGGCAAGGCGCACTTCCACCGCACGCCCGGAGCGCAGATGCGTGCCTTGAAGGCTCGCCGGAATCGTTGCCGCGTCGTTGGCCACGAGCACATCACCCGCGCGAAAGAGGTGCGCGAGCTGGGCCCTTGGAAGCGACTCGGTGGCGCCACCCACA
The DNA here is from genome assembly GCA_044373065.1 of Sandaracinaceae bacterium. GTDB lineage: Bacteria > Myxococcota_A > Polyangia > Polyangiales > Sandaracinaceae > JAFLCL01. The sequence goes on from JBILQT010000005.1 coordinate 23,313, forward strand.
CGCATCACGAGCAGGCGCGCGCCCTCATTCGTCCTTGCGGTTGCGGCCCTCATTGCGCCCTCATCGGCAGCTCTGTGCATATCCGACGCACGGCCTCGAGGAGCTCCTCTGCCGCGACTGAGGGAAGCTTCAGCACGCTGCGATCGGCATCGGGCAAGGCTGCCGCATGCATCGGTGTGTCCATGTCTCCAGGGTCGATCGCGAGGAAGCGCACGCCTTGTGGACGAAGCTCTTCATCCCAAATGCGCGCCATGTGCGCGAAGGCGGCCTTGCTCGCGCCATAGGCACCCCACTCGGCATACGCGTTCACCGCTGCATCACTCGACACGTGCACCACGACCGGAGAACGTCCCTCGCGGGCGGATGAAGTCAGCGGCCCAAGCAGTGCCTTGGTGAGCCGGAAGGGGCCGATCACATTCGTGACAAGGGCGTGCTCGAGTTGCTCGCAGTCCGTGTCGCCGAGGAGGCGCAAGGGCACGGGGCCCAATGTGGAGGCTGCGTGAATGAGCAGATCGACCCCGCCAAGGGCCGCATGGGCCCGCATCGCGATGCGGTGGGTCGATGCTTTGTCAGCCACATCGAGCGCGATGCCGTGGGCACCTGTGCGCGCCGCAACTTCAACGACACGCGCCTCGGTACGCGCCACAAAGGCCACCTCGGCCCCGCGTGCACGGAGTGCGTCGACAAGCGCGAGGCCAAGCCCTGAGGTGCCCCCGGTGACAAGCACACGAAGCCGATGAGGGGACGCGCTGCCTTCGGCAGATTTGTCCAACAGATCAACATTCACTTTCTCCATGACGGTTCTCCTTGTTTCTACGGAGAAGCGTGAGGCTGGCATGGGCACCATGCTCTTGCGTTGTCCAACAGATTGGCAGAAGGTCATTCGATGCGACGCCCTTCAAGCTCCGATGACACCGGTGCACTCGTTGCGCGACACCTCGCGCGAAACCTCGTGGCGCTGCGTCACGCGCGTGCGCTCACCCAAGATGTCCTGGCCGCGCAGGCAGAGATCCCGCGCTCCACGATCGCCAATCTTGAGTCTGGTGAAGGCAACCCTTCCCTCGCGATCTTGGTGAAGGTCGCCAACGCGCTGCACGCGCCGATCGAGGAGTTGCTCGGTGCGCCGCGGGCGAAGGTGCGGCATTGGAAGGCCGATGAGCTGACGTCGCAGAAGAAGGGACGCGGCATCTCCACGCGCTCGCTTGTGCCTGAGCCCGTGCCTGATCAGATGCTCGACCTGATGCACTTTGCGCCGGGCGCGGTGATGGGCGGGACGCCGCATCTGCCTGGCACGCGTGAGTACTTCACGTGCCTTGAGGGTGAGGTGTGGATCGTGGTTGCGGGCGACAAATACACGCTCGGCGAGGGCGAGGTGCTCGCCTTTCCAGGCAACGTCCCGCACTCGTATGCGAACGGTCGGAAGACGAAAGAGTCGCGCGGCGTCTCGATCGTCGTGCTGGCGCATGGCGGCGTGTAGTCGAGCGTCAGAGGCTCAAGTCAACGCATCGACTGAAAGCAAAAGGACGCGAACCTTTCGGCTCACGTCCCTTGGCTTGCTTGAGAATGCTGACGATCAGAGCTGACGCACGACGCGGGTGACTTCGTTCGGCGTGACCTCGACCGTGATCTCGGTGGTGTTTCCGTCGGCGGTGCGAAGCCCGATGCGATGGCTTCCAGCAGAGACGCGGAGGTCACGGACAGGCGTGTTGCGACCCGTGTCGCGGCCATCGATGATGACGCGTGCCCAGGGGATGGTTTGAATGAGGAGCGTGCCCTGTCCGGCTGCACCGGCCCGTGCAGGCGGAGCGGCAGCAGCAGTGGGGGTTGGCATGCGTGTAGGCGTGGTTCGACGCGCGGGCGTGGCTGCCGGCTCGGGTTCAGGGGCGGGGTCGCGGCGCGTTGAACGGGTTGGCGCGGGCGCGGGCGTCGCACGAGCGGGTGCGGGTGTCGGCGTCGCACGAGCTGGTGCGGGTGCAGGGGTCGCAGCGCGTGCTGGTGCGGGGGCGGGTGCAGCAACGGGTGCGGGGGCGGCAACCGGCGCGGGTGCGGGTGTTGGTGCGGGTGCAGCTACGGGCGCTGGAGCCGGTGCGGGTGCAACAGGCGCCGCCACGGGCACGGGTGCGGCAACCTGAGCCGCGGGGTCGACTGCAGGAGCGGGTGGTACGACCGCAGCGGGGTCCACTGCGACTGCTGTCGCAACGGCCGGTGCGGCGACAGGCGCGGGTGCAGCCGCTGGCGCGATCGGTGCGGCAACCGCGACCGCGGCCACGGCCGCAGACATCGCCACTTCCATCGACGCCGTACCGTTCGCATTCACGCTGACAGGACGCGTCTCCTCGCGGAAGCCCGGATGACGGAGAACCAGGATGTGTGGACCAATCGGCACGTTGTCCAAGCGAACCGGCGCGTTTCCGCGCGGAACACCATCGAGCAAGATCTCCGCAGTGGCGGCCTCTGCAGGGACGGTTCGCACCTCAATCGTGCCCACCTCGGGGCCTCGCCCAAACACGAAGAAGAGCGCCGCGGCCGCAGCGGCGAGGGTTCCGAGCGTACCCACACCAAGCACTGCGTAGAGCACACCACGAGACTTCTTCTTCTCGGGTGGCACCTCCATCTGCATCGTGTCGGTGCGACCACGTGCTGCCGGCTGCGCGAAACCTCCCTGCACGTCTGGAGCAGAAGCAAAGGGCGCGCGCCCTTCCACCGTCTGACCTAGCGGGTTCACGGGTTGGTTGGCAAATGCCTGCTGCTGCATCTGCTGTTGCTGCATCTGCTGCTGCATTTGCTGTTGCTGCATCTGCTGCTGCTGCTGCATCTGCTGCTGCTGCGGAGGCGGCGGAGCACCTTGTGGCGCGTTGATCATCGGGGCACCGGCCTGAACGCCGGGCATGCCCTGTGGGAGCGTCGATTGCTGCGCGGCAGAGCGAGGCCCTCCCGGCGGGCCAAACGTGCGCACGCTTGGAGGCGGCAGGCCCACAGGACGCGGCGGTGCTTGCACCACCGCAGGCGCTGCGGCTTTGGGCGCCACTGCTGGCGCAAGCATCTTCACATTCGCCGCGCCCGTCGCCTCTTCATCCTCTTCGGCCGAGAAGAAGATCTGCGTCGCCTGCTCCTGAATCTCAGCGGCCTCGTGCGCGCCGCCGTCCACGAGCGAGTCGTACGGGGACGCCGTCATCACCGTCGCCTCACCCGCCAACTCCTCAGGCTCATCGTCATGCGAAGGCGCACTCGGACGTGCAGGCGGAGGCGGTGGTGCGGGCGGTCCAATCTTCGCGAATGCGTCGATGCGAACTTTCTCTTTCGCCATCTCCGGCGCGAACGCCGTGCGCATCCAAGCCGCAACCTTCGAGGTACCAAAAGGCGGCCTCTCACGCGCGATGAAGCGCTGCAGCGCCTCCTGCATATCGGCCGCTGTCTGCCAACGATCGTCGACGTCGCGCGAGAGCGCCTTCATCACGATCTCCTCAAGCTCCTTCGGCACATCCGGCACCTGAAGCGAGAGCGGCGGCACCTGCGCGTTGCGCACTTTTTCGAGCGTCGAGAAATCGCTCTCACCGACGAAAAGACGCTCAGTCGTGAGCATCTCGTAGAGACACGTGCCGACGGCAAAGATGTCTGAGCGGTGATCGACCGGAAGGCCGCGCACCTGCTCCGGGCTCATGTAGCCGAACTTGCCCTTGAGCACGCCGGCCTGCGTTTTGGTCGTATTCGACGCCGCTTTCGCGATGCCGAAGTCGATCATCTTCACCTGACCCTCGTAGCTCACGAGGCAGTTCTGCGGGCTCACGTCGCGGTGGATGATCGTGAGGGGCTTGCCGTTGCGGTCCTTCTTGCGATGCGCGTAGTCGAGGCCCTCGCACATCTTCGCCACGATCCACGCGGCCATCGAGGGCGGCATCTGTTTCCGCATCTTGCGGAAGCGATTCATGATCTGGAGCAGGTCCTTGCCCCAGACGTATTCCATCGCGATGTAGTGCGACTCGCCGATCTTCCCCAGCTCATAGATCGGGCAAATGTTCGCGTGCGTCAGCTGCCCCGCGATCTTCGCCTCGTTGATGAACATCTGGATGAAGTCTTGGTCCTCCGCCATCGTCGGGAGGATTCGCTTGATCGCGAGGATCTTCTCAAAGCCCTCCACGCCAAACGACTTGGCCGTGTAGACCTCGGCCATACCGCCGACGGCGATACGATCGACGAGCAGGTACTTCCCGAACGGGATGACGCGGTCCGCCCCCTTCGACTGTAGTCCACCGCCCCCGCTCGCAAGTTGTTCCGACATATCTCAAGTACCTCCGAAAACGATGTTGCTCTCTTTTCGAACGCGGGATCAACAGAGACCTTGGGCGCCAATCCACATTTTTTTCGGACGGCACTCCAAACGTGCGGTCTATAAGCCTCAATCCGCCGCGAGTTGGGTCATAAATACCCCAAGACGGCTCCAGTAGTCTGGGTGATACGAGAGGTCGTTGTGGCCTTTGCCCTCCAGCCGCACGAGACGTTTCTCGCCCTTCAACGCCTCGTAGGCCCTGACGGCTTCCTGGATGTGGATGGCGGCATCGAGCTCGCCATGAAGAACAAGCGCCGGACACCTCACCGCTGCGATCTTCGGCAGCGGATCGAGAGCGAGACGGTCTTCGGCTTCCAGGTCCTGGGGCGCAACGCCGCGACGTTTTCCAAACGCCTCCACGTCGACAAAGCCGCTGTCGATCACCACGCCGCGCACACGACCGGCCTCTTTGCCCTTGGCCATCGCCTCCCAGGCCGAGGCGCTTCCGAGCGAGCGCCCCATCACGATCAGCGGGCCCTCGAAGTGCGTCGCCACGTAGTCGAGCACCACACCTGCATCGCTCAGCATCGTGCGAATTGTCGGCGTGCCTGTGCTCTGCCCGTAGCCGCGGTAGTCGACGATCGCGAGCCGATAGCCGCGTGCGCGAAACGACCCTGCAGCGGGATTCCAATCGCTGACGATCTCGCCGTTGCCATGAAAAAGCAGGACAACGCCCGCACCCCGCGCGGCCTCATGGATGCGGAGATGGAGCGATGCGCCCTCGACTTGGATGTAGTGGTCTTCGGCCTGCGAGGGCTTCGTCGTCTCATCCGCACGCGGAAAGAAGAGGCGACCCACGAGGTCAGTACGATCGAGCATGGACACGCGCGGAGAGTCGCCCAAACGCGATCCAGGGGGAAGGTCTACGGCGCACCAAACGTGGAGACGATCTGCGCGTACTGATCCTCCCAGCCCAGATCGCTTCGTCGCCCTGCAAAGACAACATCCTCGATCTCCGCAGAGCGCGCAGGCGTCAGGTTCAGCTCCTCACGAAGCCGATTCAACAACCGGCATTCGTCTTGATCAAGCAAGCCATCCGCGAGCGCCATCCAAACAGCCGTGGCGTAGGCCAGCTCACGGACGGCATCGACGTGCCCACGAAGCTCGGGGCGCACGCTGGGCGGCGTCCGCAGAAGCCCGCGACCCTGCTCCAACACCCCGAGCACCGTGGCCACACTGCGTGCCGCAGAGACCTCGTTCGGCGCCAGACGGGCATCCGCCCACGCGACGTGAAACGCGGTGTGAAGCACGGCCATCGAGGCATCGGGATTGGGCATCGAGTTCATGCCCGTGGTGTGGGGACAAAGGGGTGAACCCGAAAGTGGCCGAAAAGAAAACGGAGGTGTGCGTTTGAGCAGAGCGATGGTTGGACGCGCCCCCATCCTTGACGACATGCGCAACGCGGCCGAGCCTCCGAGTGTGAGCACCTCCGCGAGCGTCCATGCATGAGAGCCCCTTTGTCGATGCGCAGCTGCACGCGCTTCAGGAGACATCGCTGACAGGTGCTGCGACCGTCACGGTGGTTGTGCTCGACCAAGACGATGCGCTCTCTGCACTGACGGTGCGATCGCTCTACGAGGGCTACGCCGTGACACGCGCCTCCCTTGCAGAGCATGGGCTTCACGGGCTTGCGGAGGTCGTGCGCATCCTCGCTGAGCGTGTCGAGATTGGGACGGGGCGCGGTCGCAAGAGGGGGCTCGTCGCGGTGCTGGAAGGCTTCGCGAAGAAGCACGGTCGCGGCGCGCTCGACGTCTTTGATTCACGTGCGCGTGAGGCCGGTTTGGTCGGCGAGATGCGGCGTCTTTGTCGCGATGTGATCGAGTCCATTGCGCAGAACACGTCCGTTGCGCGTCTTGAGCGATGGCTGGCACTCGAGCGCCCCTTGGATGCGGGTACAGGGCCAGCGATTCGTCTGCTTGGCCCAGCGACGGCGAAGAGCACATTGGCTGGGCTAACGCGCGTGATGCGCGTAGTCGGCGCAAGGGCAACGCTTGTCATCCTCGACCATGGCGAAGCGCTCGTCGATCTTTCGCCCGCACGACGCGAGCTTGCGACAACTGTCCTGCGCGAGTTGATCGACAACTCCGACGGCATCGCAGGCGCCACACGAAGCAGCGGGATGACGGCCGCCAAGCTTCTCGTCTGCGGCTACGAATCGATGCTCACGCGCAAGCACGGCCTGCTCTCGCATGAGGCACTCGCAACACGCATCGCGACGCGTGAGCCGAATGCATGGCCGAGCCCACATGCAACGCTCGCCAAGCTCACCGAGCCTCCGCATCGCGCGTTCATCCCCGACCGAGCAGCAAGCATCGACGGCGAAGCACGAAATCTTCGTGCGCTCTTGCGTTTGGGCCAAGGCCTGCCGCCCACAGAGGCGCTCGACGAGCTGACGGTCGGGCTCGACGAGGTGGATCGCCGCATCGATCAACTCTTTGCAACCTCAGCGAACGATGGCTCGGTATTCGCGGTGCTCAGCGGCGCGTACGGCTCGGGCAAGACGCATCATCTGCTGCACCTTGAAGCGCGGGCCCTTGCATCCAAACGACCGGTTTTGCGCCTCGCGGTGGAGCGGCTCGACGAGGATATGGGGAACCCTCAGCGTCATCTTCGACGCTTGCTCGAGGGCACGATCATCCCCGTCGAAGGCAGCCCCAATGTCTTTGGTTGTCTCGATCGCTGGCTCTCCAATGCCGACGCACGAAGCACACTGACCGAGTCCTTGCGCATGCTCGCCGCCAGCGATGTGGAAGTGAAGTCACACGCCGCCGCATGTCTCCTCGATGGCGCGTTGAATGAGCGTGCACTCGTCGCGCTCTTGTCCACGATCGACTTGGTCGAGAGGCCTGCATCCGCCTCGTATCGACGCGATGCCTACCGTCGCCTCTTGCTCTGGCTTGAGTTGCTCGCCCGCGTCGAAGGTTGCGAGGGCCCTGTCGTCATCGTCGATGAAGCCGAGAACCTCTATCGCAAAGGTGTCTCGCGCGCGGAGCGACGCACTGCCCTTCGCTCGCTTGGCTTCTACTGTGGTGGTGCACTTGCGCGCGCCTGCGTTGTCCTCGCGCTCACACCCGAAACGCTTGAGTCATTGCGTGAAGAAGCCAGCGCGCTGCTCGATGAAATCGAGATGCAGGTGACGAGCCTGCCGCAAGAGGACATCGCAATGCTGCGGCATCGACTGCTCCGCGTGAAGCCCATCGAAGTGCGCCAGTTGAGCCGTGATGAACGCTTGCTGTTGGCGGAGCGAGTGCGTGCACTGCATGCCCGCGTGCGTGGCGATGTGCATGACGAAGGTTGGGCTGCATGGCTCACTGCACGCGAAGCAGAGAGCCACTCGCCGCGCGAACTCGTGAGGCGCTGCGTGGAGCGCCTTGAGTCACTCACCTTCCAGCGCTAGTCAGAACCATATCGCTTTCATATCGAGATAAGATCGATCTGTACCGCCCGCGAGCTTCGCAAGCTGCGACACGCGCGGCACCTCCGTCGCGAACCAATAGCGCGCGCACTGCTCCAGCCCTTGCGCAAATGCGTCCTCTGCATAGCGCTTCAAGAGCCCCGCGGCTTTGGTGCGCATGACCGTCCATTGCCATGCGACGGCGACGATCGAGAAGAGCTCCATAAAGTCTGCGCTGTGCGCGAGCATGCCTTCCACATCGCCGCGCATGCCGCGCTCACCGAGCAGTGCTGTGAGCGAGACGACTTCCGCGAGAGCATCACGCAGCACCTTCTGTGCATCGCCATCGACGCCTGCGGCTTCAGCTTCTGCGATCGCGCGGTGCACCTCTTCCACGAAGAGGGAGAGCGTCTCACCGCCTCCTGCGACGACCTTGCGCGCGAGCAGATCCAAGCCCTGAATGCCCGTCGTGCCCTCGTGAATGCTGTTCAGCTTTTGATCGCGAAGCCAGGCCTCTGGCAGGTACTCGCTGGAGTAGCCGTAGCCCCCGTGAATCTGCAGGGCGAGCGTGTTCGACTCGAAGCCGCGCTCGGCGGGAAAGGTCTTCGCCACAGGCGTGAGCAGATCGAGAAGCTTCTTCGCGCGTGAGCGCTCGGCGGGGCTCTCGGCGTGCTCGGAGAGATCCGCGTAGCGCGAGGTTGTGCCGAGCAAGGCGAGCGCGCCTTCGACGATCGCCTTCTGACGCAAGAGCATGCGACGCACATCGGCGTGCTCGATGATGGCGGTGGGTGGCTTGCTCGGATTCTTCTCGGTGAGTGCGCGGCCCTGCGTGCGCTCCGACGCGTAGTGAAGCGAGGCGTGATAGGCGACCGAGGCCGTCGCCGCCGCGTTCATGCCGACCATGATGCGCGCCTCATTCATCATCTGAAACATGCAGCGCAGGCCTTCGTGCGGAGGGCCGACGAGCCAGCCACGACAATCCCCTTCATCGCCGAGCGAGAGTGCGACCGAGGGCAGGCCACGCCAGCCGATCTTGTGAATCACACCGCTCACCTGCACATCGTTCGGCACGAGCGCGGTGGCACCGGATGCGCTGACTTCAGGCCGCAAGCGGGGCACGACAAAGAGTGAGATGCCTTTGGTCCCAGCCGGCGCCCCATCGATGCGTGCGAGCACGAGGTGAACGACATTCTCCGTCGCATCGTGATCGCCACCCGAGATGAAAATCTTCGCGCCGCGCAGAAGAAAGTGATCGCCCGAAGGGGTCGCGCTTGAGGTCACATCCGCAAGGCTGCTGCCCGCCTGCGGCTCGGTGAGCGCCATCGTGCCGGACCATTTGCCCGCGTACATCGGGGCCATGTAGGTGGCCTTCAATGCATCGCTTCCGAAGGCCTCGATGAGATGCGCCGCGCCGGTCGTCAGGCCCGCGTAGCCGTAGGCCGAGAGGTTTCCGGCCATCAAATACGCATGCGCCAGGGCGGCCACGGTGATGGGCAATTGCGCGCCTCCGACTTCACTGGGGCGCGTTGCGGTGATGACGCCGAGCTCACGCAGCTCACGCCACAAGCGCTTCACCTCGGGGTGCACGATCACACGCCCCGCCTCGAGCTTGGGCGGAGTTTCATCCATATTGCGATAGGTTGGAAACAGTCGCGTGCGTGAGAGCTTTCGCGCGGCGCTCAGGTAGAGGTCGAACTCCCCGCGTGTGTGCTCGGCGAAGTAGGGAAGGCGCGTCAGCGCTTCGATGTCGAGCACCTCGTAGAGAAGGAAGTCGACGAAGCGATCGCGGAGCAGCGGGTTGTCCATCCGCCGAAGATCGCCGAGGTTGGCTTAGGGCGCCAATGCTTCGAGGCCCACGCGATCGTGAATCGCGAGCCCCGCAAAAGCCGAGCTGTTCTGCTCACGTCCGCGTACCTCGGCGAGCACCTGGCGCAGCGAGCTCAGGCCCTCCTCGTAGAAGGTGACGTACTCGCCCTCCTCGATTGGCCGCGTCTCCACCGCGAGCAGTATCGGCACGTGCACCTCTGAGGCGTAGCGAAGCTCGTTGCTGGCCATCTCGATCATCGGACCTGCTTCATCGCGGTAGTCCATCACGACCACGCGATCGACCGCATCGATCGCCCATTCATGCATCGGTCGCGTGCGGCCCTCGCGTGTGAATTCCATCTCGTCGAGGAAGAACCCGATGTCGAGCACGAGCGGCATCTGTGCACTCGTGGCGATGGGTCGCATCGCGGCGAGCGTGTCGAGGAATTCACCGAAGATCGCGGCGTGTGCGGCCTCGTCGCTCCACGTCTCGCGCTGCTGCGGCTCCAAATCCCAGTGCACACCACTTGGCTGCGCATCGGGATGGCGCGCGGCGAAATCCACTGTCCATTGCATGCGATTCACGGCCTCTGCACGCATCTCGGGCTGCATCCAACGGGCATTGCCGAAGAGCAGCTCGACCTCGATGCAGTGCGCATGCGCCTCACGAATCCACGCTGCGAGCACTGCCTCATCGCGCTCGCCCACGAAGTAGAGATTGGCGTGCAGATAGACTTCGGTGATGCCCTGCGCCTGGGCGAGTGCGAGCGTCGCATCGCGCCCCTCGTCGTCCCAGACAAAGAGGCCGAGACGCGGCCGCTCGGGGCAGCCCTCGCGATGCACGACGTCTTGTGCTTGCGACTCGAGCAAGATCGCCTGTGCTGCGCGCGGCTCGGCGCTTCCGCAGCTCGATGCGATGAGCAGCGTTGTGAGCGCGAGCGGCGACTTGAAGCGCATTCTTTGAAAGTACACCCAAACCCTTCGTGCTCCGGGTGTCGGATGCTTTCATGCCCAACCTTCGCTTGTGGATTCGAGCGGTGCTTCTCGCATGTGCGGCGTGGGGCGCGCTCCCTCTCGTGGGTCACGCGCAGGTGGCTGAGCCGGATGTGCTCGAGCGCGCGACGGACCTGCGGCATGCCCACGATCGCTGTGTGCGCGCGATGGTGCGGCTCGAACGCGAGGATGGTCGCGTGGGCTCGGGTTGGGTGGCTGAGCTCGCGGGAAGACGCGTGGTGGTCACCAATGCACATGTCGTCGAGGGCGTACTGCGCCTCCGCGCGGTGCCTTATGGAGGCGAGCCTGTGCTTGCCCATGTGCGGGTCATTTCAACCCATATCGATTTGGCGATTCTCGTCCCCGAGTCGGAGTTGATGACGACCGATGGCGTCACGGGCGAGCTCATCCCTGTGCCTCTTTTGGAGATCGGGAGCGGGCCGCTTGTACGCGGTCAGCGCGTGGTGCTCGGCGGTAACCCTGGTGGCTTGCACTTCATCACGACCGAAGGCGTTGTCGCCGGCGTCGTCGCGCATACCCCGAACTCGGATCAAGCCTGTGGTGAGGGGCACAACTGTGTGGTGCTCGATACCGAGGCTGAACCAGGGTGCTCAGGAGGGCCGATCATCGATGCCGAGGGAAGAGTCATCGGCATGCTCTGGGGCGTGTATGCCGGCTCTTCGCTCTCGATCGCGATTCACGCCGAGACGCTGCGTGAAGAGCTGCTGAACGCCGAAGAGACGCTGCGTCGGAGGACGACGCGCACGCGTTGAACGCGTCAGCAGGCGCTCGTCGCATCACATGCGCTGCTCCACGCGCATGTCGGGAGACAGAACTGCCAGCCAAAATCGCCGCCGCCGCGGGGGCAACATTGGTAGTTGTTGCCGGCCGGGCCTGAGGTTCCGGGGCGAATGCGCAAGCAGCCGCCTGCATCACGTGGCTCGCAGGTTCCCCAGGCACACGCAGCGGAGCAACGCTCGACACCGCATGCATCGCCGTTCGAACAAGCGCGCGACGCGCCGGGTGTGCATACGCCGCCTCCACCGGAGCACGCGCCCCAGGGGCCCCACGCGCCCCAGCGGCACGATGCACCGTCACAGCTTCGGATGCTCTGTTGGGTCCCGCCGCATGCACCTGGGCAGCTCTGCATGCGTGTCTCTGTGGCACCAGGCGCACACTCGGACGATGCGCCGCCACATGCGCCAAACGCGCCGTATGCGCCCCACCGGCAATCCATCCCGCAGGTGCGTGAGCGTGATTGCGTGCCGCTTCCGCATGCGCCGCATGCTTGGCTGAGCGACTCACTCGCGCCGACTGCGCACTCACCTTCGCCACCGCATGTGAATGCGCCCCAGGTGCAATCTGCACCGCAGACGCGTGAGCGTGTTCCGCAGTTGCCGCAGCTTCCGCCGCTTCGGTCCGTTGCACCCGGCGTGCATTCTGAGGCCACGCAGGGCCCGACATCGCGCGTCGCATCGGGCAGAGACATCGCACCCGTGTCGGGTGTCACGACGGGCATCCCGGTGTCGGTCCCGATCGGACGCGGCGCATCGCTCATGCGCGCATCGATGCTGGCGGGGCCTCCATCGGTGGGGCCAGTGCGCCCGTCTGCACAACCTGCGGCACAGAGAAGCAAAGCCGCGAACGTTGCGGGAACAAAGCGCATGGATGCATTGAAGCACACGATCATGCGCGCCGCGCAATCACTGCATCACTCTTCGGCGTGATCACCACGATGCGAGCAGCCGCAGCTCTGCGCCTCGCCTTCGAGGATCGTCGGCAAGCCCACGGAGAGGTACACGGCGCCCTCCAGGCCTGCGGGTGTGAGCGCGGCGTTCTGCGACATCGAGGCGAAGTCCGCGACGGGGATCACGATGCGGCCGCCGAGCTGGAAGATGCCGAACTCGATCGTCTTTCCGAGCTGAAGCCCAAGCGTGCTCAGGTAGCGATCGGACTCAAAGCGATAGGCCATACCGACCTGCAGCCCCATCATCCAAAGCCCGCCATGAAGGCCCGCTGCGATGCGCACGCCGCCGTCGGTCATGAGCTCGCTCTGAAGCCATCCACCTGCGCGCAATGACTGTCCTCCGGGCGTGTGATCGAGCCGCATCTGAAGGCCTGCACCCCAGAGCAGCTCCGGCCCGAAACCCACACTGGAGATGATGCTCGTCGTGAGGATTGTCGACGTGGGCGTGTTGCGAATGCGCTCCTGCATGCGCGCGAACATCGCGCTGTGTGACTCGGCAGGTGCGGCCTGCGCAGCGGCTTCGGGCGCGGCTGCGGGCGCCGCTTCAGCCTCTTGCGCAAAGGCGAGCGAGGGGGCGAGGGCGAGCGCGGGGACGAGCACAAGGGCGAGGCGGGACATGGTTCCTCCGAGGGTGGGCGAGCTTCAGTCTGCCCGGTGTGAGGCGAAGATCGGAATGTGAAAGTCCACTGTTGCGGTTCTTCACGTTTCGGCGATGCGGGGACATGCAACCAAAAGGTTGCATATTGGACACGCAACCTTTTGGTTGCACATCGAGCACGAGGCTTCCTTCATTCACGCCACATGCGTAGCCTTGCGGCATGCGTTCATCGCGACTCGCTCCTCCGCTGGCTGTCTCTGCCCTTGCGCTCGCTTGCGGAACGCCAGCGCCCAACGCCGATGCGTTCAACCTGCCCGACGCTGCGCTGGAAGCGACCGATACTGCGACCGATGCCTACGCGGCCCCCGATGCCTTCGTGGCGGATTTGGTGGTGACCAACACGCGTGCAAGTGGACCAGGCTCACTCGTGGCCGTCATCGCGTTTGTGAACGCACGCTGCGGTGCGATGCGCGACGTTGTGACCTTCGACATCCCACCCTCGGATACGGGTTACCTCACGGTGCGGGGGCAGTCGTTCTGGCGCATCGAGGTGAGCGAGCCGATTCAGCTCACGTGTCCGGTCGTGATCGACGGAACAACGCAGACCGGCCGTCATGGCAACACGAACACCAAGACCTTTGGTGGGATGCCCGCAGGCATGCGCGCCGTCCCTCTGCCGCTCATTGAAGGGCCGGAGATCGAGCTGCGCGGTGTTCGTTTTCGGTCGAGCGCCGCAGGGGTTGAGCTTCGCGGCCTGGCCTTCTCAAGCTTTGAAACATCGATGCCGGATTGCGTGATCACGCAGAGCCTCTTGGGCAGCGAAGTCTACGATGCGGTGCCGACGCCGCGTGTCGACACACGGCTCGTCTATGCCGAGCACGGCATCACGCTGCGCTCGAATGTCTTTGTCTGGAACCCGGGGACGGCCATCGGCATCTTCGCGGGCGATCGCGGCATCCGCATCGAGGACAACCTGATGACGGGCGCGGGCTTTCGCTTTCAGGTGCAGACCTATCAGCCGATCGATGCGGTCATTCAGCACAACGCGCTGCTTGGGCTGGGCTTCGCCTCGAACATTGAGTGGTTTCAGGCGATGGGCGGCTCGGTCACGGAGAACACCTTTGGGGCGATGCCCTTCTTCTCGAGCGGCGTGCCCGACACCGAATCGGGCAATGTGCTTGCGCCGCCTCCTCCTTGAATCTGGCTCAAGCGTCTCTTCTCGGACGGAAACGAAAAGCCCACCTTTCGGTGGGCTTTTGCATTGTTTCGGTACGCTGCGGATCAGAGAATCGTTGCGTCGAACGTGTAGACCTGGACACCGCTAAGGCGCACTGCGGAGCCGATGGGCAGACGCTCGTAGCGGTTCAGCGTGCGCGTGACCCAGATCGTCACTGCACCGCGAATCCCGGGGAAGCTGGCGAGCGAGATGTCTTGTGAGCCGTCATCCACAAGGCGCGCGTAGGCCCTGTTGGACGCGTCCGCGGTCGAGAAGATCATCACGGCCATCTCACCGCCATCGGCAGCGGGTGTCCAGCGAAGTGGGATGCTGGTTGCGGGGTAGGTACGAGCCCCTGCAGCCGGCGAGGTGACGGTGTAGGTCGGGCCCGGCATACGCAGGGCGCCCGGAAGACGTGTGCGGGGCATTGCACCCGCTGCGCCGCGGATGTCGACGTCGAACGCGGGCGCGACCGGGAGCAGGCGATCGAAGTTGGTCGCGTAGCCAGTGAGCGCGGAGGCCACACGGGTGCGCACGAGGTCCGTCGGCATGCCGCCCGCGGTGAGCGTCACAGGGTTACCGACATCGATCGACGACGACGACGGCGCCATGTCTGCCGGAGGCGTCTCGAATGCGTTCGTCGGCGCGCCATTGCAGGTGAGGCTGTAAGGCACGGGCCCGCGCACGAGATCCCAGAAGCGCGCATTGCCGCTGCGGGAGGTGACGACGCGATCCGAGCCGCCGATGAAGTTGTGAATCTCAAAGCCGCTGCCGCTCACCGAGCCGCTGACATAGCGGAAGGGGAAGGCGAGCCCGGGCGCAGGCGTGCACGTGGCGGGGTTGCCGTTGATGAAGTCAGTCTGCTCAACGTAGGTGTTGCCCCCGACGACGACCGTGGCCTCGACGATCGCGCCACGACGGGCTGCGCCGCGAATCTCGAAGTGGCCATCGAAGTCGGTGCGCGTCGTCATGGACGAGGTGACGCTTCCACCCGTGAGGCGAATCTCCGCGCCTGGAATCGGCATGCCGCCGCAATCTGTGACGGTGCCCGTGTAGCAAACGGGTTGAACAGGCACGTCGCAGTTCCACACGCCCGGACGACCCACGTTGCCAACGAGCACAAGGCCACCCGTCATCGGGTCACGTGCGGCGCAGGCGCGCCCTTCTTCAACCCAGACGCCGAGGTCTGGATCGAACCACCACAAGGGCATGCACTCGCCCTCCATCAAGTCCGGATTGTCCGTGGGCATGTCGCCAACGGGCACGGTGATCGTCGCTGTGGTGCCTGTCGCGAGACCGCCTGGCCCCGAGGGCGTTTGCACATCGATATCGACCATACCGAAACTCACGATCGGCACGGGCATGCCCGTCGTTGGCACGCCCTCGAAGTCGCCCGGTGCGCCATCGAGGTCGGACGTCGGATCGATCGGCGTGACCGTGATCATGCCCATTCCGACAGCTGTTCCGGTGCTGTCCGTGATCGCGCCTGCGGGAATCGTGACGCGCGTTCCATCAACGGAGATCGTGCCGCCCGTGCCGTTGTTGACTGCAGTCGAAGGGCCCGAGGGCAAGAGCGTTGCGTTGATCGCGACGCGCTCCCAGCCATCGACATGAAGGCGCCGATGCGAGGCGACATAACCCTCACGGCTGAAGTGGATGACGTAGTCGCCGGGTCCGATGTCGAGCGCGTAGGCGCCTTCCGCATTGGTCGTCGTCTCCGCGAGGGAGCCCGTCAGCGAGATGCGTGCGCCCACGATGGGATCGCCACTGCGTGCATCGGTGACCACACCTGTCGCGACACCTTCGACGGGCCCCTCGTAGGGCATCGTCGGGGTCATGTCGTCTGGTCCTGCATCCGCCGTCGCAGCATCACGGCCTGCATCCGGTGAAGGCGGCGTGGCCGCATCGATGTTGGAGCGGCCTGTATCCGGAGCTCCACCGGTGGACGCATCCACACGGCTCGAGTCGCGGAACGTCACCGGAGGCGTGGGGGTGCAGGCTCCGAAGAGCAGGGTCGTCATCACCGACGAAGCGATGATCAGGCGAGGTCTGTGTTGCATGGAACTCCTTGGGCGGCCGGGCCGGATGGGTTGCGAAGAGCATCCATGGGTCGCCTCGCCCGCGTCAATCAGCTTGCGCACAGCGTGTACGAAAGCTCCCCATGATAGAGAGACGGGATGTCCTCCCGCGAAGCGATCGAAGCGCGCTCCATGCGCGAAAAGGCCCCAAAAGACGCGATTTTCGTCGAGCTCGAAGCCCCCTTTCACGACCTCGACCCGCTCTTCGTCGTCTGGCACGGCTGGTACTACAAATACTTCGAGATCGCGCGCACGGCGCTTTTTCGTGCACATGAGATCGATGTGACGGACATGATCCCGCTCCACCTCGGCTTCTACGTGATCGAGACACGCGCGCGGCATGTGCGCCCCCTTCGCTACGGCGAGAGGTTCAAGGTCGCAGCCTGGTTCACCGAGAGCGAGTCGCGTGTGGGCGTGGCTTATGAGGTGACCACGGTGAGCGACGGTCAACGCGTTGCGCGGGGTAAGACAGTCCTTGTGACCACGCAGCGTGGAAAGCCCGGCACAGGCGGCGAAGACGTGATGCTCTTTGAGACGCCGGAGGTGCTGCTCTCACGCATCCGTCGCGGGCCCATCACGCGCTGATCCGCTGGCTTTGAGAGGCGCGGAGTGAGTGATGTGAGTTGGTCGTGAGGTGACCTGCGACGACAAAGCGGCTACCTCATCGGCATGTTGCTCGTCCGCATCATCGGCATCGTCTCCCTTCTCTTCGCGCTCGCCGCGACTGGCTTCTGCGCATGGAACTACGTAGGCCCCTACGCGTGGCTCGCCGAAGCGCAGATGGCCATGATGGGTAGCTATGAGGTGCAGCTCACGTTCTTGTGCACGCTGCTCGGCTTCATGTTGCCGGCAATGATCTTGGTCGTTCCGCTGCGTCTGGCGATGGGCTGGCAAGCGACGCAATCGGCCGGTGCCGATGTGTGGATTCGCAACAACCGCGGCTCGCTCATGCTTGGCGTGGCTGCACCGATGCTGCTCTGCGTGGCGGGGTACTTCGCCTTCGATGCGTGGAGCATGGGCACGCTGACACCAATGAACGTGGCGCAAGTCGAGGCGGGCGCGCCGCCCTCACGCTATGTGCGGATCGAGGGGGTGCTTGTGCCGAGCATGGCGATGTCGATGGAGGAGCAGCACATCACGACGAACTTCGTGCCGCTCTCAAGCACGGGTCGTCCGCCCTTCACTGTCTTTGTGCAGTCATGCTCGTGCTCGCCTTTGATTTTGCGCTGGAGAAGAGCCGCGATGCCATCGAGCGCATCAAGCCCATCGTCGAGCCGCCTGATGATCTGCGCATCATCTCCAACACCGGCTGCCTCTACAGCGGCGTCATCTTTGTCGACCGCGGCGAGGTGCTCGCGGGCGTGGTTGTAGCCACAGGCTTCGACCCACTTCGCGCCGCATCTGCGCGCGCATCCACCATCGCAGCACAGCCCGTCTCGCATGCCGGTGCACCGCTGGTGCGACGCGAGACAGGCCTTCCAAGTTGGGCCGAAGACCCAACGAACTACGACGATGAGGCGAGGCCACCATGGCGTCGTTGAAGCCTCTCACGCTGGCGCATCTGCGCTCGCTCGTGAGCCTGCATCACGCAGGCGTGGAGGGTGCGAGCGCGGAACTCGTGCGGCTCGCGAACGTGCATACAGAGCATACGGAGCACACCGCGCGTACGGAGCACACACGGCATACAGAGCATACGGGGGAGCTGCGAGCGCTTCTTCAGCTCGATGACGGGCCGCTCGATGCGGAGACGCTCATTCGCGCGATTGAGGCGCGCCCACGCCTGCTTCGCGAGGAGCATGCGCGCACGCAGCACGAGACGGCTGCATCGCTTGCGCTGCGTGTTGCCGAGACAGCCGAGCCTCGTGCGCATCACTGCTTCGCGCTCGATGTTGCACTGCTCGGTCAAGCACTCGCGGCCTATCCGGGTCGCGTCATCACACTCGGTATTCGCGGCTCGGTGAGTGCGCTCAAGCTTCGTGCGCTCGTGCGCGAGGTGAGGGCGTTTCGAACGTCGTGTGTGCTCGTCACTGAGAGGCACGTCGTCGTCACGTACGAGGGCGCGCAGTGTCGCGGGCTTGTGAAGCTCGTGCTTCATCCCGTGGTGCACAACGCAGGCGCTCTCATCGTGCCTCTTGGCTTCACGAAGCCCACTTCGATCAACGCGGAGCTCCCCTCCGAAGCGCACGACATCGACGTGCCGTTGGTGCGTCTTCCACCGGCGCGTCCCTTCCTCATCGCGCTGCTCGACGCGGCACGTGAGCACTTCTTCGGAGGTGCTCCGTGAGGCGGGGGCCAACGAGCATCGATGAGTTCGTGCGGACCATCTTGCCGAGGGCTGCACTGCCCTCGCATCTGACTCCCCGCGACTTGCTCGATGAGTCTGTGGTGCCGCCTGCGAAGGTGGCCGACAAGGTGCTCGCGCTGCGTGCACTCATCCGCACGGGAGGTCGCGCGGAGGAGCTTCTCGGCACGCGCATCACCTCAAGCCAGTGCGTGGCCGATCACTATGTCCCGCTCCTTCGCGCCGACACGATGGAGAGCCTTCACATCGTGGGGCTCGATGTTCGCAACGGCGTGCGCATTCGGCAGTGCGTGTGTCGCGGCGGCATCGCGTCATGCGCAGTCACACCGACCGACGTCTACAGGCCGCTCGTGCTCAACGCCTGCTCGGCATTGCTGCTCGTGCACAACCACCCAAGCGGCGACCCAACACCGAGCGGCGACGACATCAACTTCACCGAGCGTGTGCGCACTGCAGGTGAGCTGCTCGGCATCCGACTCCTCGACCATCTCATCATCGGCGGCGAAGGCGCATTCAGCTTCGCCGACGCTGGCCTCATGCGGTTCCGCTCTTGAGCAACACGCTTGAGCGAAGCCCTCCACGCAGTGCATTTCAAACCCACTTCAACGAGGCAACATGCAGCACAACAAGCACGCATCATCGCGCCCGACGAACCTGATTCCACCGCACACCATCGTGCGCATCGCGGTGAAGAACGACGCGGGCGCCGTCATCGGCGAGCGCGAGTTCATCACCTACGCAGGCCTGCTCGCCGTCGCGCACGAGCTCGGCCTCGATGAGATCGCGACCACCGTTCTTCAGATGCCGACAGACACGAACGGACAGACCGCCGTCGTGCGCGCCATCGCACGCGGCAAGCCCGGCCTGTTCACGGGCCTTGGCGATGCGAGCCTACAGAACGTCGGCAAGCGCGTCGCCAAGCACTTGCTCCGTGTTGCAGAGACACGTGCGAAAGCGCGTGCACTTCGCGACCTCTGCAACATCCACATGCTCTCACTCGAAGAGCTTGGCGAGGAGGAAGACCTCGCCATCCCAGCAGCGCAGCACGCACCTGATCGCAGGCATGCAGCGCAGCCCACGAACGTGACTCCGATGCTCGCCACGGATGCACAGAAGCGCGCTCTCTGGCGCAAGGCGCAGGCACTTGGACATCGTGGTGATGCAGCCAACGCCTTCATCGCGCACCGCCTCGGCTGCGCACTCGATGTGGCCTCGCGAAGAGACGTGAGCCGCCTGCTTGATGTGCTCTCCGATGAGGAGCGCGCACCTGGAGCAAGGCATGCCGCAGAGTGATGCGGGGCCACGCGAGCTCAAGCGACGCCGCGTCTATCGGACGCGCTTCATCGAGGTCGATGGTGACCTCTTCATCATCACCGACCGCGATCGCGATGGCCTTGAAGCCGTGCGCCTCGGTCCCGAAGAAGAAGCTCTCGTGCGCCGCATGAGAGACGACAACGAGATCGAGATGGAGAGCGCCGTGCTCGCGCGAAGGCGCTGAAGCCCGCTCTCACACACCAGCAAACAACTCCCCTCAGCTCCATCTCGAGAAGACCTCGAGGTGGAGCTTTTTCTTCATCCCAAGCGAGGTCTCCATGTCGCCCCAAGCCAGGCTAATCACGCTCCACGTCATCATCTTCTGCATTGCGAGCTGCACGAGCAATCCAACGCCACCTGCTCCCGCAGTCATCGAGTCCGCACCCGAGAGCGTCACCGAGTCTACGCAACCCGAGCCCGAAGTCCCTCCCGCGGTCATCGAGCCAACGCCGCTTGAGCGTGCGCAACAAGCACTCACTGGCGGCCAGTACGAGGAGGTCTGCACTTACCTCGTGAGCGTCGGCTTCTCCGACATCATCTGCGCCTGGATCGCCGACACCGCGCGCTCGAATGATGACCGCGCACTCTCGTCAGCACGCCTTGAGCGCTTCCTCCGCGACCAACGTGTGCGACGCGTGAGCGGCTCCATCGTCGGCTTCTACGATGAGGCCAACAACGACTACGAAGTGCGCGTCGCGGGACGCATCGCCATCCTCGAAGCGACCGAGACAAGCTTCGAGACGACAGGCCGATTCACGCTCTGGGCACAGCAACACGGCACACGCATCGAGGTGCTCACGAACGGCCGCGAGGTGAGCGTTCCCATCTACCGAGAGTGGCCACTCGCATCGGCGATCTTGGAGATGGCGAGAGAGCGCGGAGACGATGCTGGGCCTGCGGCCATCGCGCTGCTCAATGAGCTGCTGCGCGCTTGGGAGGCGGACTACTGCCATGCAGTGGATGGCGTGTGTTTCGTCGCAGGGGCGCTGTGATGGCGCAGGGCGGAAGGCTTGCTTGTGTCCGGTTGGATCGCTCGGAACAGGGCTCGTGTTCTGTTTCCTTGATTCAAGTAGAAGACGCAGCTTTCGCCCAAGAATGGCTAGGTCCAGGTTCTCAGCCGAGACGCGCTGAAACGCGTGTCGTGAGGTCGAGGCCTGTGCCCGTCTTCGGGAGACTGAATCGAAGTCGGTTTCCTGGTCCCCGGCTGAAGCGCCCAACATGAGTCGATGCGGGTTGGGTGCGCAGGTGCGCATCCATCATCATCAGCTCGGCTTTGGTTACGACCAGGACTCGCTCCTCTGAGCACAAGACAAAGAACGCGAGCTGATACTTCGAGTCTGCGCCTTCGAAGTCATCAAGCCCGATAGAGAACACCGCGGCTCCCCTTGTTCGGTGCTTGAGGATGCTGAGCTTTGCGGCAACTGGGCTCTCACCCACTTCTACGATGTTCTCTGGCTCCTCGCCGATGGCAACAACTCCACTTGCCGCGGACAACACCAGCGTGCTCGGTCTTCCTTCAAAGTACTGACGCACCCTCAAGCTATAGGGCCGCAAGGCATTTGTGAGTATCTCCTCTGCGGAGAGATGTTTTGCCTCCTGCGGCTCGTCGGGCGTGAGTGGCGGGGGGCACAAGCGCCGTGACGTCGCGATCGAATCAAGCGCCATGTGAAGGAGCACTTCTTTGACGAGCTCGTCGCTTCCGTAGTGCTCGATCATCTCGGCGACGAGCTTTTCGTGTTTCCTCGGCCACCATGCTGATGTCGTCATATAGCAGTCGTTATACCGTGTCTAAAAAGATCTCAAGGAGATCTTGTCACTGTAAATACAGGTGTTAACAGTAAGTGAGCAGAGACGGAGAGTCTCAAATGACAAACAAAATCATTGAGGAGGTAAGCTATCGGCAGAGCACCCTTGAAAATCGAAGACATCGTCGCGCCAGAGAACCTGGCGAGGGCCGCTCGACGAGTTCGACGCGACGATCAGTTCATGAGCGGCGGCGAGGTCGCTCGGCACCCGCTCTATACCGAGGGCATCAGCAAGCATGAATTGCCGGGACTCTGCGAAGACATTAGGGAGCTACTCCTCGCCATCGGGGACGGTGTCGATGTCGACTGTCCCCCGGTGCTCCCCTTGCGAATTAGGACACGTGAGGTCTACGCACACGACCACACCTCGCGGTTCATGCAGCAGGCTGTCGTTGAAGTATTGGCGACAGCACTTGATCCGTTGTTCTGCCCCGGCGCGCACGCCTATCGTCGACAACGTGATCGTTTCACAGGGCTTCTCAGCGCCCGCCGTTCTATCCGGCGCGGGCTTGTTCATGCCGCGCGCGTTGATGTTGCCAACTTCTTTCGATCCATCAGCTCAGACCAGTGTGCCAAGGCGCTTCGAAAACTTGGCATCTCGGACGAGCGCATCATTCGACTCTGCATATGGTTTTGCACCGCTCCCATTTGGAACGGAGACCCGTCTCTGGAAAGGCGCTGCGGGCCCATCTTGTTTCCGCCAGGTCGTTTGACTCCGCCGCTCCACGCACTCTATCAAGGGTCGATCATTGCTCCGCTGCTTTCCAACGCGGTGGCGAGCGTTGAGCTCGATCTCCCTTTCAAACATGCCACCGACGCGTCAGCGAAAATGATTCGGTACGCAGACGACATCTTGATTCTTGCCTCTGATCCCCAAGCCGCGGCGGCCGCGTTCCGCCGAATTTCCAGTCTGATCCACACAGCGGGATGGTCTCTCAATCATGACAAAACAGTCGAGATGCACGATTTGAGGGACGGGCCAATCGTGTGGCTGCGCAAGTCTATTGGCGAGCGCGATGTGCGAACGCTTCCCGACAAGCTTGAGGAACGCATCAGCGCTTTCCTCGGCGAACCCGATCGGAGTCCCCTCTTTCGAACCATGGCATCGGCTCTCGTGGCAGAGCTGTTCCTCGATCCTCTTGAAGTCGTTCAGCAAACGATCCAGTCCGTAACGGCGCATTCGCCACGCCACGGTCGCCAACTGGAACGAAGCCTTTCTGCTTCCTCACGCAGGCGACGTATGCGCCAAATTGATCGTGCCATTTCCGGCGCGACCGGTCGGTAGTGCGGGCCCCCGCACTACCTCCCTACCCCCCCAACACACATCATCGCGAAAGGAGCGCGGTACACAGGGACATCAATAGTCACGGCATCGATGGTCGCGTAGCGGAGCAGAGCAAAGCGTCTCTGTAGTAGTGCCGCTATCCGACCCCGGGGTGGGGCCAACCAAGGCCCCACCCCGGACAAAAATCGACACATCGCCCACGCTGAGCTCTCGAGTTCGCGGGGAACGAACGGTCATCGACCGCGGAGAACGATCTCCGGCGTCGTCAGCATTCTGTTGCGACCCGGTACGGGCAACTCAACCGTTTGACGAGTCACTATGCCCCCAGACGTCTTGGCCAACCCGGCCGAACAGCCAAGCCACGCGGATCGAATCGCGGTGGCCATGGAGAGCATTGCCGCATCGCTGAGCGCCCTCGTGGCGCACACCGAAGACAACACAACTCGGCTCACAAAGGAGCAGCTCGCCAAGACACTTGGCGTCTCGAGCCGCTGGATTGAGAGAAACATTCGACCCTCGCTGCGCGCAGCGCGGGGTGGACGATCTTGGTACGCCGAAGAGCATGTGCGCGAGCAACTCGACAGCCGACACCTCGGCCCAACTCGACGGCGCACCACACCGAAGAAGCCAAACCTGAAGGCCCTCGCGATCGAAGCCGACCTGCGGAAGCACAAGGAACGCACCAAGCCGTGAGCGCGTAGAAATTGCTGGATTCCACCTATCAGCCCCCGGACGCGCCTTGCGTCCCGGGAGGCTCGATGAAAACCAAGGAACGACGACACCGGTTCACTACACCAGGAGGGGTTGAAGTCTCGATCGTCGACCGCGGATCGCGAGGGTGGTGTCTGGACCATCGCGCACCGTGGATGACTCGATCAGATCGCACTCTCCTTAGCAAAGAAGGTCGCGACGCCGCTGTGCGCGCGGCGATCGAGTACGTCGATGCGCTCTATCGAGAGCACGTCGCAGGTCCAACACCACGGCTGAGCAGTGTTGCCGCCGAACTCATCGAACACAAAGAGCGCGAGGGTCGCGCAAAGGACTACCGACGAAAAATCCGCGAGCACTTCAAGAACTACATCGGCGATGCACTCGGCATCGACACACCCATCGGCAACATCACCGGAAAGGACCTGCTCACCTTCAAGCACAAGCTCAGCGCAAGCGATCTCGATCACGAGACTGCCAATCGGATTCTCTGCTCGCTACGCCAGATCCTGAAGTACGCAGAGGAGTCTGGTTACATCGCTCTGCCGCCGCTGCCTCGCAATCTTCGAACGCCTCATTGGAAAGCGCGCGAGCGCTGGCAACTGCTTGAGCCTGATGAGATCAAGCGCCTGCTCGACCTCGCGCCCGATGAGGTCCGGCCCGTCCTGGGCTACGTCGCGAATACCGGCCTACGCATCGGCTCCGCGCTTCGCACTGAGCGGGCGTGGATCGACTTCTCAAGACACGTGGTGCGCTACCCGGCATCAGCGATGAAGGGGCGACATCCTCACGTTGTCGAGCTGAACAACGCAGCTGAAAGGTTTCTGCGAACGGCGCTAGCCAGCAACCCGGCACCGTTTCCGTTCTCGTATTGGTTCTTGCTCGATCGGTGGATGGAGCTTCGGGTGAAGCTCGGGCGCCCAACGCTCCGCATTCATGATCTTCGACATAGCTTCATCAGCAATCAGCTCGCGGCAGGAACACCCATCCATGTTGTGAAAGACATGGCCGCGCATCGCTCGATCGCCGTGACTGCGCTCTACGCGCACAGCAGCGATGAGGCGCGACGCGCAGCAGCAGGCCGTGTAGAGATCGGATGAGAAAAGGGGCGGATGGCCGCCCCTTTTTCTTTGCTCACGATTCGGGGAGCACACGGCCCGCCTCACCTGCGTTGGCCCGAAGGAGGCGGAATGGACATTGCGGAGGCAGCAAGTCTGAGGAACTTCGAATTGTCGCCTCACTGCGGCGACAATTCGAACTGCTTGTGGTCGTGTCGGCGTTGTTACTCAATGTTGTTCCGAACTCACTATAGAGTACGTTTAGTAACATCGATGCCACCCCACACCAAGAGTCAGCTCCTGCTGAAGCTCGCCAAGAAAGGGCCCATTCGGGCACTCGATCTCGACGCGATCGGCGTGCCGCGCGTGTACCTGAAGCGTCTCTGCGAGAGCGGTGAGCTGGAGCGCATTGACCGCGGCCTCTACCGGCTCGCTTCCGCAGATGTCACCGAGCTCAGCTCGCTCGCCGATGTCAGCAAGCGCGTCCCCCACGCCGCAGTTTGTCTTCTCAGCGCGCTGCAGGTGCACGGCCTCACAACTGAGGTTCCACACGCCGTTTGGCTGCTGATTGATCGCGAGGCGCGCACGCCCAGCATCCAGTCGTCCAAGCTTGAGATTGTTCATGCGAGCGGCGCAGCGCGAACGCACGGCCTTGAGCGACGCGTGATCGATGGCGTCAAAGTGACGCTCACCACGCCCGCCAAGACGGTTGCGGACTGCTTTCGCTATCGTCGGCATGTCGGCATGGAGGTGCCGATCAGCGCGCTCAAAGACTACCTGCGCAAGCGCAAAGGAACGGTCGACGCGCTCGTTGCTGCGGCGCGCGCGGATCGTGTGCTTGTGTTCATGCGGCCGTATCTGGAGGCGCTCTCATGACTGCGACGCAACCCAAAGACATCGGCGCATCCGTTCGTGCGCGCCTGCTTCATCTTGCACGCACGCGTGGTGAGGACTTCCAGCTTCTGCTCACGCGCTACGTGAATGAGCGACTGCTCTATCGACTCGCGGCATCCGACTACGCAGCGCAGTTCGTCGTCAAAGGCGCGACGCTCTTCACGGCGTGGACAGGCAACGCTCATCGCGCGACGAGGGATATTGATTTGCTCGGCTTTGGGAGCTCGGCCGAAGACGACTTGCTGCGCATCTTCGCCAGCGTGCTCGCGACATCGGTCCCCGACGATGGCGTTCGTTTTGATGCCGCGTCGCTGTCCATCGGAGCCATCCGCGAAGGACAAGAGTACGGCGGCCACCGCATCGAGATGATCGCGCGAATCACGAGCGCGCAGGTACGCGTTCAAGTCGACATCGGCTTCGGCGACGCGATCACGCCTTATGCGGCGGAGGTCGATTTCCCAACGGTGCTCGATTTTCCAGCGCCGAGGCTGCGAGCTTATCCACGCGAGACGGTCGTCGCAGAGAAGCTCGATGCGATGGTTCAGCTCGGGATGGCGAATACGCGCATGAAGGACTTCTACGACCTCGCCCTGCTGGCGCGCGACTTCGAGTTCGAGGGCTCAGTTCTCGTGCGCGCCATCCGCAACACCTTCGAGCGTCGACGCACGCAGTTTCCCAGTGAGCTCCCAGTCGCTCTGACGGACGTGTTCTCAACAGACGCTTCCAAGCGCTCGCAGTGGACCGGATTCATACGCAAGGCAGGCGTTCAAAATGGCGAGACGCTCGAGGCCACCGTCGCGAGGATTCGGAGCTTCGTTGAGGCCCCGCTCGCGTGTGCGCGGTCGGGTGCAAGCATGGAGACGCAGTGGCTTGCGGGCGGGCCTTGGAGGTGACTCCAAGTGCTCAGGTGCGGCGCTGAGAGACACAAGTTGAGGAAGATGACCGAAGCGCATAGGGCGCTTCATGCAACTCGCTTGGCGAGTTCTCTGTCGGCGGCGAACTCAAGTCCACTGACCAAGATTGTCGTACCAGCGACACGACAATCTTGGCGTCTGGAAGCGCCCACACGGGATGTCGACACGGACAAGATTGTTTGAACCCGTTGTCCATTACTAGTGGACGAGATTCGAAACTGGACACGAGGACAAGTCCAGCCGTTCATCGACCAGCTCGTGAAGCTGCCTTCAACGCGTCCGCAAAGTCGCTCGCGGTGATGCTCGTCGCAATCCGCCATCGCCGCGCTTCTGGCGACGCCTCCGCGAACACACGCTCCATCGACTTGGTCGTCCGGATGTCGGGGTCGAGCGGGTCAACGGGATCGCTCGCTGGAGGAGGTTTGAGCAATGCACTCTCGAGCACCAACTGCGCGGACAAGACTGCACGTCGTGCGCTGCGTTGGTCTGCAGCTTGTTGTGGCGACCCTGCTTATTCGATGGCCAGCGGAAGCGATTCGAGAAGCCACCCGAGCCGCGCCTGTCGACCTTGCTGCGCGAGCCGCGTGGCGAGCTCCTTCAGCGAGATGCGGTCGATGTTCGCAATGAGGACCGGAACGAGCGCCGTGATGTGGCGCGCAGAGGTTGGGTTGCGCAGCACCTCCCAGACGGCCTCAAGCGGCTCGTTGAGATGTTCGGGTACCGCCGCCTCGCTCTCCACGAGATGCCTCGCGCCATGCCGCGCCAGCGCGTTCTGGAGCGGGTCGTCGCTCTCAGCGGTCATCGCGAAGAGATCGATGCCGACGTTGAAGATGCGCAAGACGCGTAGGAAGTTCTCGGCCGTCAGCGATGCCTGGCCCCGCTCAATGAGGCTGAGCTGCGGCTGCGAGAGCCCGAGCCGCTGCGCGAGCTCGTCTTGCGAGAGACGACGGGCTTTGCGCAGATCGCGCACGCGTACGCCGATGCGCTCGGTGTCTCTGGCGGTCTGCTTTGTGGCTTGGGCATTCACTTCATTACTATAGCAATGAAGATATTAGATTCCTAATAGACAGCCAGATCGAACACTCGTCGGTGAGGCTCTCAAGAGGCCCCTCAGACATCGCCCATCTCGTCTCCGTCACACCAAACGTCACACCAGAGCACTCTTGACCCAACCGACGGAAAGCGAAAACCCCTGTGAATCACAGGGGTTTTCTTGTGCCCAAGGGCGGAATCGAACCACCGACACGGGGATTTTCAATCCCCTGCTCTACCAACTGAGCTACTTGGGCGAGGGGCGCGCAAAGTACCGGAATGGGCGTGGTTGTCAAGACCGATGAAAGCAACGCTCTGTCTAAGGCTAGGTTGAAGAAATTCTTACCCGTGTTTCTGCTCACACGCGCACTGTTCGGAGGTGACGCGGACTTGGTGCAGACCGAGTCTTGGCGGGGTTGTGAAGGACGGAGCGTTGGTATGCGCCGTCCTGCTCCTCGTTGGGGCTCGCGGGGTGATGGCGCAGCGTGCGTTGAGCACGGATCGCCCTGACGTTACGGAGTCGGCGCGCAGCGTGCCGAGGGGCAGTTGGCAGCTGGAGGCGGATGCTGCCCACGGTGTTCATCGCCTCACGCCCACCAACGTCGAG
Source organism: Sandaracinaceae bacterium (assembly GCA_044373065.1). Classification (GTDB taxonomy): domain Bacteria; phylum Myxococcota_A; class Polyangia; order Polyangiales; family Sandaracinaceae; genus JAFLCL01. The sequence continues at coordinate 51,391 of JBILQT010000005.1, forward strand.
GACCACATCGACTTCGCGACGATGACGTGGAAGGTCGCATCCACGACGCGGTGGATCTGCAGTTCGTCTGGAACGCGGCGATCGTCGATCGCGACGGTGCGCATGCCGACCCCTCGCTCCGCTTTCGTGCGAAGTGGAACCTTCTCGGCAACGACGAGGATGGGTTTGCTCTAGGGCTCTTGCCGTGGGTTGGGCTGCCTCCTGCAGGAGGGGAGGGCATCAGTGCGGGGCTTGCGATGCCGATTGCGCTCGCACTTCCCGAGGGCTTTGACGCGGGTGTGCAAGTGGAGATCGACTGGCTTGCGGACGGCTCGGATCGGCACTTCGTTGGGCTGCTGAGTGCAACGACCGGGCACACGCTTGTCGGTCCACTCTCGGCCTTCGCAGAGACCGTGCTGCGCGTCGCGCTTGAGCGCGAGGTTGAACTCGATTGGAGCTTGAACGGCGGTCTTGTGGTCGAGCTCTCAAGTGATGTTCGGCTCGACGGCGGCGTGCGTGTTCACCCGCTTTACGATGCGTATTTCGAGTGGTGGATCGGTGGCTCTGCAAGAGGGGGAATGTGATGCAACGTGGAAGCACACGAGCGCTGAGCGTCACGCTCGGGATGGGCGCATTCTTGGTGCTGGCTCCCGTCGTCTGGGGCCAGTTCGTCACCACCCAGGCCATCGCCACACACGAGACCGAGATCGCTGTGCCCGATCGCGTCGCACGCAACCTTGCGACGGGGCATCTCTGGTTTGAGGAAGCACTCGGTGACGATGGCAGCGTCGTGGTGGAGCGCGATGTCTATCCGCGCTTTGACGAGGCCCTGGAGGTCACGCGTGCGTCGTTGCGCGGTGGCTCGGTCCCCGGCCTTGGCGAGCTCGAACCGATGGTGGGCTCGCGGCACGACGCGCTTGTCCTGCTGGAGAATGAACTCGGACAATTTCGCGTGTTGGCGGAGGAGCGATGGGCCACGCGCAATAGTGGTGGTGGCATTGGCGAAGACGCCGATCAGCGCTTCGACGCGCTCTTTGAAACGATGCTCGGGCGCTTGGATCAGATCCGCGCTGAGACATCCCGATCGCTCTCGGAAGATCGCGCGCGCGTGCAGTGGATCAACGCTGCGATCGCCGTGTTCCTCGCTGCGTTGCTTGTACTCGGATGGTTTCTCTTGCGACGTCAGCGAAGCGTCGAGCTCGCGAACGCAGACCTCGAAGGCCTTGTCCAAGAGCGCACGCGTGAGCTCGAGCTTTCGATGCAGGCTGCGCAGAGCGCCAATCGCGCCAAGAGCGTCTTTCTCGCGAACATGAGTCACGAGATTCGTACGCCGCTCAACGCCGTGATCGGGATGACCGACCTGCTGCTCGGAACCAAGCTCGCGCCCAACCAACGCGAGTTCGCGCGCACGGTGAAGCTCAGTGGTGAGGCACTGCTCTCTGTCATCAATGACGTGCTCGATCTGTCGAAGATCGAGGCGGGCCGCATGGAGCTCGACGAGAGCGTGTTTGAGCCGCTCAGCACGGTGGAAAACGCGATCGATGTTGTCGCGCTCAAGGCGCGTGAGAGAGGCATCGAGCTCATCGTCTCAGTCGATCGACTCGTACCCACAAGCCTTCGCGGCGATGGCCTTCGCTACCGCCAAGTGCTTGTGAATCTGCTGGCCAATGCGGTGAAATTCACCGAGCGCGGCGAGGTGGAAGTGCGCGTCACGGCCGAACCTGTCGAAGGCGATCAACTCCGCATCCTCACAAGCGTGCGCGACACGGGTGTGGGCATCCCGAAGGACAGACTCGATCGTCTCTTCAACGCGTTCACCCAAGTCGATAGCTCCACCACGCGACGCTACGGAGGCACAGGTCTTGGTCTTGCGATCTCGCGCGACTTGGTGAGCTTGATGGGCGGCAAGATTCACGTGGAGAGCCAAGAAGGCGTGGGCTCAACCTTCCGCTTTGATGTCCTTGTGAACACGACCGACGAGCAGCCGCGAGAGCGCTCGGATACGGCCTTGGATTTCTCCGGAAAGCGCGTGCTGGTCGTTGACGACAACGCCTCGAATCGTGACGTGCTGATGGAGCAGTTGAGCCGCTGGGGAATCCGCGCGCTCATCGCATCCTCGGGTGCCGAAGCGCTGAAAATGATTGGGAATGGAGAGCGCTTCGATATGGCCCTGCTCGATCATCACATGCCGGAGATGACGGGCGTTGAGCTCGCCAGTCGGCTGCGTGTGGACCCTTCGACGCGCCATGTCCCGCTCGTGATGCTGACCTCGAGCTCCGATGCCTCAGAGATCGATTCAAACGCCCTTCAGGGCGTCCTTGAGAAGCCCTTGAAGCAATCGCGACTCTTTGAGCTGCTGGCGGAAATTTTGGCCGGCGCGCAGATCCAACGCGACCGAGTGCTGACGCGCCCTGAGAGCCTGCATACGACGCCGCTGCGCATTCTTGTCGTCGACGATCATGCCGTGAATCAGCAAGTTGCACTCGCGCTGCTCGGGAGCCTTGGCTTCACGGCGGACGTCGCGGAGAACGGCAAGCTCGGCGTACAGGCTGTGAAACGCGGCTCGTACGATGTGGTGTTCATGGACATGCAGATGCCCGAAATGGATGGGCTTGAGGCGACGCGGATGATCGTGCGCGATGTGCCGCCGGAGCGGCGTCCACGCATCATCGCCATGACAGCAAATGCCTTTGCGGAAGACCGCACACGCTGCCTCGAAGCGGGCATGGATGACTACTTGACCAAGCCTCTGCGCACGCAGTCCCTGTTGAAGGCGCTCTCTGTCGTGAAGCGGCGCACCTCGACGAGGCCACCTCCCACGGAGAATCCCTTCGATGAAGAGACTGCAGCGACACTCAAGCAGGCTGGCGTCTGGGAGTCTGTTGTCGACGCCCTGATCGAAGACGCACAGCGAAGCTTGCCCGAGCTACGCGATTTCTTCGCGCACGGTGATGCGATGGGTCTCGCAAAGCGCGCACATGCCCTCAAGGGCGCTTCGACATCTGTGGGGGCCTTCGTGATGGAAGAGGCAGCACGCGAGATCGAGACGCATGCGAAGGGCGGTACCGCGCACCTGGCTGGGGGCGCGATTGATCGCTTCGCCGATGCCCTGGCGAGCGTAGAGCGGGCCCGCCCGCCCCGGTCGATCGTTGTCAGCGCCGCACCCGAGGAGCGAACATGAATGCCCAACAAAACAAGGAATCGGTTGTCCTCATCGTGGACGACGATCGCGTCTCGCTCTCGGCGCTCGCGGGTGTGCTCGAAGCGCGCGGGCATCATGTCGTGACCACGCTGACGAGCTTTGGTGTGCTCAATCTCATCGCGCGCGATCGGCCTCGACTCGTCATCCTCGATGTGTCCATGCCAGGGCTTGGTGGCCCTGCACTGCTTGAGCTCGTACGTCGCGACCCTGAGCTTGCGAGCACACGTGTCGTTCTCTACGCGGCGATGCCCGAAGCGGCGTTGAGTGCCGAGGCACAGCGCTGCGGCGCCGATGATTTCATCTCGAAGTCGCGGGGGCTCAACTACGCGGTTCAGAAGCTCAGCGACCTCCTCGTCTGATCTCGTATGCTGCCCGCATGAGCCTCACGATCCCCTCTCGCGGCCTTCAACACGACGAAGTTTTTGAGCGCATGGAAGACCTCCGTGCCCGCGACGCAGACTGGCGCGAAGGGCGCGTCTTTAGCCTCGTCTACTACCCAGGCGAGGCGCACTACGAGCTCGTGAAGAAGGCGCATCACCTCTTCTTCGCCGAGAACGGCCTGAACCCAATGGCCTTCCAGAGCCTGCGTCGCATGGAGGCCGAGGTCGTGCGCATGACCGCGTCGATGCTCAACGGTGGGCCCAAGACGGTCGGCACGATGACGAGCGGCGGCACCGAGTCGATCTTGCTCGTGGTGAAGGCCGCACGTGAGCGCGCGAAGGCAAAGAACAAGCGCATCACCAAACCGAACATGGTCGTGCCCGAGACGGTGCACGTTGCCTTCGACAAGGCCGGTCACTACTTCGGCGTGGAGCTGCGCTACGCGAAGCTGCTCACAGACAAGCGTGTCGATGTGGCCGACATGGAATCGCTCATCGATGAGAACACGGTGCTCATCGTGGGCTCGGCGCCGCAATACCCGCATGGCGTGGTCGACCCGATCGAAGAGATCGCGAAAATGGCCAAAAAACGTGGCATTCCGTGCCATGTCGATGCCTGCATCGGCGGCTTCTTTTTGCCCTGGGCCGAGCGCCTTGGGTATCCGATCCCGCTCTGGGATTTCCGCGTACCGGGCGTGACGAGCATCTCGGCGGACTTGCACAAATTCGGATTCGCACCGAAGGGCGCAAGCGTCATTGCATATCGAGATATGAGCTATTTGAAGCACCAGTTCTTCATCTCGACGGACTGGCCCGGTGGCATCTACGCCTCGCCGACGGTGGCGGGCACAAGGCCCGGTGGCGCGATTGCGGGCGCATGGGCTTCGATGATGGCGATGGGTGAATCGGGCTATCTCGATCATGTCGATCGCGCGATGAAGGCTGCGGAGAAATTGAAGTCAGCCATCGCGCAGATTCCGCAACTTGAGCTCGTCTCGAAGCCCGACATGAGCATCGTCGTCTACCGCGCGACGAAGGAATCGAAGCTCAACATCTATTCGATCGCCGATCGTCTTGAGGACCGCGACTGGCTGGTCGATCGGCAGCAAAACCCGAACACGATTCACTGCACGCTGACCTCGAATCACCTCGATCGCATCGACGAGTACATCGAGGATCTGAAGGGCGCGGTGGCCTACCTCGAGGCGCATCCCGACCAAGAATCGCGAGGCAATGCCGCGATGTACGGGATGATGGCCAAGGTGCCCTTCCGCGGGATGGTGAAGCAGTCCGTGATGGAAGTGATGGAGAAGCTCTACGGCCCCGAGGCGACTCAGGCCGACTTCAACCTGGGCGGTGACAACGCGGACGATGGCGTCGTGATGAAGCTCGTGAAGAGCTACGGCGGGCGTGCACTCGCGGTGTTGGATCGCGTCGAGAAGCTGCGCGACAAGCTTCCGTTTGGTGTGCGTCGTCGCAAACAGGCGTAGTTGGCCAACGGAGCGAGCGTCCTGGCGCTCGCTCCTTTGCGGTTCCCGAACGCTTACGTCGGAACAGAAGCAGCAAAGAAAAAAGCCCGACACTTTCGTGCCGGGCCTCTTCATGAAGTCAGGAGATCCTGACTTCTGCGATCACCAACGATCGCCGCCGCCGCCGTAGCCGCCGCCGCCGCCGCGTCCGCCGCGACCACCGCCGCCACCGCCGCCGCCGCCGTAGCCGCCGCGACCACCGCCGCCGCCGCCGTAACCGCCGCCGCCGCCGCCGCGACCACCGCCGCCGCCGCCGAAGCCACGACCGCCGCCGCCGCCGCCGCGACCACCGCCGCCGCCGCCGCCGCCTTCACGACGCTCTTCAGCCTCGTTCACGCGAAGGTTGCGACCGTCGAGGAGCGAGCCGTCGAGCTCTGCCGCTGCGCGCTTTGCTGCGTCTTCTGCTTCCATCGTCACGAAGCCGAAGCCGCGTGAGCGACCCGTCATGCGATCGAGCACGATAACCGCCTCGGAGACGTTTCCGACCGGCGAGAAATGATCCTTGAGTGTGTCCTCGGTCGTGTGGAACGCGAGATTGCCGACGTAAAGACGATTGCCCATTTCTGACTACTCTCTCTTCGGGCCAGACGAGACCATCGCGATTTGTTGCCCAAGCTCGGTCGCGATGCGTGCCTCTGCAGGAAAACCCCTGCAAAAGACACGAACTTTCACGACGCGCGGTCCAGACTGATCGAAACGACGGACGTGACGGCAGCGATCTACGACGGACCTTCCGAGAGCGCAAACGACTCACGCAAAACTCCCCGAGATTTCTTCGGAGGGCGGGACAGCGCATCGGCGCACACACGTCGCGCGGACTCGTCTACCCTCCGATCGCATGACGCATCTTTCGGGGACGCAACGGTTCCTCTTCGTCTTGGTTCTCCTTCTGCTCAGCCCACTCCGCGCAAGCGCCGAGCAAGTCGTGCCGCCGCCAAGTGAGCTGCCCGCAGACCCAGCCGCAGCGCGCGCGGACGAGGCCCGCCAGCGCTTCATGCAGGGCCTGACACTGGCGCGTGCAGGGGATTGTCGCGGTGCCCTTTCCGAGCTCGATGCGAGCTTTCAGTTGGTGCAGCGCCCGAACACGCTCTTCAACATGGCGCAGTGCCAAGAGCAGCTCTTTCGCTACGACCTTGCTGTGCGCGACTACGAGCGCTTCCTGACCTTGGCGCCCGCCGATGACAGCGATCGTCCGACGGTCGAGGCGCAGTTGCGCTCACTGCGAAATCTCCTCGGCACGATCCACGTGACGCTGACTGCCGCGCCCGGCGCGACGGTGCCCATGGGTACGCATGCCGAGGTCTGGCTCGATGATCGCATCGTGGGCGAGGCCCCGGGCGATGTGCTCGTGCCAGGTGGGACGTATGCGATCGAGGTGCGTGCCCAAGGCTTTTTGCCCGCGCGACGCCAGGTGCAGGTCACCGCACGTCAGGCGGTCGGTGTGGAGGTTGCGCTCGAGCAGGCGCAGCAGACGATCGAGAACAACACGACGGTGAACACGCAGGTCACGGTCGAGCGTCCACCGCTTCCCACCGCGGTCTTCTGGACAGGCACGGCGCTCACGGTCGTCTCGCTCGGCGTCGGCATTGGCTCGGGTGTCAGCGCGATCACCACAAACAGCCAGCTCGGCCTGATGGACCGGAGACTTCCTCTCGACACGAGCGGCATCACCAACGCCGCGCTTCTGGCCGACATTATGTACGCCACCTCGGCCGTCTTCCTCACGACGACGATTGTTTGCGCGTTCCTCACTGATTGGTCCGATGGCGCCCAGACAACAACGCCTGCAGTCACGCCCACCGCCAGCATCCTCCCCGATGGCAGCAGTTCATTCGGCCTTCATCTCGAAGGAGCCTTCTGATGCGTATGCACCTTCGCATCCTCCTCGCCCTTACCGCCCTTGCTCTTCCCGCGCAGACGGGATGCAGCTTCATGAGGCTGGACAAGATCAACCGAACCCAGTGCGCGACCGACATGGACTGCGCGGACCTCGAGGCCATTCAGTCCACAGGAAGCGCATGCCGAACATGGCAATGCGAGCCTGGAACTGTGAATGACATCTCGGGTCTCTACTGCGTTCAGGGCGTGCGCGATGACGACAACGATGGGGCGTTCCCAGCGATGTGCGCACCGACGCCAGCGGAGGCGGATTGCGACGACAGAGTGAGCACCACCGAGCCGATGGCGGATGAGAGCTGCAACCTCGTCGACGACAACTGCGATGGCATCATCGACAACCCGTTCGTCGGCATCCCAACGGAGCTACCTGCGGCGGGCATGGCTGGCGCGACATCGCTCTCTGCGAGCGCGGGCAATCAAGTCTCGGTCGCTCGATTTGTCGCCGGCGCGCATGTTCGAACTGGGACTGTGCGACCCGGTGGTGGTGCGCTCACCGTCAGTGACACGGAATCCGCTTTGATCGAAGGCTCGCGCGGCGCGCATGTCGCGCTCAACGAGGGTGTGCTTGCCGTCTTTGATCCCGCCGACAACGACCCATTCTGTCTTCCGACGGCCGTGAGCTGCGGAGATGGTCGTTGTTCCTCCCAGGAAATCCTCGACGCCAACTGCCGTGGACCTGGCCAAGATTGCGTCGCGACGTGTGGCAACGGTGTATGTGATACCGGCGAAAACAGCCGCTCGTGCACGCCTGATTGCAAACCGACGATCGCGCAGTGGATCGCTGGCACAAGCGTGAAGTCCGTCTGCCTTGACCCGGCCATTTATGAGCGCGCCACGCTGACGAATTCCCCGACTGGCGATGTCCTTCTCGTCTGGGTGGAAGACGCAAACACGCGAGGCTGCGGCATGAGCCGCGAGGCCCCGATCTACGCGCGCATGCTTCGCACGCTTGGTGCAGGAGCAGCGCGCGAGGTGACGCAAAGCACAGTGCGACTTGAGCTCGGGACGACACGCGATTGGCTCGGCGCGAGCACCGTCTTTGTCGAAGGCATCGGCTTTGTCGTTGCCCACATCAACGCAGCAGGCGCGGTCGAGCTTCATCGCATCGAGGTTGTCCCGAACCTGGCGATGGTCGCGGCAACCTCGCTCGGCGACAACGCAGCGACCGCAGCATCGGAAGTCTCGCTCGTCAACGCAGGCGGGACGAACGTGGTCGTCGCGTACACAGACGGCGCGTGCAACGAAGCCAACCGAGTCATGGTGCAGTCCGCTGCCGTCTCGGCATCCAGCGCGACGTGGGCCACCGCACTCGCCTTGCAAGCCACGGCAACCGTCAATCACCGCCTTCCCGTCGCCTCACGCAACGGGACGCCCGCATCCACCGGCGATGACCGACGGGGCGAATGGGCCGTTCTCTATCATGAGCGAAACGATACCTACGCCGTCCGCGTCCTTCCGGACCTCAGCGCAACGACGGCTGAACCCGTTGTTTTCACCAGGCTCATCTTGGGCGGACGCGCCTACCTTGCTCCCCTGGACGCGGCATGGGGATTTGTCGCCCCGACGAACGTAGAAACGCTCGTCTCGGGCTCCTTGGCCTGCATGCCACCCATGTGATGAAGATACGATTGCAGGATGATATGAATCTGATTTCAATCTGATCTACATAGGATTTCCATATGCGCGTACTCATCGCAGACAAGCTCGCTCCGTTTGTTCCAGGACGTCTTCAAGACGCGGGTGCCCGCGTGGAAGTCGATGCCAAGCTCGAGGGCGATTCGCTTCGCGATCGCATTCTTGCGACCGACCCGGAGGTGCTGATCGTCCGCAGCACCAAGGTGCAGAAGGCGCATCTCGAGGCGGGCAAGCGCTTGGCGCTCGTCATTCGCGCGGGTGCGGGCGTGAACACGATCGACCTCAAGACGGCCTCGGCGCGTGGTGTCTACGTGGCGAACTGTCCGGGCAAGAACGCGGCGGCGGTGGCTGAGCTCACGATTGGCCACCTCGTGAATCTCGATCGGCGCATTGCCGACAACGTCGCCTCCTTGCGTGCGCACCGCTGGGACAAAAAGACGTTTGGTGAGGCGCGTGGCCTGCGCGGTCGCCGGCTTGCGATCTTGGGCCTGGGTCAGATCGGACGCGAGGTCATCGTGCGTGCGAAGGCCATGGGCATGGAGATCGTCGCTTGGTCGAAGAGCTTGCGCGCCGAGGATGCCGAGGCGCTTGGCATTGAGATGGCGGCCACACCCGAGGCGGCCGTGCGCGATGCGGATGCCGTCTCAGTGCACCTCGCGTTTGTGCCCGACACGGAGAAGCGCATCGGTGCGAGCGTGTTCTCGGTGATGAAAGAGGGCGCGTATTTCATCAACACCTCGCGCGGTGAGGTTGTCGATCAGGAGGCGCTCTTGGAGGCCTGCACCAAGAAGCGCATCCGTGCAGGGCTTGATGTCTTTGCGGCCGAGCCCAGTGCCTCCCAGGCTGAGGTGACGGGCGAGGTCTTTGATCATCCGAACGTGTATGGGACGCACCACATCGGCGCGAGTACGGACGAGGCCGAAGAGGCTGTCGGAGAGGAGACGATTCGCATCGTGCGTGCATACCAAGCAGGGCAGCCGATCCCGAACTGCGTGAACCTCGCGCAGAAGAGTGCGGCGACGCATGTCGTCGTTGTGCGGCATGCGGATCGGGTCGGCGTGCTTGCGAACATCCTCGGTCAGCTGAGCCTCGCGAAGCACAACGTGCAGGACATGGAGAACATCATCTTCTCGGGCAGCGAGGCCGCGTGTGCGCGCATCGAGGTGGTCGGCGAGCCAAGCGAAGAGGTGCTTGGTGCGTTGATGCAGACCGAGCACGTCTTTGCAGCGAGCGTGTCGCCGATCTGATCACAGTTGAACTTGCGGTGCGGCTTGAGTGAGACTCGCCGCACCATGATGGGAATCGTCGCAGTCGTTGTGTGCTGGCTCTTCGCGGGCGGCGCGTTTTACTTCGGAAGGCGTCTTGAGCGGGATCAGGGTGAGGGCAGCGTTCCTACGGCGCTCAAGGGTGTGGGCACGCTGATGTTGGTTCTTGGGCTCGCGCGTGGCGGCTGGATGTTGGTGCGCAACGGTGGCTTCCATCTGCCCTCTTTTCGTCGCGGCGGGCCCCCGGTGAGTCGCGAAGAGCTCATGACACAGTGCCAAGCGCATGCGGGCCTTGGCATCTCGGAGGTCAGTGCCTCGTATTGCGAGTGTGCGGCCAACGCGGTCGATGCGGCGCGTGCGGTCGATCCCGACTTCTCCACCCCCGCGAACCTCTCGCGCTACGAGGGCGCGCCCCAAGGTGTCGCTGCGTTTCGCGCTGCGTTCGGCCGTTGCGCAAACAGTCGCGTACGAACCTGGCTCAGTCAGGAGTGCCAACGCGGCTGCAGCGCGGAGGGAAGCTCCGGCGCCACCCACGGTCAGCAACACGCGCAGGGAATGGCGTGCTCACGCATCTGTCGCTGCGTCGTCAACTGGGGCATGCAAGGGCAAACAGCCGAGACGGTGACCGATCTCTTCTGGTCCGGTGGGGACACAAACCAGTCCCCCGAAGTCGCGATGAACAACATCGTCGGGCGCGGCCTCTCGCACTGTCAGAGCCAGTAGTCGCTATTGCGCCGTCCAGCCGCCGTCCATCGCCCAGGCCACGCCGCGTACCTGACGCGCGCCATCACCGCAGAGAAAGAGCGCAAGCTCCGCGAGCTCCTCGATCGTGACGAAATCGCCTGAGGGCTGCTTCTCCGAGACGAGCGCATCCTTGGCCTGCTCAAGGCTGAGCTTGCTCTTCTTGGCGCGTGCCTCGATCTGCTTCTCCACGAGCGGCGTGCGCACCCAGCCTGGGCAGATCGCATTGCAGGTGATGCCCGTCTTGGCCGTCTCCAATGCAACGACCTTCGTCAGGCCCACAAGGCCATGCTTGGCCGCGACGTAGGCGCTCTTCTCGATCGAGGCCACAAGGCCGTGCACCGAGGCGACGTTGATGATGCGGCCCCAGTTCCTTTCGCGCATGTGCGGCATCACAAGGCGGGTCGTGTGGAAGGCCGCGGTGAGGTTGATCGCCAGCACGGAATCCCAGCGCTCCGTGGGGAATTGATCGACGGGTGCAACATGCTGGATGCCCGCGTTGTTGACCAGAATGTCGATGCCGCCGAAGGCCTCACAGGCCATCTGCACCATCGCCTCGACCTCGCTCGCGATGGCCAAGTTGGCAGGGTGGTAGAGGACCTTGGCCTTCTTCTTCTTCGCAAGCGCGGTGAGCTCAGCACGCGCGAGATCGACGTCGCCAAAGCCGTTCATCACGAGGTTCGCGCCTTGACCTATCAGCGCCTTCGCGATGCCGAGACCAATGCCGCTTGTTGAGCCGGTCACCAACGCCGTCTTGCCCGAGAGAGGCCCTGTGCCTTTCGCGCCCGATGGCGAGACCGACACGCGCTTCACAGCCTTGGTGTTCGGGAGGGGGCGGATACTTGGATGCTGCGATGCAGCAGAGGTGCGTTCTTTGAGCATCACTCAGCCTCCGCTGGAAGGATCTGCATCGTCTTGGGAGTGTGGTGCGCTGCAACAAAGGCGCGCAGCTGCGGGTAGATAGCGTCCCGGAATTTCGAGCCGGAGAAGATGCCGTAGTGGCCGCATCCAGGTGCGGTGATCGACTGCCTCATGCCCTCAGGGACACCCGTGCAGAGCTCATGCGTGACGTGCGTCTGACCCTTGCCCGTGATGTCGTCGTCGGCGCCTTCCACCGTGAGCAGCGCCGTCGTCTGGATGTCCTCGGGCTTCACCTTCTGGCCACGCACAGACCAGAGGCCGCGCGGCAGGAGGAAGTCTTGGAAGATGATGCGGACGGTCTCGAGGTAGTAGTCCGCGTCCATGTCGAGGACGGCGTTGTACTCATCGTAGAAGCGCTCGTGCTTGTCGGCCTTCTCATCGCGGCCGCGCACGCGATCGAAGTAGTAGTCACGGTAGGCCTTCGCATGGCCCTTGGGGTTCATCGAGACGAACGCCGAGAGCTGCAAGAAGCCTGGGTAGACGCGACGCCCAACGCCGGGATGACCGGCCGGCACGGTGTAGCAGAGCGTGTCTTCAAACCAGTGAATCGGCTTCTCCATCGCGAGCCGGTTCACCGCGGTCGGCGAGCGACGCCCATCGATCGGCCCACCCATCAACGTCAACGATTTCGGGGTGATTTCGCCGTTGGAGGCCATCAGCGAGACGGCCGCAAGCGCAGGCACGGTGGGCTGACACACCGCGACGACATGCAGCTGCTCGGGGCCCAAGAAGCGCATGAACGCCATCAGGTGATCGACGTAGTCCTCCAGCCCAAAGCGGCCCGCTGTGAGCGGCACCTGACGCGCATCGACCCAGTCGGTGATGTAGACGTCGTGGTCGGCCGCAAAGGCACGCACGGTGTCACGCAGGAGCGTTGCGAAGTGGCCAGAGAGGGGCGCGCAGAGCAGCACCTTGGGCTGCGCATCGAGGCGCGCGCGCGTGGCCTTCGACTGTGTCCCGCGCACGAAGCGCACGAGCTGACAGAAGGGCGTCGCGACCACGACCTCCTCGGTGATCGAGAGGCGCTCGCCTTCAAGCTCGACCTCCGTGATGTCGAAGGTCGGTCGCGTGTATTCCTTCGTCAGCCGATGGACAAACTCCCAGCCCGCAGCGGCCGTCTTGGCACCTGGCAAGGGCGTGTGGCGGAGAATCTTGGCCGAGGTGCGCGACCAGAAAGCCATCGGCTTGAGCGCCCGACGAGAGAGATCATGGAGTTCGTAGAGCATTGCGTTGAGGCGAGTGTGGCCTCGCTCATGTTGCAATGCAACAATTCAATTCCTCCGTGAATCGTGGGCGTTCAACGCAACATAGAGGGCGCTATGCTGCGGCGCAATCAGGCGGGTGGCGGCGGGGTTGCGGCCTTGAACATCGCACCGCTCGTCGGGAAGACAGCCCTCCCTGCGGCGGGGTTCACGAGCAGCGCGAAGGAGATGTAGAGCGCGATCACCATGAGCAGCACGGTCGCAATGCCGACGCCTGTGCCAAGCGGCGCGTAGAGCGAGTGCGTGTGGCCAAGGAGGTGGCGCGCGATGCGCAGGAGGTAGAGCGCGTCGATGTCGAGGAGGAAGACAAAGAGCAGCTTCGAGTAGAAGCCGAAGGCGTAGGTGAGCACGACGAAGATGACGATGAACGTCACGTCGACGGAAAAGCCCACGGAAGCATCGACTGCACGGCCCTGTGAGGCCTCGCTGAGCGCGTACCAGTTCATCACCCAGTTGAACGAGAAAGTGGTCAGCAAGGTGCCGCCGAGCGTGTTCTTGTTCGCGAGGGACATGATGCCGGCGAGGAACTGGCAGCCCGCACCGAAGAGCAGACAGAACCAGGCCGCCGTGGAGAACATCGCCGCTGCGCGCGCAGGCTCGGAGGGGATCATCCCGAAGGCGATCGGCAGCAAAGCAGCGCAGCCGATCGAGAGGCCAAGAAGGCCGAGCGGCGTGGGCTCACCAAAGGGCAAAGAGGGGCCCGTGGCGGGCGCGGCGGCGTCGTGTTGCATTGCGAAATCTCCGAAGACGAAAGCGATCAAAGGTCAGGAACGAAAGGGAATGCGCGTCTTTTGCGACGCGGGAGCGGAGGCCACGGGAGGTGACTCGGTGGCTGACGCCTGAGCCTGTGCGGTCTTGCCATCACGGGCTGCCCAGAAGGCGCGCATCTTGGGCCAGAGCTTTCTTGCAGCCGAGCTCGAGACCATCGCGCCGACGTGTCCGCCGGGCAGGTGAATGCGCTCTGCATCCTTGCTCGCGATGTGATCCATCAGCACCGTCGCACTCTTGTGCGGGACGATGTCGTCGTGCTCGAAGGTCACGCAGAGGACGGGGCAGGTAATGGACGAGAGCGCGACGGCCTTGCCGTTCATGCGGAGCGAGCCGCGGATGAGCGCGTTCTTCCGATAGAGCTCTTCGACGTACGTCTGCCAGCAGGCGCCGTAGAAGCTGACGTTGTCATTTCCCCATGTTTCCAGGGCGAAAAAGCCATCGAGGAAGGCATCGTCCCAGGCCTTCTGCGCGAGTGAGACAGCCTTCACCAAGGGCAACGTGGGGCGGAGCATTTGGAAGGCGCCCTGCATCAACTGCCAAGGCACATTGCCCGCGCCTTCGACGAGCGCGCCCGTGTCGAGCGAGGCTGTGTTGGTCCAGCGCGAGAGCATGCCGCCATCGTGGAAGTCGACGGGCGCGGCCACGAGCGTGAGCGAGGCGATGCGTGCGTCATCGAGGGCTGCGTGAAGCACGGCGAGCGTGCCGCCGAGGCAATAGCCGAGCACATGCGCTTGCTCGCATCCGGCGATGCGCGTTGTCATCCGCAGTGCGCGGCCGATCGCATGCACGACGATGTCCTCGAAGGTGACGTAGCGATCTTCATCTTCGGGCGTGCCCCAATCGATGATGAAGACGTCATGTCCTTCTGCCACAAGGTTTTCCGCGAAGCTCTTGCCTGGCATCAGGTCGAGCACGTAGTGCCGATTGATGAGCGAGGGGATGAGCAACACGGGCGTGCGGTGGGCGATGCCCGAGGGCCGCGCGACGTAGCGAAGGAGGCGCCAGCGATGCTCCTCGTGCACCACATCCGAAGGCGTCATGCCGACCAGCGGCTTGGGCCTTCCAAACATCGCGGCCATGCCGCGGATCATCTCGGTGGGCTTCACTTCGCCGCCTCGTAGAGCGCCTCAAACTTGTCTTTGAACGCCGCGTAGACGGCCTTGCGCTTCACCTTCAAGGTCGGCGTCAGCGTGCCGCCATCGACCGTCAGCGCGGGCTCCATGATCGCAAAGCGCTTGATCGACTCGTAGCTCGCGAGGCCCTCATTCACCTTGGAAATACGGGCTTCGACGAGCTTCGTCAGGTGTGCGTGCTTCGCTTCCGCGGGCACATTCAGAAGCTCAGCCTCCACCGTGATCGGGTTGAGCCAGGCGCCCATCACAAGGAACTTTTGTCCGTCGCCGTAGACCACAACGTGTTGAAAGAGCGCGTCATCAGCGAAGCGCATCTCGATGTTTGCAGGCGGGATGTTCTTGCCGCCCGTGGTGACCAGGATGTCCTTCTTGCGGTCGACGATGCGCAAGAAACCATCGTCGGTGAAGACGCCGACATCGCCCGTCTTGAGCCAGCCATCCTCGGTGAAGGCATCGGCCGAGGCGACTGGGTCTTTGTGGTAACCGCGGAAGACCGAGTCGGCCTTCGCGAGAATCTCACCATCCTCCGCGAGCCGAATTTGCACGCTCGGGAAGGGTTTTCCGACGGTATCAAAACGATACGCATGCGGTTGGTTCATCGTCAGCGTGGGCGAAGCTTCCGTCAGGCCATAGCCCTCGATGATGAGCGAGCCGTTCTTGAGGAAGAACTCTTTCACCTCGCGCTTGAGCCCTGCGCCACCCGACAAACAGAAGCGCAGGTTACCGCCTGTGGCCTTGTCCAAGAGGCGCTTTTGCTCGGCTGGGTCCTCGCTGGTCATCGCGGCCTGCGCGAGTTTTTCCCAGAGGGCTGGCACGCTCATGAAGACGCTGGGCTTCACTTCGGGCAGTTTTTTCAGGACATTCGCAGGGTCGGACAAGGTGCTTGTCCAGCCGAGTGAGTTGCCGATGCAGGCCTCACCGAAGCCAAAGACGTGGCTCATTGGCAGCCAGAGCACATCGGTCATGCCCTCGTCGAGCAAGGGCGCGAGCACCTCGATCCAATCGCGACCATTCACGCCGACGTTGCGATGCGTGAGCGGGACACCCTTCGGCGGGCCACTGGTGCCACTCGTGTAGAGCATGATGCCGACGCCATCGAGGTTGATCCCATCGAGCAAAGTGCTTATCGCAGAGGGGTTCTCCGCATTGGCCTTGGCGCCGATCGCACGGGCCTCAGCCCAGCTCAGCACTTTCTGATCGAGCTCTTCGTCGCTCGGAACGACCTGCCCAGCCTCACGCATTGCGGCTGCCGAGCGCTTCGCATCAAGGCGCGCATCGAGCAGCACCACACGCACAAGGTCGGGCAGGGAGGGCATCGCCGCGAGCACGCGACGCACGAGGTCTTCACCATCGACAAAGACGACGCGCGCATCGGAATGCGAGAGCACATAGGAGGCCTGCTCGGCCGTGCTCGATGCGTAGATCGGCACCATCGCGCCGTGCGCCGTTTGAATGCCGAGCGCTGCGCTCATCCACTCCACACGGTTGTGCGCGAAGACCGCGCCTCGGTCGCCCTCGCGATGCCCATCGGCCTTCAAGAAGAGCGCGATATCACGCACCTCATCGGTCACTTCACCGAAGGTCACATCGCGGTATGCGGCGCCCTCCGGCACGCGAAAGCGAACTAGATTGCGACGTTCAGGCGCATCGAAGAGCGCGCGGGGGGCGGGGCGAAGGGCGAGGTATTTTTCAGCGTCCATGGCGGTGTCTCTCTCTCTCTTTCGCGGCTCTCTCAGCGCTCGGTACGTGCTTGGCGAAGCGCTTCGTTCGCATCGTCGAGCTTCTCTTCGAGGTCGATCACGCGTCGCTCGAGCACACTCAGGAGGCGCAGCGTGCGCTCTTGGTCGCGACGGTTCGGAAGGCCCACGGCGCTCCACACGCCCTGCATTGCCTTGTTTGTGCGGGCTTTGCTGCGCATCAGCGCCGAGAGCAGGGCGCCCGATGGCTCAAGCACGAAGGGGCTTTGCAGGAGATCACTCGAGACCTCCGCGGCGCGCGCCTCCCATTTGTCGAAACCCTTTTTGAACTTTTCAAACGCCGTGCTCATCGCTCATCTCCGTCAGCCGCGATCCAAAAAGACCAACCCAAAAACACGTGGCTAGAGGCCGAAACGGCGCATCTCTGCCGACTGCGTGAAGTTCTCGATGTCCTCGCCATCGCGGCCGCTCACGCTCGCCACCTGGCCGAAGCACTCAAAGAGGTAGGTGCTCTGACGACGCACGATGGGCTCACCTGCACTCGGTGAGATCGTCACGCGCGTCGCAACGCGCATGGCCTGCGAGAAGGACAGATCGGGGAGCACAAGCTCACCGAGCGCCGGCACACGGCTCTCGTACGTGTCGCGCCCCGCGTAGGGCAAACCGCGCACGGTGCCTGAGACATCGGAGGCACTCACCCACTCCATCCCGGGCATCAGCGGAAGCTGAAAGAGCAGGATCGGCGTCGCATACGGAAGGAGCGTGCGGCCCTCGGGCGGGTCGGACTCATGACTCGCCAACCCCAGCAAATAGAAGCCATTTTCGTCGCGGCGGTAGAGCGCATCGACAAGGCCCGTGGCATCCGTAGGCACGGCAACCTCGGCCGTGGGGAACATGCTGCCGTACCAAGCCGCCTGTGGATCCAGCGCGACCACACGCGAGACGCGATCGCTCGCGTAGTCGATGCCGAGATCCCAACGACGCGCGCCGTCGGTCGTCGCAATGCCCTCGACGTTCACCTCGCGCAGCTCACCGGAGGGAGCGACGAGGAAGGACACGGGCGTTCCGATCGAAGGCGCAAGCTCACGCGACTCAATGCGACCATCGAGGTTCGGCACGCACGTCAGGGGCGCGACGGCAGCGTCCTCGTCGTAGTTCATGCGCATGGTGCGGTTGGGGCCACACGCGCTGATCGAGGTCAGTGACGCAAGTGCGAGAAGGAACGTGAAGCGGGTGCGCATAAGCATTCCTCAGTAGACCATCTGCAGGCGCAGACGAAGCAGTTGTGCGGGCTTGGCGGTGAGGCCTTCCTGAACGTTGTCGAGGCCCGCGAGCGGAAAGAGCGCGGCGTACTCGAGCGCGGCCGTGAAGCCCTCGTGTGACTCGTAGGTCAGCCCTGGGTCGATCTCAATTCCAAGCGGGCTCTCACCGCCCGGTGTCGAGCTCGACTGCATCGCAAACGAAGCGACACCAAAGACGTTCGCGGTGAGCGCACCGAAGGGGGCATCAAAAATGCGCCACCTCAGATGTGGCCGCAAATAGAAGGCATCCGTGACGCGACCGATGATCTCGCGGAAGAGAATTCGATCGATGCGGTAGTCGGTGTGAAAGCGAAAATTGTCGACCGTCGTGTCGTAGGGAAGCGTCGCCTGCGGGCCATCGAGATCCCCTGGCTGCGGGCTCGCTTGCAGGCCGCGCGGGAAGGCGCCGAAGCCTGGCGCCGAGTCACCGGAGGCGATGCCTGTGTCGAAACCAAAGCTCACCGGGTCGCGCTGAAAGAAGTCGGTCTGGAGCGCCGCACCCAGTTGCGTTGCAGAGACCTGATCGCGCAAGAGCACACCCGGCACGAGCGACGTCTGATCGATCTGCGAGTAGAGGAGGGCGCCCTCGAATTCCACACGCACATCCGCTGTTTCAACGCGCAGCCAGATGTCTGTCGCAAGGGCCATCAAGCCGCGCGGAACAAACTGCGCCGAGTTCAAACCAACGGGCGCACTCGTTGCGAGGTAGGAGGCCGGCGCATCGTTCTCCTGCCAGCGATACGAGAGATACGCGCCGTACTCGACCGTCGTGCGACCCGCGTTGTGACGACGCCTTCGCGCCTCATCGGAGTGCCTCTGGAGCCACGCGAAGGTCAGCGTGCGCACATCGTCGGTCGGCGAGAGATCGACGGGGCGAAAGCCCGCAGCGCGCTGCCCCAGCGGGCCCGTTGCCGAGATGTCGAAGGCGAGTGCCCAGATGTGGCCCCAGAAGGGCGTCACAAAGGCAATGCGGTCGGCCACATCGCCGCTATCGCAATCGAGACAATCGCCACCATTGGCAATCATTCCAAGGCCCCAGGTGTTCGCCTGACGGCCCACCGTGAGAAGACCAAAGGGCAGCAGCACCTCGGCCCAAGCACGACGGATGTGAAGCGCGTTGTCGAGCGTGCGCTGGCCTACCGTCGCACTTGGAAAGTCATCGGGCGTCGAGCCGAGCGTGAGGTTGTCGAGGATGTCGATGCGCGTGTGCACCGCGATCGAGCCGCCGGGTGCGAAGACCGAGAGGTCCGTCCGAAGGCGCATGTCGCCCTGGTAGAGGTTCTGCCCATTCGGGTCGTCGATCGGCACCGGAAAGAGCGGCGTCCCCGAAGGCGTGAGGCCCCGATCGAGGTCGAGGTTCGAGAGAATCTCCGCGCGACCACGAAAGTAGCCATGCAGGTCGACGGAGAAATCGTTTGGGTCCTCATGCGCGCGGATGCGATCGCCCGTGTCCTGAAACCCTTGCGCAAGGGCCACACCCGGAAGGGAGAGCGTCGCGCAAACGCCCGTAAAAAGAAGGCGATTCATCAGAGCACCTGAGGTGTGATCGAGGTGTCGACATCGTCTGCGGGAGGCGCCTCATCGCCGCTCGTGCGCGCAGCAGGTGTTGATTCTTCTACGGTCTCGATATGAAGAAAGCGTGCGAGCTCGGCGGTGGATTGCGCAGCGTGCTCGATCATCGGGAAGTGCCCGCAGCCTGGGTAGACGACAAGGCGCGCACCTGGAAGCGTGCGCACAAGGCGCTCACCCACTTCGAGCGTGGTCACGTGATCCTCGCGTCCCCAGAGGAGCAGTGTGGGCTGCGTGATCTCGCCGTAGCGACCTTCGACGCGCTCGTAGTGCATGCCGCGCACCGCCGCGAGGGCTGCCGCATAGGTGCCCGGCCTTCGAAGCGATGCATCGACCGCATCGATGAGGCCCATCGTCACAAAGCTCTGATCGTAGAAGGCCAATGCCATGCGGTCTTCCGCGCGCTCGCCATACCAGGTCGCAAACATCGCCTCGCCGACGCCTTCCGCGCGCGCCATGTGAAAGAACGCGGGCAGCTGTCCGTCGTAGGCCCATGCATCGTAGAGGGCGATGCGCTCGATGCGCTCGGGCGAGAGCAGTGCCATCTGAAGCGTCACGCCCGCGCCGTAGCTGTGCCCAACCACCGCCGCGCGATCGACCCCGAGCCTATCCATCAGCGCAAACACAAGGCGCGCTTGCGACTCACTCGAGTAGTCACCCTCGCCGCGGTCGGTCCATCCAAACCCGTGCAAATCCATGGCGATCACACGATGGCCATCACGCACAAGGGCGGGCATCACCGGCGTCCAATTCTCGATCGAGGAGGCGAAGCCGTGAATCAGAACGACAGGCGAGCCCTGCCCCTCATCGACGTAGCGCATGCGCACACCATCGATCGTCATGAAGGTCGCGTGCTCGGGTTCACCCGGCATCGCGCCCGCATGAAACGAGACGCAGCCCGCTGAGGTCAGCGAGCCAGCGAGTGCCAGAGCCAAGAGAGAGTGACGCAGCATCCGAGGCTCAAGGTGCAAGGCGACGAATCTCGGCCGCGGTCGTGAACTCAATGCTCGACTCGCGCGCATTGGAAGTAACGAGTCCGGCAATGCCAAAGCACTCGGCGACGAAGGTGAACTGGCGAAGCGTCGTCAGCGTCACAAGGCCACTCCTACGTGTCATTTCGGTGCGTACGCGAAGTGCCGGTGTCGAGCCGTAGGGCGTGATCAGCGTGCCCGAGGCATCAACCACCGAGTTGTATTCCTCCGTGTAAGCCGCGATCACGCCGAGGGCTGTGCCGCTCACGCTCGAGGTCGTGGTGAAGGTGCTTCCGTCCTGCAACGGAAACGCGATCACCGTGACAGGTGGTGTGTAGGTGAGGCGCGTCTGCGTGACGCCTGCTTCGGGCGAGACCACACCGAGCAGAAGCAGCGCGTCGTCCGTGATCTGAAAGACGCCGAGGTTGTCTGCGCTGCTCGAGAGGCGCGCGGCATGCGTGGCGGTTGGATACATCGCAGCCCACCAGTTCGCGCCCGGCTCCATCAGCGTGGTGAGCTCGTCCATGTCGCCCGCATACGCACCCGAAAAGTCCCAGGTGCGCATGCCACCCGTCATCGTGCCGGCCGTAGAAACCATGGCGTTGGTGCCGATGCGGAAGGTCGCGCGCAGGCCTGGGCGCAGTGGCACTTCATCGCGGCTCACGATGCCATCGCGGTTCGGTGCACAGACGCGCACACCGCTATCCACGGGCACGCCTGTGTCATCGAAGAGCACGTTCGTATCGCTGCGATCGATCACGACCGCATCGGGCATCCCCGCGTCCTGCGGGAGCGCGCAGACACCGCTGCTGAGACAGAGCCCACTCGGACAATCTGCACCCACGCGACATCGCATCTCGCCATCAGCACAGCCGACGTACGAGAGAGCCAAGAGGGAGAACAAGAACGTGGCGGCGCGCGGCATGGGCACTCCAGGTGGAGGCGAAAGTCGAGGATGAGGAAGACCAGAATGCCACCGCGGAACTCTGCTGCGGTGCACAAAAGATGGGAGATGTCTGGCCGTGTTGCGAAAAAATGTCAAGGTTCTTCGTGTTGCACCGCACAATGAAAGCCCCGGACGCTTCACCTTCCGCGCTCGAGGAAGCGCCGCTCGCATTGGTCTCGAAGAGCGCGCCAAGCCCTGGCGATTGCGCCCCTCCCGTGAGGCGCGCACGCTCCCCACGCATGCGTCTTCGCCCAAGCTCTGTGCCCATCCTCGTCAAGAAGTACGGCAACCGTCGGCTCTACGACACGCATGCGAGTCGCTACATCACGCTCGATGAGCTGGAGGCGTTGATCCGCGAGGGCAGCGACGTGCGCGTCGTTGATGCGAAGACCTCGGAGGATCTCACGCAGGCCACGCTCGCGCAGATCATCCTTGAGGGAAGACGCGCAGGCCGCTTGCTTCCCGTCCCCTTGCTTTTGCAGCTGATTCGCATGGGCGATGAGGCGCTCGCCGAGTTCATGGGGCGCTACATGTCTGCGACGCTTGAGATGTATTTGGAGGCCAAGCGTGGCGCGCAGACGATCGCGCCCTTCTTGCCCGGTGCGACGATGCCCTTCTCCGCGGCGAATGCGATCGCGCGCATGTGGCTGGGCGCCGGCCAGATGATCTCGCCCGACCCGACCTACACCGTGACGCCCACACGCAACAGCCCAACACCTCCGCCCGAGCCCGATAGCGATGTGGCGCAGCTTCGCCGTGAGCTGGATGAGCTGAAGGCCGCGGTGAACGGCAACAAGCGGAAGCGTTAGACCGCGCATCTTTTGCTTTGATCCTGGCTTACGTCCGCGTCCTCCTCGGTCACCTACAAAAGTAGGCTTCCTCGTCGGCCTTGCGGGCGCGCTCAGGCTCAAAACAAAATCTGAGCGATCGAAGGCAGCTACGAGGAAGACGCGTCGCGCAGGATGCGTCGATGGCGCACGGCCTCGCGAAGGAGGCACTGCAGGCCGATGCGAATCTCACTCGCATCGAGCGACTCCGTTGGCAGCTCAAGCACGAGCACCACGTCTCCATCCTCATCCGTCGCGAATTTCGCCTGAAAAAGCTCGCGATTCTGACGAAGGAGCCAGCGCGTCAGCTCAAACGAATTCACGCCGCGCGTGGCCAAGAAGGGGACGACAGAGGCAACGAGCCAGTCTTTGCTCAAGCGCACGAAGACTTTGACGTCGCCCTCATCGGTCGGATGCACGCAGGCGTAGGTCGAGGCATCACGACGCACATGGGGCCATCCGAGTGTCTCGAGATGGGCGCCGAGCGCCTCGAAGGTGAGTGCCTTGTGCGTAACTTCGTGCATGCGTCCCCGTGATGACGACTAGGGCAGAACGCGGAACGACTTCACGCGGGCCGAGCGTCCGATCATGCCGATCGAGGCATCCGCGCCGCGCGTCTCCAGCACGGCCTCGACACGCAGTCCAGCCTTCAAATCGCTTGCTGCGCCGAGCAATTCGTAGCTCTCGCCCGCCTCGGTGATGAGCGCGAGCAGGCCGCCTTCGAGGCCCACCTTTTGGATCGTCCCGACGACCTTAAGCTCGGTCTTGCTCACGACGCGGCCTTCTTCGGGCCGATCAATGTACGCAACGTCGCGCGTGTGCAGAGCTCGCCATGCTTGTCGCGAATCTCAACGAGCACTTCGACTTCCTTCTTCTCACTCGACTTGCCGATGTTGGGACGGCTCTCCGCCGTGAGCGTCCCGCGTGCCTTCTTGAGGTACTCGATGTTCATCCCCGCGACGATGAAGCGGCCGTCATCGGGCAGGGTGTACGCCACCGCGACGTTGCCGCAGAGCTCGGCCAAGTTCGCCAAGGCAATCGCGTGCACACAGCGCAAATGGTTGCGAACGGCGGGCCTGTCATGGAGCACGACCTTCGCGTAGTTGTCTTCCAGCTGAACGATGTGCGCATCGATCGAGCCCGTGTAGGGCGCCGCGCGGCCGACGAATTTGGAGAAGAGGTAGCTGCCGCCAGGAAGGCCCGAAAGCCTGTCCCATGCGCTCTTGATCATGTTGCCGCGGGCTTCAGCCAAGCCTTTGGAGGGGCGAATCGTTCCAAGGACGCTCTCGAGGTTCATGCGAAAAGCATTGCGGGCCTGGCCTCGGTTCGCCAGCAGAACTTTCCCGCGAGGTCTGCGAGGGAAACCAGCAACAGGTCCCGCGATCACCAAGCCGATGCAGGGCCGAGGTCGTGCACTTCCTGAAATCCGCTGCGCTTGAGCACGCCTGCCGCACTCGATGAGCGCATGCCTGAGGCGCAAAACACGACGATGGGTCGCGCCTTGTCGAGCTCTTTCATGCGCGCTCCCAGGGACGACACGGGGATGTTCTTTGCGCCCGGGATGCTTCCGCTGCGGAACTCGCCCTCAGAGCGCACATCGAGCAAGAGCGCGCCTGCAGCCACCTTCTCGTGGGCGTCTTTGCTTGAGATGCGTGCACGCGCCGACATGAAGTAGCGGACGACGATGAAGAGCGTGAGCCCGATGAAGATCCAAGTGAGCAAGTCGTTCGGCATGAGGTGACTCCAACAGAACCATGGGTGTGAAACAGCGTTTCATCCTTCGCAAGGAGCGATCCGGCATCGGGATCAAACACGATCCACTCGAAAGCGCCTGCGTTGTAGGGCTTTCTGCATGCACAAGTCGGACGGATCATGCGTGATCCGCATCGAGGTGTAACAGCGTGAAACGCCTGCCAAGAACGCCGAAACGCGCCTCACCCGAAAAAAGTTGGGTGCTGCGCACATCGATGGTGATCACGACGGTGCGGCGCTGTTAGAATTTGCTCGTGAACGCGCGACTTCTCCGACTCGAAAGCCCCGCGCTCGGACGCGGAATCCACGTGTGGTGTTACGGCCATGTCGGCACACCGCTCATCGTCTTCCCCTCGAACGCGGGTGTCGCGCACGAGTGGGAGAAGGCCGGCATGATCGATGCGCTTGGGCCTCTGATGGCGCAGGGCCGCGTGAAGATCTACGCCGTCGAAACCAACGTTTCGCGCAGCTTCTCGGGCGAAGGAAGCGTCGAGCAGCGCATGGCGCACCACCGCGCCTACGAGCAATTCGTGATGGAGACGCTCGTGCCCTTCATCCGTGAGGATTGCCGCTCGGCCAATGTTCAGATGGTTACGACAGGCTGCAGCGTGGGTGCGCTCTACGCCTCGCTCATGGTGCTCAAGCACCCCGAGACCTTCCGCCAAGCGCTCTGTCTCTCGGGTCGCTACCGCACGAGTCGCTTCTTCGACTCCGCCTCGAACGACGATGTCTACTTCAACGACCCGCTCGCGTTCTTGCCCAATTTGGATGGGATTGCGCTTGAGCGTGTGCGTCGCCAGGCGCACCTGACGGTCGTGGTCGGGCAGGGTGCACACGAGCACAGCTGCATCACCGAGACGGCCGAGCTCGGCACCTGGCTCAAGCGAAAGCGCATCCCCAGCCACGTTGCATTCTGGGGCACGGACAGCAGCCACACGTACCCATGGTGGCAGCGCCAGGCGAAGCACTATCTCTCGCAGATGCTCTGAGGCTTCACGCAATCTGCCCGAAAAGTGGACGTTTGCGGCCAGTACACGGTACGCGCGCCGCATGTCCCTCGTCCTTCGCGCATGCCTGCTCCTTGCCCTGGCCTCCACACCGCTCCTGACGAGTGCCTGCAGTGGTGCAACCGAGACGGTGGATGCGCGTTACTCGACGCCTGAGCACACGGCCAACACGCTCTTCTCGGCCTACGGCATCGAGGCTCTCTCGGGGGAGGATGTTCGCGCGCGCATGAGCTCCAACGCGCGCTTCGATCTGCACGATCGCGCGACCTTTGTGAGCTGCTTTCGCGATCTTGAGACCACCACCGACGAGGGCCTCGCAGGCTTTGTGTTCGGCGCATTGGCTGCCGGAAAAGACAACCTGCGCACCGAGATTCTCGAGTCACGCGCGACCATGTCGCCTCGCACGGGCGTGGAGATTGTCTTCATCCGCGAGGAGGACGGGCGCTGGCTCATCTCACTTGCGGAGAGCGTCCCAGCCGAAGTGCGCACCCGTCTTGGCGCGGTGGCCGCCGACACCGAGCAGCGCCAGAGGCGCGGCATTCCGACCTCTTCGGAGTGAACGGCCTCTTCGGAGGGTCGACATTTCGAGCGCACACCTCTAGCTTTGGAAGATGGCGATTCGGACCATCCTCCACTATCCAGACAAGCGACTTCGTGATCCCGGCAAGGTCGTCACCGACTTTGGCCCGTCGTTTCAGAAGCTCGTCGAAGACATGGCCGAGACGATGTACGCGGCGCCCGGCGTGGGCCTCGCAGCGACGCAGATTGGAGAGTGCGTACGCCTCTTCATCGTCGACACCGCGACGGGCGATGACGAGCCCTCCGATCTCCGCGTCTTTGTGAACCCCGAGATCATCGAGAAGGTGGGCGATGTGCGCTGGGAGGAGGGATGCCTTTCTTTTCCAGGCGTTCACGAGGAGATCGATCGCGCCGAGCGCGTGAAAGTCCGCGCCCAAGACAAAGACGGAAAGCCCTTCGAGCTTGAGACCGATGGTCTGCTCGCCATTGCGATCCAACACGAGCTCGATCACCTCGACGGAAAGCTCATGGTCGACCACCTCGGCCTCATCCGTAAGCGCCTGGTTCACCGCCAGATGCTCAAGCGCGCCGCCGAGGATGCTGCGCAGTGAATTGCGTATGAAATGAATACGGTTTCAAACATATTCATTTCATATTGCCAAAGTTGAAGAAAGATCTCTCTTGAAAGCCAACGCTTGAAACCGCGCGTTCTGATTGCTGAAGCGCTCCTCCCCGATGGCGGCCGTCTCCAACTCGCAGAAGAGGGAGGCGGCCTCGTCATTCGCACCAAAGACGGCGTGCTGATGTCGAGTCGGCAACACGGGTCCGAGGAGGAAATGGCCCGCATTGGGTGCGAACGGCTCAAGGACGTGAAGAAGCCACGCGTGCTCGTCGGCGGCCTTGGGATGGGCTTTACGCTGCGTGCGGCGCTCGACATCTTGCCCGCCTCGGCCGAGGTCGTCGTCAGCGAGCTTCTGCCCATCGTCGTGGAGTGGAACCAGACGCACCTCGCGCACCTCGCGAAGAACCCGCTCGCAGACAAGCGCGTGAAGGTCGAGATCGGCGATGTGCTCACGCATGTCGAGAACGCGCATGGCCGCTACGACGCGATCCTTCTCGATGTCGACAACGGGCCCTCCGCGTTCACGACGGGCACGAACAACAGGCTCTACGCCCAGCGCGGATTGCGCATGTTTTCTCAGGCCGTTCGCAACGAAGGAAAGTTCATTGTCTGGTCGGCGGAGGAGTGCGAACCCTTTGGCTCGTGGCTTGAGCGGGCGCAGTTCATCGCATCCGCTGAGCGGGTGCGCGCACGCGGACCGGGCAAGGGCGCGCGGCACACGCTCTATGTCGGTACGAAGCTCCCGGGGCGCTTTCCTGCTGCAAAGCCGAAAACGCCCACGGAGTGAACCGTGAGCGTTTCTTGGATGTGATTGCGCGCAATCGAATCGCGCGCGGTTGAGTCAGTGCACGAAGTAGCGGAACGAGAGCAGTAGGTTCGAGTCGTCGTCGCCTACGATTTGCTGGCGCCAAGCGAAGTCGATGCCGTACTCGGGCTGCACAAAGCCCACGCCCGCCGTGATGTAGTGGATGCCGCGGCCTGAGTCGTAGAAGTAGCCAAGGCGGATGGGGACTTCGCCCGTGAAGACCTCGCCCGCGGCGCCAAGCAGCATCTCGGGGCGGAGATTTCCGGCGGCATCGTGGAAGGTCGATAGGTCAGCAAAGCCGTCGATGGCGAGCGTGACCATGTTGTCGATCGTGTAGGACATGCTGCCGCCGACGAGGCGCGGAACGAGCGGTGTGCCGTAGTCGATGAAGTTCTGGCCGATGGCTGCGATGTGGAAATTCGGCAGCGGCGTCACGCGAATGCTCGCGTCGATGTTCACGCCCTCGGCATAGGGGCCACGCACATCGCCCTCTTGGCGACCCTCACGCTGGAAGGAGATGTAGCGGCCGGCGATGCCGATCGCGAAGGCGTCAGAGAATGCGTAGGCGAGGCCGGCACGGCCATCCATGCCGCTCTGCCCGTCGCGGCCGTTGCCGAGGATGTAGCGGTACTGCGTGCCGAGCGCGACAGGCGAGCTGAACCCGTCGACGACGGAGCCGCCGAAGCCAAAGCGTCCGGGCTGGGGCGAATAACCGACGACGGTCTCGACATGGTAGGCATGACCGAGCGCGAGGTTCGCGGGGTTGTAGGAGAGCGCCGAGGTCGAGGCAGCGGAAGCGCGTGCACCCAGGCCCATCGCCATGCCGCGCGTGGTCTCGTAGTCGTCTGCAACGGGCACGGCTGCGGCCGTCTGCGCGCTGGCCTCGCTGACGAAGGAGAAGCCACTGAGGGCGCTGACGCCGAGCGAGAGTGCGGCGCCAAGCCAGGCTGAGGTCGAGGGGCGGGTCATGGAGAGTCCTTCTGCGGGGAGCGACGAGTCGACGGCGACGAGCATTCCCACAGCTTCTTCAGGGACACAATTTTCTGATCAAAGGCACGGATCTTATGTCCAGGTCCTAGGACTGGATCATTCTCGATCCCTGGGATCAAGTGTGATCTCGACCACTTAGTGAAGGTGCGCTCGGGCAGCGCGCTTTGGGGCTTCGTCGTGCGACAGAAAGTCGAATGTTTACGGTATCATAGGAAGTAGATCGCGATCCCTCGTAGACGAGCCGCAACCCTTTTGCTAGCGTCGGCGTCCCTTCGGTTGAGGAGCTTGCTCCCGGCTCGAAGCGCTACCCAAACCTCATCCGTCAGGTTGAATCCGCCCCGCGAATTCTCTCTTGCCCTTTGAGGTTTTGAGTCAGCCGATCACCTTCTGTTGCGCTTGGTGTCCTTCGCCGTGTGCGGTGAGTTGCGTTTTTGACATTGAACTCAAAAGCGTGCCTCGTGGGCCTGTCCTTTCGTCCCCCTTTTTGGGCAAGACGAGCAACGTGTTCCCAAGTGGGAAACCAGCAACAGTCCTGGGCACAAAAGCCCATTTTCCCTTGCGGGAAAGTCATTCGGAAACCCTGCCACTTCGCGCTGTATCAGCGAGGATGCAGGGTTCCTTTGTCAACGCCGTCAAGCTGTGGACAGCTTGGGGGTACCCTGTGTAACTACCCGAAAAGGCCGGTGAATTGCGGATGTCAACGGTGTGGGAAAAAGCCCTTGAGGCCATGCGCAGCCAGCTTTCGGAGCACACGTTCGTCGCGTGGCTAGCGCCTCTTCGTTTTCATTCGTTTGAAAGCCCTGTCCTTCGCGTTTCGATTCCCCATCGCTTCTTTGCCGACTGGATTTCTCCCCGCTATTTGCCTGACCTGCTCACGGCCTATGCGCGCTTCAGCGAGCAGGTGTGCACGTCGGTCGATTGGATCATTGAGAAAGAAGCGGAGCGTGGCGACGCGCAGCAGCTTGAGCTCGATGCCGAGCCCGACACGTACTTGGCGCAGCCCCAGGCTGCAGCGCGTCATGGTGAGGTGCAGGTAGCGACGCCGAAGCGTGCTTCCGCGCGCGCGCAGGTGCGCGTGAAAGATAAGAAGACGGTCGATCTTCCCTTCGATGCACTCGACCCCGAGCCTGCGCCTTCACAACCAGCCGCTGCGCCACGTCCACCTGCTCCAGCCCGTCCCTCGCAGCGCCCGACAGCGCCTCAGGGAGATGACGCTGACTACGCGCTGAACCCCCGCTACGGCTTCGAAAACTTCATCGTTGGCACCTCGAACCAGCTCGCACATGCGGCAGGCATCGCGGCCTCGAGCTCACCGGGCAAGCGCTACAACCCGCTCTTCATCTACTCCAAGGTCGGCCTTGGAAAGACGCATCTGGTCAACGCGGTGGGCCATCGCGTGCGTGAGGATAGGCCCGAGGCGCGCGTTCTCTTTCTCTCGGCCGAGCGCTTCACCAACGAGTTCATCTCGGCGCTCCAGCATCGCCGCATTGATGAGTTTCGCGCGCGCTATCGCAGCCACTGCGATGTCCTGATCATCGACGACATCCAGTTCCTCGCGGGACGCGAGCAGACGCAGGAAGAGTTCTTCCACACCTTCAACGCGCTCTATCACGCGGACAAACAGATCGTTGTCACGAGCGATGTCTACCCACAGCAGATCGCGGAGATGCAGGACCGCCTGATCAGCCGCTTCCAGTGGGGCCTCATCGCCGACATTCAGGCGCCCGAGCTCGACACGCGCATTGCGATCCTTCGCAAGAAGGCCGAGGTCGAGAACATCCATTTGCCTGATGACACGGCGCTTTTCGTTGCGCAGCGTGTACAGAGCAATGTGCGTGAATTGGAGGGCACGTTGCTTCGTCTTGCCGTGCGTGCGGATGTGGAGGGCAAGGGCATCGACATCGCGCTGGCCAAGTCGATGTTGGGCGAGCCGAACCGTGAGCTGCGTGAGCGTCAGACGAGCGTCGAAGACGTTCAGAAGGCAGCATGCGAGTTCTACGGACTTGCGATGAAGGAGCTGCTCTCGGATCGCCGTCATCGCGGCGTCAGCCTTCCGCGCATGGTTGCGATGTACATCACGCGCGAGCGCTTGAAGCTCAGCTACCCAGACATTGGGCGTCGCTTTGGCGGCAAAGATCACACGACGGTGATCAGCGGCTACCGCAAGATCCAAGGGCTCATGGAGACGGACGAGCAAGTGCAGCGCGCGGTCGAGCGCATCGAGACCAAGCTCGGCCTTCGCTGACATCGTCTTCGAATCGCCTTGTTTTTATGGCGATTCGCTGACGGGATCAGCCTTGACGCGCTACGCCGCCAGACTTCACGTCGAAATCCACGCGCTCCTCATGCAGCTCGATCAGCGATGCGCGCGTCGTTGTCAAAAAGACTTGGCCGCCCATGCGCGAGAGGATCTGAAAGAGCCTGCGGTTGCGCGTTGCATCGAGCTCGCTTGTGACGTCGTCGAGCAGGAAGAGCGGCACACGGCCTGAGCGCTGCGTGAGCACCTCAAGCTCGGCGAGCTTCAGTGCGAGCACCAGGGCGCGCTGCTGGCCTTGGGATGCGTGATGTTTGGCGGTGCGCTCTTTGACGCGCAGCGTGACATCATCGGCATGCGGGCCCTCGGCGGTGAAGCCGCGGAAGACATCCTTCTCGTAGCTCGTCTCGTAGGCCTGCAAGAGCGCTGCTTCGCTTGGCTCGACGCGCGGTGAGAAGGCGATCTCGACCGGCACTTCACCGTCGAAAAGCTCGTGAAATACACGCGATGCGAAAGGTGCGAGTTCTGCCACGAGCGAGGCGCGCGCCTGGCCGAGGAGGGCCCCCGAGCCTGCGAGAATCGGGTCGTAGGATTGCACTGCGCGCTTCACGACGGGCTCCTGCTTGAGCATGCGATTGCGGCTCCGCAGGGCCTTCACGTACGTCGCCAGCGTGTTCGCGTAGGCGCCATCGAGCTCGCTCAAGACGTCATCGAGCAGACGCCTTCTGCCCTCGGGGCCGCCCTGCGCGAGCTGCAGATCACCCGGGTGAAAGAGGACGCTTGGCAGCACGTTGCGCCAGACCTGGGTGGTGCGCGGGCGCTTGCCATCCAGCCTCGCACTGCGCGGTGCATCGCGGTCGAGACGCACTTCCATCTGCTTTGGAAGCGGGCTCGCGGCGATCGTCAGCCCGAGAAACGCACCTTGTTCATGCGTTTGAATCAGGTCGTCAATCGCCGCGCCACGAAAGCTTGCGAGCGTCGTCGCGTAGTGAATCGCCTCAAGGACATTGCTCTTGCCCTGGCCGTTCTCGCCCGAGAGCACATTGAAGTGCGACCCCAGGGGCAGCTCCAGCGGCGCGAGATTGCGAAAACCGCGCGTGTGAAGCGTGAGGATGCGGTGGGACATCGAGCTTTCGAAACGGGCGAATGAGCGCGAACGGATCAGTCCTTCGGGTCGTTGTCGGTGCGCTCGATGCCGTGCTTCTTCGCGAGCTTGTGCAGGTATTTGCGATCCATGTCGGCGGCGCGTGAGGCAGCTGAGATGTTTCCGCGGTGCTTGCCCAAAAGCCAGCTGACGTAAGCCTTTTCGAAGCTCGTCTCCCACTTGGCGCGGGTCTCGCGGTAGCTCTGCGAGGGCTCGAATTCGAAGCTCTCGGCGCTGCCGCCCAGGGGGATGTCGAGGCTCGCCATCTTGCGCTCGTAGGCGACTTTGGCCGCGCGCTCGATCGCTTGCTTGAGCTCGGTGACGTTGCCCGGCCAGTCGTGTCCGGAGAGCACAGCGAGCGTCTCGTTGCGGATCGTCAGCTCGTGCTTGCCCTGCTTGGTCGCAAGATCACGCAGCACGCGGCGCACGATCGCGGGCACATCATCGGGGCGCATGCGCAGGGCGGGGAGGTCGACGACGGTCGACGAGAGACGCTGCATCAGCTCATCGCGAAACACACCGCGGAGCACGAGCGGGTCGAGCTTCTTCGAGGTCGAAGCAAAGACGCGCCCTTCAAAACGCTGGTCTTTCGAGCTGCCGATCTTGCGGAACATGCGCTGCTCAAGCGCACGCAGAAGACGCGGCTGAAGATCGAGGGGAAGCTCGCTGACGTTCCGCAGAAAGAGCGTTCCGGAGCGGACTTGCTCAAGTGCGCCAGCGCGAACGACGTTGGCTCCGGGGAAGGCGCCGCGCTCGTGTCCGAAGAGCTCGCTCTCGCCGGCCGTTCCAAAGAGCGTGGCGCAATCGACCACGACAAAGGGTGCGTCGCGGTAGGCCGAGAGCAGGTGAATCCCGCGTGCAACGCTTGCCTTGCCTGTGCCGTTCTCGCCCTCGAAGAGGACGTTGGTGTCCGTCTTGGCGAGGCGCTCCATGAACGTGAAGATGATGCGCATCAGGGCCGAGTTGCCGACGAGCCCGACAAGCTCCTCACGCTGGCTTGGTGCGACTTCGACGCGCTCGGTGAAGGGTCGCACCTTGATCTCAACCTTGCCGACCGTGATCACCGAACCGGCCTTGAGCCAGGCTTCCTTGATCTCGGCGCCGTCGAGCAGCGTGCCGTTCGTCGAGTCGCGGTCACGGATCAGAAAGCCCTTCGCCTCGCGGACGATCTCGCAATGCGCACGCGAGACGGTCGTATCGGTGAGGATGAAGTCGTTCTCCTCGCTCTTGCCGATGCGAAAGACATCGCGATCGATGATGTGCTCGCGCCCGCGCTCCGTCCCGGAGAGCACCGTCAGCGCGCAACGAGCAAGCTCGAAGACACGCGGCGCACGGGAAGTGGTGCTGACATCGGCGATGATTTCACCTTTCGGTGAAGGGCGAACTGGGGGTGATTGGCTCATGCGTCCGCTTCGACCGGGAACTCCCCCGGGCCTCTTTCCCTCGCGGGAATCCGTAGCTCATCTTCCCACGAGGGGAACAGCAGGTTCTTCTCCAAACGCCCGCTTCACGGACGCGGCGACAAGTTTACCCGAAGCGCGGCCTCTGTCGGCACCGCGAAATGCCCTTCGTGTGCAAGTACGCCCGGCATCTCCACAATTGCGCTGTATTCGCCGGGCGGAACGCTTGCGGTGAAGTGAAGATTTTCAAGATCGGGCGGCAATGGAAGCTCGGTGTGGGTCATCAGGGCGCCATCGTCGGCCAACACCGACACGGTCACGCGCGCCGGCCGCGGGCTCACTCCCTCGACGATGGGACCGAGCGCAAACACAAGCTCAGCGTCTTGTGCGTTGGAGCTGACGAGGTCGACCACCGCGTACAGCACAAAGAGTGCAACGCCATAGCGCAGAAGGCGAAATCGGTGTTTGTCGAAGTAGCTGCGCAGCCTCGCGAGGAGCGTCTTGTGCGCTTCAGCTTCGTCCATCAGTCGCGCACGACTTCGACCTGCGTGGAGCCGACGCGCACTTCTTCTTCGGGCAGTGCATCGAGGCGCTCGCGGCAGAATGTGGAGAAGTGCCGCATGCCTGCGGGCCTATCGGCATTCAGGGAACAAGCGCGGTAGGCCGAGCGCGAGAGTTCAAGGAAGGGGCGTGCCTGGCTGCGCACGAGGTCTTGGTAGATCTCCATGATCTCCGGCTCGGAATCGAGATCGATGGGTGCTGGTACGCCGCGAAGAACGCGCGCGATGTCCTCGTACATCAGGCCGACGATGGCGCCGCCGAGGATGCGCTGACGGTGGTCTTCTTCGGAGGCTGCATCGAGCTCGTGGCGTGCGGCATCGATTGCGTGTGTTTTGGCGTCGAGCCATGCGCGAAGCGGTCCGTTCGACCACTGCTCGAGATCATGCGCCGAGCGGCTCGCAGGCGCGGCGGGCGCTTGTTCGTTGAACGAGGCCTCGGCGAGCCCAAGCCCGCGTCGCATGTGTTCGGTGTAGCCCTCTTGCGTGCGATCCGTATCCGGCACGCAGGACATCGAGGGCGGACCGTCGATGCGGCCCATGAAGGTGGGCGCGTGTGCGTAAGGATCAGAAGCGCCGCACCCGCCCAGGGCGACCAGGGAGAGGCCGCTCAACGCGCAGCGGGTGAACGCTGCTGACAGGAATCTGGCTGGTTTCCCTTTCGGGAGGAATCCGGCTGGTTTCCCTTTCGGGAGGAATCCGGCTGGTTTCCCTTTCGGGAAAGTACTGCGAAGGCTCATGGCGCGGGATGGTGCCACGGGGCGGTGAGTTCGCACTACTCCGAGAGGAGCCAAACGATCGGCGCGAGCAGGGTGCGCACAGCGTCTCGACGTGTCTCGCTCTCGCCAACCCAACCCGCGATCGACGGGCCTACCCCGTAGTAGGTCTCGACAAGCGCTTCGCCGATGGCGTTGGAGCGCAGGTGGCGATCGCGGAAGCGGCGCAACACGCCGATCTCATCGGCCATGGGCGTTCCGTACGCGGCGGTCGCGACGAAGCAGGGCGAGACGGTGGTGAACTCCACCGCAGGGGTGGTGTACTGGACGACGGCGACTGGGCTCGATGCATTGCAATCGTCGAGCGCGCGGATGCCGATCCAGTACTCGGTCTCGTAGGACAGGCCGCCAAAGTTGACCTCGATGAGCTCGCCTGCCGCGGCCGTGGTCGGCACGGTCAGCGCTTCGATCTCAAGGCTCGCAGCGTTGGCTGGGCGTGCGCGCTCAAAGCTCGCAGCGTCGGTGATTGGCTCCTGCGAGACACGCACTTGGTACTGCACCACGCCGCCGTCATCCGAGGGGACACGGAAGGCCAAGTGTGCGTAGCGATGCGCGTCGCGTCGCTCTTCATACTGCGTGACTTCCATGCCCTGAATGGCGCTCGGATTGGCGTTTGCCTGGCAGGCCTCGGCGCTCTGCGCACGGACACGGACGCGCGAACCACCTGTGTTGCGAAGGCGGTCGACTCCGCTGCCCGCAGCCATCGCAGGGTCGTTGACGATGGTGCTGTCGAGCGGGCGCACGGTGCCGCCGTCTGAGCCCTGCCCAGAGACGGAGCCGTAGCCCTCTGGAAGGTCGACGCTGGTCATCCCGGTCTGCCCGACCTGCACAGGCACGCGGTACACGACCGAGGGCTGGCCTCGGTACGGATAGCCGTAGTTGCGTGCCCAGAAATCCCAGTCGTTGTTCGAATTCGGCGTGGGGCCGGTCATGTCTGGCGTGGGGTATTGCGTTGGCCCGTACGAGGGGCCGTAGTCACCCTCGACATTGATCTCGACGTTCACGTAGTAGGTGCCGTTCGCCCAATCCGAAGGCACGGAGAACATCAACTGCTGAAGCATCTCGCCGGGCGGCGTCGCAACCGTGACGGTGTCGATCTCGGGCATGACGCGGCGTGCATCGCTGGCGTAGCGATCGACGTCTGGATGGTCGAAGCAACCAGGTGTGTCACAGCGTCGAATGTCTCGTCGTGGCGGGTAGAGCGAGAAGAGGTCGAGGCTGATCGAGGAGGGGATGCCAGGCGCGCTCTCGGCAGGCTCGTCGTAGCCGCCTGTGACATCCGCCATCGTGATGTAGCGGCCCTTGTCGCTGTTGAAGGGCGAGGCGCAGCTCACCGCATCGAGGGCGTTGCGCTGGGAGGCTGAGGTGTCGAACGAGAGGCAGAAGTAGTCGTCGCGGGAGAAGTCGCTGGCGGAGCGTGAGGCGTGCCCCTCGGCGGTCCGGTTCTGAAAGATGACGCGGTTGAAAAGCTCGGCGCCAGGTGCATTTGCACGTGCATGAGCCCAGACCGGAAGAACACCTTCACGGCGCCCGTAGGGCCAGCGAAAGCCGCTGTTCATCTGCGAGGCGCCAGGGCGATTCCCGATGCCGTGACTCGCGACCGATTGCGTGAGCGCAAGCGTTTGCAGATAAGTCCCCGACTCGTTGGTCAGCCACACCGCGATCTGCGCCCGGCGCGTCGGGGTGAACTCGACTTCGATGACGCGCTGCGCTTGGGCAGTGGAGACGCCACCGAGAAGAGTCGCGACGCCGAGGCAGGCGCCAGCAAGAGACAATCCGAAGGAAGACGGTGCACGCATACCCGAGCGAGTGTGGAGCCCTTGGTTCAATCCGCAAAGGCCCCACTTCATGGATACGAGCGCAGACGCACAAACTCGACGAGCCGAGGCTACTGGAGAATGCGGGCCGACAAGCTCGAGCGAAGCGTGTCGCAGAAGTCGCCGTTGAGCGTCGTGTTGCAGAAGTGCGTCGTCGGCGACCCCTCCACGCCACAGAAGTTGATGTTGTCGAGCCCTGCGCTCAAGCAGCCACCGACCTCGCATGCGCCAACCGTTCGCGGTGAGGCGAGCACGTAGGGCGTTGCGTTGGAGAGCTGGCGGAAGAAGCACGTATTTGCGCCCGTGTAGAACGGTCGCGTGATCGTCAGGCGCTCGACGCCGATCACGCTGCCGCATGTGTCGACGTTCACATCGTTCTCGCAGTAGGTGACTTCGACCGTGATCGAGTCGACGTCTCCACCGCGCCGGTCGATCGCGAGCGCGATGACGCCGCGATTCGTGTCCAACCCGTGAATCCGTGTGCTGATCGCGGGGTCGACCATCACGCCACGGCCCGCGCTGATGCGCACGGCCCCAGCCTCGCTACCGTCGATCAGCGTGTCGACAGGAGGTACCTCGATATAGAGTTCCAAGATCGCGTTCTGTGCGCAGCCTGCGGAGGCAAGCGCGACAAGGGATGCAAACCCGAGCATGGGCAGTCGTGCCGAAGTCATAGACGCAACACCTCAAAGCCTGCGGGCGCATCGACCTGCGCCTCATCTTGAAGGACGACACCAGCAATCACGCCACCGGCGATCGCACCGGCGAGGAGCGCCATTCCCACCCAGAACACGGGCGATTCCACGATGTTCTCGGGCGGCGCAGCGATTGGAATCAACGTTACGTCCACAGACACACGCGCACCATCGTCGACGCGACCATCCCAAGTGAACGTCGTGTGCCCAGGTGCGCTCACCGTCACGGCCTGTGTGCCCGGATCAACTTCGACCGTTTGCGGGTTGCTGCGCACCTCGGTGACGCGTCCAACACGGCCACTCTCCTGCGCGAAGAGCTGCGCGACCTGTGATCGCGTCTCGTCATCCGAGGCCGCCGCGTACGAGCCAAGCCACTCCGCGAAAATGTCACGCGCCTCGCGATGTCGACCGAGCGACTGATACGCGATGCCAAGATTGAACGCGGCGTCCCCGCGCATCGCCTCCTCGGTGGCGCGCTCACGCAGGCGCTCAAAGCAAACCGCAGCGCTATCCCATGCGCCGTTCTGCGCGAGCGATGCGCCCAGCTGCACAAGGACGGCGGGCGACTCGA
>JBILQT010000092.1:0-24986 GCA_044373065.1 Sandaracinaceae bacterium
GATGAGTGCGCTTGGGCCGTCTTCGACATGGCTGACGTGCTCGGGGCGAAGGAACTCGTAGACGCGCATGCCGCCGAGGTAGGGCTCCTCTTGCGCCGAGAGGGCACGCGTCACGTAGTTGAGGCGGCAGGTGTCAGAGCACGTCTCCTCGCCGCGCGCGCAGTCCGCGCACTCTTGCAGGAAGGGCGGGAACTGCGTGGGATTGAGGTAGCCACCGCTCTGCATCGCCCACCTTCCCCAGTGCGCACCCGCGGGCTCAAGGATGGCGTGGCAGTAGCGACAACCCGCGCGGAGCTGGAGGTCGAGCTCGCGCTGCTCGGCCTCGCTGGAGACGGGCAAGGTGCCTGCGGGAGGCGTGAACGGCGCGCAGAGGAAGGCATCGTAGAAGTGGCTCGCGCGGGAGCGATTCGTCTGAAAGCGCAGCAGGTACGCGGGGCTTGTGAGCACGCCGGCGTGCATCGCGGGGAGCTCAAGCTCGACCCAGCGATCGAGGTCGGTGTAGGCGAGGTCGGGGAGCTGATCGAGCTCGTAGGGGAGCGGCAGGAGCGGCACCGAATTGTACCAACGCGCTTGATGACGAAGGTAGTGGACGATGGCGCCATTCACGAAGGAGCGGCGGCTTGTGAAGAGCTCGGTGTAGGGCTCATCGCCTTCAAGGACAGCTGCGATGCGCAGCTCCACGTCACGGTTGAAGCCGTTGACGATCGCGTCCTGCACGGCCTGCGTGTCGCACCAGATGAGGTTCGGCCCGCAGCCGCAGCCCGGGTCGTTGATCGCCTCGCGGCTGGAGCAATCGCGTCCTGAGGACGACATCGCGTTCGTCTGTGCGTCGAGCGCGCAGATTGGGATCATCACGCTGGGGTCGCGCTCCCAGTAGGGATGCACATTCACCCAGCCATCCATGCCCTCGCTGTTCACACGCGCGCGACCATCGGCGAGCAGTGTGTCCTCGCGGTCATCGCACTGCGCATCATTCGGGCGAATCTCGCGTGCGGCGGAGGTGCGGTACCAGCGACGTGTCCCGAGCGATGCAGCCGCCGGGCTGACACGCTGCGTGAAGTGCACGAAGCGCACGTTCGCAAGGTTGTTCCACAGCAACTCGCGATGACGCCGGACGGTTCGCTCGGCGAAGGTGTCCGACTCAAGCCAGCTTGAGAGGAGCTCCGCGGGAATTTCATCACCTGTTGTCGTGCTGAGGCTCTGCATCTCTTCAAGCGTCGGCACATGTCCGCGCAGGTCGAGCGAGAGCGCACGCAGCCGTGCAGGTCGATCGAGCCTTGCAGACTCCGCACGACAGCTCGGCTCATCGCACTCGGCGACGGACGAGCCGACAAGCGTGTTCTCCCGCGTGCGCATCGCCGAGGGCGCGAGCAGCACAAAGGCCAGCGTGAGGACGGCAACGAAGGTGCGCGTTCGGTTCATGGTGTCTCCCGGCCTTTCAGTCGGACAGTGGCTTGGTCGCTCGCTCGATGGGCCGCGTGGTGTGTTCGATACTTCATTCGGGGAACCCCGCGTCGGCCCAGGTTTGGATGAGGGTGAGCGTCTCGCGGGGCAGCGCGGGACGGCCAAGGGGCATCGCGCCGCCTTGAATCGCAGGTCGCACGCGGTCCCACTCGCGCATCCAATCGGCGCGCGTGTCGAGACGGCGTGGTGAGGGGCCCGCGGCACCGTGACAGTCGCCGCACTGCGCGCGGTAGATGGGCTCGATGTTGCTCGCCCAGGTGGCCGCGGCCTCGGAGTCAAAGCTGCGACGAAGGACGAGCGGCAAGGTGCCGTCGCTCCAGGTGATCGTGATGGTCAGGGTGCGCGCGCCAAAGCCCACATCCGCGGGGCTCAGCGTGAGGGCGCCAGCCGTGACGGGCACATTGAGCTCGCCAACGCGCGCCTCGATCGACTGCACGAGCGTCGCTGCCTCGGGGGTGATGCGAAGCTCGGTGCGGTCATGCAGCGCTGCGCCCTCGTTGAGGCCCTCGACCTGCGCGGTGTGCCGAACGCGCCAGCGCGCGATCTGCCCCGACGCGCTCTCGAATGCGACGCACTCCGAGCCGCTCGCGCAGCGCAACGTGCGCCCTGTGAAGGTGCTCTCGACGGGACGAAAGCGCGAACCATCGAAGTGAAAGAGCGCGCTTGAGGTCGTCGCCATCGGCATGCCCGCGTGGAGCCAGATCTCGCCCTCGGCGGGCATCGCGGTGATGTCCTGCACCACAGCACCCGCGGGCACCGGAAGGGGGCGCGCAATCACACGTCCATCGCGTGTGATGGAGAAGAGCTGACCCTCCTCGACCCACCAGGGGTTGCCATGCTGATCGGCGGCGAGCGCCTCGATATCGCCTGTGCGCGCAAGGCGTTCCATCGTCGGGCTCGCCGTGCGTGAGGTTGGGAGTGTGATGCGAAGGAGACCTTCGCCGTCCGCGGCCCAAGCGGCGCCCGGGCCTCTTGCGGTGAGGTGATCGACCGCGAGCGGTGCACCCGCGGAGAGAAGCGGACGTGCTGCGCTTCCCTCGATGAGCGTCAGGCCTGCATCGGTGGCGACGAGCCAATCGAAGAGACCGGTGTTGCCTCGCTCCTCGATCGCCGCCATCGCGCGGATCTCTGTGACGTCGAGCATCGTCTCGATCGGCACGCGAAAGAGCGAGCCATCGCGGATGGCAAAGACACCGAGCTCACCGAGGATGAGCGTGAGGTTGCCGCTTGTGCGGATGCTTCGTACGGCGCCGATCTCGCCGCCCGCGCCGATCACCTCGGGCGTGCGATCCCCTGTCGGCACAAGGAGAAGCACCCGCGTCGGCATGCCGCCTGTGCCTGGGTCATTGCCCTCGACCAGGAGGCTTCCATCGGGCAGCGGCACGACATCGACGGGCGTGATCGTGCGGCCATCAAGGACGACTTCGACGGGGCTGACGAGGGGTGTGATGGCGGGTGCAAGGACGGTGTCGTCGGCCAAGCATCCGGGCATCACAAGGGCGGATGCGAGGAGGAGCCACGGCGAGATGCGATGCGTCTTCACTGGAGAAGAACATCGGAGCTGCACTGCCATGTCAAGCAACGTCCTCGTTGCAGCGGCTTCGATTGAGTGCGCAAGGCAAGCTCACGTACGCTCAGGTGGTGAAGCATTTCCACTCCTCGCGCGCCCGCCTCCTCCTCGTCACCAGCGCCGCCGCAGCGCTGCTTCTGAATGGCTGCGATGGCGCGCTGAACAACGGGGAGATGGATCCGGAAGACGAGCTTTTGCCCTGTGATCCGGCGCTGATGATCACCGCGATGCGCTCGCGCGTGGCGCCTGATGGCGTGGTGATTCTGAGTGCATCGGGAGGCACGGGCCGCCCACGTTTTGAGCTCGATGGTGCGAGTGCAACGGGGGCGCGCATCGATGAGGCGAGCGGTGTGTTTGTCGCGGGAGGCACACCGGGCAGCGATGTGGTTGTGGTCCGCGATCAGGGCTGCATCGGCGAGGCGCGCACGACGATCACGACAACCGAGGCGTTCAGCATCTCGCCTGCGATGGCTGAGCTTGAGCCCACGCGCACCTTGCGCTTCACCACCTCAGGCGGCTCGGGTACGGCGACGTTTGCGATCATGCGATCGACGGCGGGTGGAAGCGTCGATGCGATGGGCAACTACCGCGCAACGATGCTCGGCGAGGACCTGGTGCGTGCGACGGATATGGGCACGGGGGCGACAGCCGATGCGCTGGTGCGCGTTGTGATGAGCGCTGCGCTGCGTCCCGCACTGGAGTTCGTCGCGATTCCCGAGAACGCAGGCTTTGAGCCGCGCATCCTTGGCGGCAGCGGCGAGTTCGACCTCGTCTCGAGCGCGGGCAGCATCGTCTCGGTGGAGGGCACCACGCTCACGGGCGCTGCACCCGGCCGCGCAACGATTCAGATCGACGACCGCTTCACGGGCGCGAGCGCGATGATGAATGCGCGCACCGCGCTTCGTCTGGAGGCGACCTCGACGTATGTCGGCGACCGCAGCGATGCGACCACGATGATCGCGCGCGATGTGAATGGCGATGGCTTCGCCGATGCGATCCTTGCGATGCCGATGTCGAGCTTGGGCCCTGTGCGCGGTGGCGCCGTCCTCATCTACGCAGGCAGCGCAAGCGGCCTCTCCAGCACGCCCTCACGCGTCTATGTGGGCGAGCGCCGCGACGACAACTTTGGGCAGAGCGTGGCCGTGGCCGACCTCGACAACGATGGCCACGCTGAGCTTCTCGTGGGCGCCTGGCAGGCCGACAACACGAGCAGCAACGCGGGCGCCGTCTACATCTATCGCGGCGTCGCGGGTGCGTTCTTCGCCGATGC
Source organism: Sandaracinaceae bacterium (assembly GCA_044373065.1). GTDB lineage: Bacteria > Myxococcota_A > Polyangia > Polyangiales > Sandaracinaceae > JAFLCL01. The sequence continues at coordinate 4,305 of JBILQT010000092.1, forward strand.
GCACAGCGAGTTTCTCTCGGGCCTGGTCGGCAACGACAGGTTCGGCGTCTCGGTGGCTGCCTGTGATCTCGATGGCGATGGCTTCCGCGATGTGATCGTGGGCGCAGCAGACTCGGAGGACCGCGACCGTGTGCCGCGCCTCTCGAACCACGGCGCCATTTTTGTTCACGCGAACATCGACGGACGCATCCTCTCCTCGCCCACGCAGACGATTCACGGCGAGGTCTTTCTCGCGGATGGCACGCGCACTGCGCACAACGATGTGCGCTTTGGTTCCGCACTCGCCGCGGGCGATATGGACGGCGACATGCTCTGCGACCTCGCGGTGTACTCGTCGAAGCCGGACCCGATGACGGGCGATGACGGAGCCGTGAGCGTCTACCGAGGACGTCGCGCGGCGATGGCGCGTCGCGGTGGTCTGGAGGACACGCCGATGCTCTACATCGCGGCCACCGAGATGGGCGCGCGCTCGAGTCGCTTCGGTCGCACGCTGGCCCTCGGAGACATCGATGGCGATGGCAGAGACGAGCTCGCTGTGGGCCAGCCGCTCTTTGATTCCGTCGACAGCATGATGCGCTCGCAGGACCAGACGGGGGCCGTGCGGCTCTTTCGTGGGCGTGTTGCGGGCATGACGACCTCGGTACTGCAACCGAGCATGGCGGATGTCTCGATCACCTCGGACGCAGCGAACTTGCAGATTGGCTATGCCGTCGCCATTGCCGATGCGAACGGTGATGGACGTCGTGACCTGATCTCGGGCGATGCGCGCCGTGCGGCGATGGGCTCGATGATCACGCGGCCTGGGATGGTGCATGTCTACACGGCTTCCTCCGGCGCACTTCCCGATGCGACGGCCGACCGCGCCATCGAGGGGCTCGGCAACGAGGACCGCTTTGGCTGGGCACTCACCCCGCTCGTGGGCGGTGATGGACGCGGCGACCGCATCGCCATCTACGCAGGCCTCGTCGACGACGCGGGCTACGACACGGGCAAGCTCTACGTGGCCGATGGTGCAGGCGCGCTCACGCCCTTGACGCTTCCTCTCCAGCGCGGCGGAAGGCGCCTTGGGCAGTCGGTTGCGGCGCTCGACTTCGATGGCGACATGCAGATCGATCTCGCTGTCGGCGCACCGCTCGAGGCCTTCTCGGGGATGTCTGCCGCGGGCACGGAGCTGCGCGGGACGCAGCTTGGCGCGGTGCACATCTATCGCGGCGATGGGACCTCATGGCCTGCCTCGCCCTCGTTCACGCTGCGCGGCTTTGCCAACCACAGTGAGGCCGATCAGCTCGGCGATGCCTTGCTCGCACCCGGCGACTACGACGGCGATGGACGCGCGGACTTGCTCGCGCTCTCACGCCTGGAGGACCGCAGCACGGGCCAAGCCGCGGGCTATGCGCTCGAGAGCGGCTGCGACTTCACGACGGCCGCCAACGATGCAGGCGCGCTCTTGCTCCTCCGTGGAAGCGCCACCGTGTCCGGCACGAGCGCGCCCTCGCTCGCCATCTTCGGCGACCAAGCAGGCAGGCCCATTCAATCGTTCGCCTCCCTCGACTTCGATGGCGATGGTGAGCTCGACATCGCCATGGGCTCCTCGGGTTGGGCGCAAGGAAGCCTGCGTGGCGGCGGCGTCTGGCTCGTGCGTCATCGCGACCTGAGCGGTGCGATGCCCGTTGCCGTGTGCGCACCCGATGTCTCGTTTGGCGCGCTCCGCGACGGGGATGACTTCGGCCTCGCGATGGTCTCTCTCGGCGATGTCGATGCCGACGGATGCGATGACCTCGCCGTGGGTGCACCGAGGGCCGAGCGCGTCGCGATGGCGGCTGGTCTTGGCGATGAGGGCATGGTCGCGATCCTCTTCGGCGGCGGCGCAGGCTGCCGCACCGCAGCGCCACAGCGCGCTTGGATCGCCAGCGGCAACGCCTCCTCCAGTGCAGGCTCGGCACTCGCCTCGGGCGACCTCGATGGCGATGGCAGGCGCGAGCTCGTCATCGGTGCGCGGACCTTCCGCAACGGTGTCGGCGAGATCGGTCGCGCCTTTGTGATCGACGGAAGGCGCCTCGCCTCGTTGCGCGGAAGCGTGATGGCGCCACGGGATGCCGGGTCGTCGAGCGATGCAGGCGTCATCGCCGACTCGGGTACGTCTCCCGATGCCGCAATGCCCGACGCGGGCGCGCCGATGGGACCCTCCGATGTCACACCCTTCGCGAGCCTTGGGGCGGCCGTCATCGAGGGCACGACGGCCGGTGAGCGCCTGGGCACCTCCGTCGCCGTCACGCGCTACCGCGGCATGCCTGCCGTCGCCTTCGGTGCACCCTGGGCCAATGTCAGTGGCCTCCCCGACACGGGCGGCGTGCGCTTCGCACGTTGGAGTGCAGGCGTGCTCACGCCGCTTGGCATCGCCGTGAGCGGCGAAGACGACGAAGAGGGCACGGAGCTCGGCTTCTCGATGATCGCGTTCACGCGCGGCACCACGCCCTTCCTCCTTATCGGTGCGCCCTGGTCGAACGTCGGCGTCATCTCGACACCCAGCGCACGCGCGCCCTACGCCCATGAGGGCGCAGCCTACGTGGTCGACTTGGGCGACCCATGAAGCGCATCACGCTGGTCGCGCTGACGGCGGCGCTCGGATGCACGGGCACGCTCAACGCCTCCGAGGATGCGCGCACGCTCTCTCTCGATGCCCAAGGCCCAGATGCCCCGAGGCCGGATGCTGCGCTGCCTGATGCGCCTGGCCTCGATGCGCCCTTCGACGACGCGGCGATGGAGGCCCTCGATGCTTACGCCGCGCCCGATGCCGAGCCGATGGGCACCGACATCATCTGTCAGCCATGGCCGATGGGCGCCGATGCCTACGACCAATCGGTCGTGCCCTTGGAGGTTGAGCCCCTGCGTGGCAGCGCGCGCAAGATCGTGCTCGTTGCGGGGCGCTCGAGCATGCATGCCGAGGGGCAGCACGAGTTCTTCGCCAGCATGGGCATCCTCGCGCACCTGCTCTGCCAGATCCCTGGCGTCGTCCCCGTGATGGTGCGTGACGGTTGGCCGATGCGTGAGAGCGTCTTTGATGGTGCTGCGGCCATTGTCTTCTATGCCGACGGAGGCGCATCCCATCCGCTCGCCGATGCCGCGCACCAAGCCGTGCTTCAGCGTCACATCGATGCCGGCGTGGGCTTTGTCGCGCTGCACTACGCGGTCGAGCCCAGCGCCGAGAGCGCACCGACCTTCCGCGCCTGGCTCGGTGGCAACTACGAGACAGGCACCTCGTGCAATCCCTACTGGCGCGCGAACTACGAGTCCTTTGGCGGCCATCCGGTCTTGCGCGGCATCACGCCCTTCTCGATCGACGATGAGTGGTACTTCAACCTGCGCTGGGCCGACGGCGCAGGCCCGACGAACCTGCTGCAAGCGACGCCTCCCGAGTCCGCGCGCATCACGCCCGACGCGCAGTCGCACCCAGGTCGCATCGAGACGACGGCGTGGGCTTACGAGCGCCCCGCGGTGGGCTTCACGGGCGGCCACTGGTACGGCAACTGGCTCGACTCACCGGAGACGCCGAGCGCGCCGATGCAGCGTCGCGTGGTGCTGAACGGCATCCTCTGGACGGCGGGTGTGGAGGTGCCAGGCGGTGGTGCGGAGGTGGCGTACGAGGCGAGCCTGGGCGGGCTTTGGCGGGATCGGCGTTGAGTGGTTTTGCTTCGGCTTCGGCTTCGGCTTCGGCTTCGGCTGAGGGAGGCAGCAGTTGTCTGAACCGTACACGGCGTTGGCGCTGGGTCGTTGTTCTCGCGTGCGAGCGTCAGCGTCTTCTCGCTCGATGGCGTTCTGGGTGGTTCCGCACGTGAGCGTGGGTGACGCGAAGGGTTGGTTGTGTTGCCTCGCGAGCCGCACGCCTCGCGCTCTTGATCCGCACCCATTCGCGAGCGAGCTCCTCGCGCTCTTGGCGAAGGTCTCTAAGTGAGCCCTGTGACTTGGACGTGAATGGGGCTGGGGCCCCTGGTGCGGAACCGCGAAGCGGGGGTGAGACTAGGAGCGAAGCGACGAAGGCGAACCCCGATGGGAGGTGAGACGCGTAGCGAAGCGAAGCGTCGAGGAGGGGCGCAGCCCCTCCTGGTAAAAAGCAGCCGTATGTTTTGTCGGGGACGTCAGGGCGCGGCGAGCGGGAACTGCTGCGCGCGTTCTTGATCACAGCCGCACCTCGTCGTTTGAAGAGAGAGCAGTTGGCTGTACGCCGCGTTGGCGCTGGGTCGGCGCTCTTGCGTGCGAGCGTCAGCGTCTTCTCGCTCGGTGATGTTCTGGGTGGCTCCGCACGTGGCCGTGGGTGACGCCAAGGGTTGGTTCTTCCGCGCCCCACGAGCCGCACGTCTCGCGCTCTTGATCCGCACCCATTCGTGCGCGCACTCATCGCGACACTTGGCGAAGGTTTCCAGTTGAGCCCGTCTGGCTGACGCCCTGGGGTTGGGGCCCCTGGTGGGGAAGGCGTGAGCCGGGGGTGAGGGACTCGCGCTGCGCGAGTTCCGAACCCCGGGATGGGGGTGAGACGCGTAGCGAAGCGAAGCGGCGAGGGGGCCGCCCAGGCCCCCTGGCTAAAAACAGCCGTATGTTTTGTCGGGGACGTCAGGGCGCAGCGAGCGAGAACTGCTGCGCGCGTTCTTGATCGAAGCGGCCATCCGCAAAAATTCCTCTTGCCCGCCCCCCACCACCCACCCGTACCCTCATCCGCACCCAATCACGGGTGAATTGTTCGCTGATTCCCCTCACGGGGAAGGATGACGGAGGGTTCGATGGCCGCGAAGAAGAAAACGCTGGCGACCAAGACGAAGAAGGCAGCGGAGGGCAAGTCGTCGAAGGCCAAAGAAGAGACCTTCAAGCCCGGCCCCGAGGCCAAGCTCTTGCTCCTGCTCTCGCCCATCGCCGATGACCTCCGCGTCGAGTTCCGCGCGCAGCGCAGCGAGGCCGAGTGTGAGGCGCTTGGCAAGAACACCTCGAGTGCGGGCGTGTATCGCGAGGCGGGGCAGGTCGGCGTTGTGATGCACAAGACGCTCGCTACGCATGGCGCGGCGAAGGTGCGTTACGGCCTGGGCGCGCTCGTCTGGTACCTCGAGACGGTGCAGGCGCTGGGTGCGGAGATCACGCGGCAGTCGTCGCGTGCGAAGGCGGCAAGCACGTCGAGCCTCACGGGGCAGCTCAGCCTTGATGTCGCGCGTGAGCAGCGCAGCGCGATCAACGAGCTCATCACGTCGATCATCGAGGGCGATGACGTGCTCGAAGCGAGCTTCCAGGCGGTGCGTGGCGGAGCGTCGAGCGAGGCCGACTTGATCGAGTCGCTTGAGAGCAGCGCGGACTTTGCAGAGACGCTGCTCACGAAGAAGAAGGTGCTCGCGCGTGAGTTCGGGCTCACCGCCGAGGACGTGACCGCAGCGCGCACCGCGGCAGCCAACGCGAAGGCGCAGCGCACCGAACGCTCGATGGAGGGCGCGGTGAAATCGAAGGATGACGCTGCGACGAACCGTGCAGAGGGGCGTGTGCTCTTCGAGATGCGGCGCGCGATGCGCATCTTCAATGCAGCGGCAGCGAAGGGGTTTGGCGAGCGCTTGGTGCCGGGCCCGGCGACGCGTCATGTGCTCGCGCCCGAGAAGAAGAAGGCTGCGCCGAAGGGCGCTTGAGCCACATCCGCATCGACGACGAGGAGGCGCCCACGGAGGCGCCTTTTCTCGTTCTGCAAGCGTGTCTTCGATGCAGCGATGGGCGCTTGCGCTCCAGTGACAGGCGCTCGCAGCGCAGTGACAACCGCCCGAAGCGCAGTGACAGGCGCTCGGGCTCCAGTGACAGGCTCCCGCAGCGCAGTGACAGGCGCCGCAGTGGATGTGAGGGGCGTTTATGCGCAGTGACAGGCGCCGCAGTGGATGTGAGGGGCGTCGGCGATGCAGTGATGGGCGCCACAGTGCATGGGACAGGCGTTTCAGAGCAGTGGCAGGCGTCTGCAGCGCAGTGACAGGCGCCCGCAGCGCAGTGACAGGCGCCCGCAGCGCAGTGACAGGCGCCGCAGTGGATGTGAGGCGCGTCGACGCGCAGTGACGGGCGCCACAGTGGATAGGAGACGCGTCGGCGGTGCAGTGATGGGCGCCGCAATGCATGGGACAGGCGTTTCGGGGCAGTGACAGGCTGCGCGTACGCAGTGACAGGCTGCGTGTGCGCAGTGACAGGCTGCGTGTGCGCAGTGACAGCTGCGTGTGTGTGGGGATGACCAGGAGGGCGCGCAGCAGTTCTCGCTCGCTGCGCCCTGACGTCTCCGACAAAACATACGGCTGTTTTTAGCCAGGGGGCCTGGGCGGCCCCCTCGCCGCTTCGCTTCGCTACGCGGCTCACCCCCATCCGGGGTTCGGAACTCGCGCAGCGCGAGTCCCTCACCCACGGCTCACGCGTTCCACCCAGGGGCCCCAACCCCTGGGCGTGAAGTCACAGGGCTCGACTAGAAACCTTCGCCAAGAGTCGCGAGGAGGGCGCGCGAGAGTGGATGCGGATCAAGAGCGCGAGACGTGCGGCTCGCGGGGCGCGGAACAACCAACCGTTGGCGCCCACGAACGCTCACGTGCGGAACCACCCAGAACGCCACCGAGCGAGACCACGCTGACGCTCGCCCGCGAGAACGCCGACCCAGCGCCAACGCGGCGTGCAGCCAACTGCCCCTCTTTTCTCCTCGTCAGTCAACCGAAACAAAGAGCACGAGGAGCGTCTTGAGTGAGACGGCTTTGGTCGACATGCGTCGATCTGTAGCCGTCGGGGCGTTGGTTGTGTGAAGGAAGTCCGGCGGCCGAACCAAGCGCTCTCAGACCACCGAGCCTCGCGTCGCGCTCGCGTAGTCGAACTGCGCCTCCTCAAGCCGCGCCTCCAACGCCTCCGTCCCCTCCGCGCGCCTGAACGCAAGCTCGTGCTCCGTCACGGGGATGAGCCAGAGATGCCGTATCTCGCCCGCCTCATCCTCTTGCGTCTCGAGCTTCGGCCCACCGAGGTAGGGGAGCGAGACAAAGCCGCGCGTGCACGCAGAGCCAGGCAGCCATGGGATGCCGAAGTTCACCGAGTGATGAAGCCCAAGCGGCGTCCCCGTGAGATGAAAATCCGCGACCGCCGTGAGCAGCATGACGAGCGACTTGGCCTGCTCGTTCGAGAAGATGTGCAGCTCCAAGCGCGCATCCGGATGCTCCGACATGCCGCACGTTGCGTACGTCCAATGGGGGCGCACTGCGCGTGGCGCGAACTCGGCAATCGCAAACGCCGGATGCGTCTTCTGCATGCGCCCAGGGTCACGATGCAGCGCGTGCGCCTTGCCCCACTGACGCTCGTAATGCGCGAGCACATTGCGATGTGTCTTCAGCATGCTCACTCCAGTTCAATCTCGGCGTCTTCCGGCTCACTCGGCGGGCTTGGACTCTTGTGCGGAGACCCCATCGCATACGATTCAATTCATCTCGAATCGAGCGAGGGCGCTCTGCCGTCGCGATGACGCGAGAAGCCGCGTCCGTGCACGATGAGGCGCTCCGCGATTCTCTGTTCGCGATTCACGTTCGTGCACGTCCCAGTGCCACAGGGGATGGCTTCCACCGTCACGGACTCGTCCATCTCCCTAACGGTTTCGAAGCGATCGACGACGACCAAGTCGCATCCCATGTCTGCACTTCGATCGCGGAGCGCATGCAGTGTCTCGCCGAGGCTGCGCTCCGACCGAACCTCAATCGAGGCGACCTCCCAAGCGCTCTCCGGAAGCAGCGTGGTCATCTCGACCTCGCCCTCGAAGCGTCGTTCGTTGGCAAGAAGCGACCTCGCTTGAATGCGAATCCCGCTGCCGCACGCCGACAACACCAGAGGAAGCGCGAGGCCGAGCCAGCGTGCGCAACGCGCGAGCTCAGAGGGCATGGATGGCGACTCCCGCGGCGACGACAACATCGGATGAGCGGTCCACGCGCACATGCACGATGGCATCGGCACCGAGCGAAGCGGCTTCGACACGCAGTTGCTCAATCGCGACCGCGTCGGCGACATCGCCCTCCACACGCGCGCGAATGAACGCGATCTCCGCAAAGCGGGTCGGGCTCGCGCTTCCCTCCTCGTACACGGCGACCTCGCCGAGATGCATCGTCAGCACGGGCCCCAGCATGACGCGCTCATTGAGCGGCGCGGCGCCACATCCAAGCAGCAAGCAAAGCCAGAGAGAGAACCATCGCTTTCCCATCATCGCTCTCGTCTCGCATGTTCGCAGGCGCGCGGGCAACTTGTTTTCGCGGTGTCGAATCGTGCGAGGTCAGGTGATGACCTACTATTGAAATACTGTGTAGATAGGTTCTATCCGCTGCGCCGCTTCCGCGTTGGAGCGAACCCGCATGACGCGCGCGATGCGATGTCTCTGTGCTGCATTCACGTGCATTGCTGCCTCGTTCCGCTAAGGCTCGCGCGTGTCAGTCCTTGTCCTTGAAAACTGCTCCCTCTCCTTTGGCGCCCGCGCGATCTTTGAAGATCTCTCGCTGCGTATTGCGGAGGGCGATCGACTCGGCCTCATTGGTCCGAACGGCTCGGGGAAGAGCACGCTCTTGCGGGTCTTTGCGGGCGATCAGCAGCCCGACTCGGGCGTGGTGCGCGGTGCGAAAGAGGTGCGCATTGGCTGGCTTCCGCAGGACATCGCGCTGGAAGGCGGGCGCTCGCTTCTCTCGTTTGTGAAGAGCAGCGTGCCGGGGCGGCAAGACCTGGAGGCGCGTCTTGTCGATACCGAGGCGCGCTACGCGACCATCGCCGAGAAGCACGCGAAGACGGGCTCGCAGTCGGACGAAGAAGAGCTGATCGAGATCGCGACGGAGCTCTCCGAGGTGCATGAGCGGCTCGGCAACTTCGACACGCTCTACTCCGAGCATGAGGCGACGAAGATTCTCGGCGGCCTGGGCTTCAAGACGTCCGATCTGATCCGCGACCTCGGCGAGTTCTCCGGCGGTTGGAAGATGCGCGCTGTGCTTGCGGCACTGCTCTTTCAGCAGCCCGATGTGCTCCTTCTCGATGAGCCCACGAACCATCTCGACATGCCCTCGGTGGCTTGGTTCTCCGACTTCCTCAAGCGCTACCAGCGCGCGTTCATCCTCATCTCGCATGACCGCGAATTCTTGAACGAGCAGATTAGCAAGGTCGTCACCTTCGAGATGGAGGGCGTGCGCCAGTACACAGGCAACTACGAGCGCTACCTGACGCAGCGCGCGGAAGAAGAAGAGATCCTCGAGGGCAAGGCGAAGAACCTTGAGCGCGAGCGCGCGCATGCGAAGGAGTTCATCGATAGGTTCCGCGCGCAGGCAACGAAGGCCAAGGCGGTGCAGAGCCGCATGAAGGCGCTCGACAAGATGGAGAACGTCGAGCTCTATCGAAAGCGCCGCACGATGCGCTTTACCTTCCCGAAGGTGGAGCGCGCGGGTGCCGATGCGATTCGCGTCGAGGGCGTCACGAAGGCCTACGGCACGCGCGTGATTCTCCCGAACGTGAACGTCACCGTGTACCGCGGGGATCGCATCGGGATCATCGGCCCGAACGGCGCGGGCAAGACGACGCTGCTCAAGATGATGGCGGCCGAGATCGAGCCGACCGAGGGCACGATCAAGATCGGCCACAACGTGACGCCCGGCTACTACGCGCAGCATCACGCGGATTTGCTGCACCCGAAGAACACGGTGCTGCAAGAGGTCGCGTCGACCAACGATGAGCTTGGCCATCAGCGCGTGCGCAGCGTGCTCGGCGCGTTTCTCTTCACGGGCGATGACGTCGACAAGCCCATCTCCGTGCTCTCCGGTGGTGAGCGCGCACGCGTCGCACTCGCACGCCTGCTCGTCGCGCCGGGCAACCTGCTCCTGCTCGATGAGCCGACGAACCATCTCGACCTCGACTCCTGCGAGAGCCTCATCGAGTCGATGGCGGCCTTCGAGGGGACGATGGTCTTCGTCTCGCATAACCGCGCGCTCATCCGTCGCATGGCGACAAAGATCTGGGTCGTCGATGGCGGCAAGGTGACGGAGTTCCTCGGCTCACTCGACGACTACATGCTCGAAGAGCGCGCGCGTCTCACGGGCGAGGATGTGAAGAAGAAAGCCGCGAAGGCGGCGTCCGTGCCGCCGCCGGCACCCAAGCAAGGCAACGCTGCGCAGAGCAAGCCTCTGCAAGCCAAGCCTGTCGATGCGAAGCCGCCGAGTGCGGAAGAAGAGAAGGCGCGCAAGCGTGAGGAGGCCAAGCGTCGCGATGAGCGCGCGAAGAAGATTGGTCCCCTCAAGAAGAAGGTCGAAGAGCTTGAGGCGCGCATCGCCGAGTTCGATGCGAAGCAGAAAGAGCGCAACGACAAGCTCTGTGATCCAGCGGCGCAGCTCACCGACAAAGAGCGCTTCGCCATCCTCGATGCGCTGCAGAACGAGCAGACCAAGCTCGATGAGCTGACCGAGCGCTGGGAGGCTTCGCTGACGGAGCTGGAGACAGCCGAGAAGGCGCTCGCGTAGCGCTGATTGCGACAGGAAGACGAGAGCGCGACAACCCGAGGGTCATCGCGCTCCCACTTGGCTTTCATCTTCCGCGCTTCAGCCTGCGGGGATGCGGTAGACGAAGTCGCGCGGTGCGCCGCTATGACAGCCCGTACAGCCGTTCGCGGCCATATCGCTGCCCGACGCGTTTCCTGCGGGCCAGGTGAAGTTCCAGCCAGCTGCGCCTGCGGCGTCGCTTGTGCGGACATCGAGGAAGCGCGCCGCCTCAGCGCCGGCTGCGTTGTAGGTGATCTTCACGGCGGCGGAGCCAACGGGCCATGGGCCTGATCCGCCCCGTGCTGCGGCGAGCGTGGGGTTGATGCAGATGATGTTCTGACCGTGCGGCGAGGGGCTCACCGGCGCCTGGCGCGTGCTGTCGCAGAGCCACGTTTGGTAGGCGTTGGTGGCGAGCCAAGCGGGGTACTCGGCCGTGGTGGCTGGGAGTGCCGCGGCGACTCCGCCGCCATCGACGGCTGGGCATCCAGGGCAACCCGCGTCTGCAGCGGGGCAGCCCGGGCAACCTGGGCCGCCATCGGTAGCTGGACACCCTGGGCAGCCTGCATCTGCGTTCACTGCGGCGTCGGTGGAGGTCGTGCCGCCGCAACCTGCGACAACGATGGTGGTGGTGAGGAGCGCGGCCTCAAGGATGGCTGTGAATGACTTCTTCATGGTGCTCGACGGTTACGGGTAGGTGGGTGACGCAATGCGCCGCCGCCCCCTTCGCCAATCAAGCAGGCTCCGTTACAGACATTCGGCGAGCTCGGCGCGAAAGGCCGCGCGGACGTCCTCGTCTAGGTATGCACTCAGCGCGCGCCGGGCCGCGCAGACCCGAAGTACATGCGGATCTCGTTCGGTTCGCCCTCGGCTCACATCAAGCGTCGCACGCTCCGCGAGGCATCCATCCGGGCCCTCCTCGATGCACGTACGCGCGACGAAGGGGCTCGACAGGTTTGGATCATGCGGGCGGTAGGTCTCGACGATGGTGCTGTCTTCGAGCGTGGCCTCGAGCGAGTACACGCCACGCGCATCGGTGCGCCTCCGCGGCCACTGCGCGATTCCGCCGAGACGCTCCGCTTGGTTTGGCGCGTGGCAACCCGCACATGCGAGGAGACGTTGATAGCGCTCGATCGATGCTGGACGACGCGCGGCGCCGACCCCCACGAGGCCACCTCCATCCAGCATCGCGCTGTGCATCGCGTCACGCATCGCGTCCGGAAGGCCCTGGCTTCTCAGCCATGCGATCCCGAAGAGACGAGGAGCGCTGTCCGATTGAGGCCGGTACGCGTGGAACTCCTCGTCGCCGGCAAGGAAACGCGTGCCGCGTACATCCACGATGCGCTCATGGTCACCGATGCGAAAGCGCTCCACGCGATCAAGCACCGCGCCGTCAGGGGCAAGGAGCGAGTTGCGATTGCCAGGGACGGCGAGGTGAATCTGTGAGCCGGGAGGCATCTGGATGTAGATGCTCGTCGTGTCGCGACGGTCTTCAAAACGTGGCGTTTGGATGCTCGGGACGAGCTCGAACCAGCCCTGCTCCTCGCGCCACGGGTCGACGGAGTTTGAGCGCCATGTCGTGCCTGCTGGAGGCGCGCTGGGCGCGCTGCATGCGACGAGCCCACAGCAGATGAGGAGAGTCAGGCGATACACGAGGCCGGGATTCGCATGGCAGAGCCCAATGTTACGTAACAAGCGGCTGACTGTGAGGGAACATAGCGGCCATGTCTCAACATGCGCTGCGCTCACCCATCGGCGTCGGACTTCGTCGGGCTCACTTCGGAGCCTTCCTCGCGAACAAGCGTGACATCGACTTCGTGGAGATCATCGCAGAGGCGTTCGTGGACGTCGGAGGCCTTGCAGCACGTGCGCTCGGACGCGCCAAAGAGCACGGGCCTGTGATGGTGCATGGTGTGTCTCTTGGGCTTGGCAACGAGGGCCCACTTTCAACCCCCAAGCTCGACGGGCTCGCGCGCTTCTTGGAGGCGCTGGGCGCACACGAATACAGCGATCACGTGTGCGCGTCCGCGAGTGAGGGAATCGAGAGCTTTGATTTGCTTCCACTGCCCTTTCACGCGGCAGCCATCGACTACGTGTCATCGCGAGCGCGTGAGGCGCGCGCCATTCTTGGGCAGCCGATCGTCCTCGAGAACATCACCTACTACGCCGCGATGCCTGACTCGGTGTGCACAGAGGGTGCGTTCTACTCGGAGCTTCTCGCCGCAGCCGATGCGCACCTCCTTCTCGATGTGGCGAACGTCGTCGTCAACGCCAAGAATTTTGGCGTGGATGCGCGCACGCTGATCGACGCGCTTCCCCTTGAGCGTGTTCGCCAGGTGCATCTTGCGGGGCACCGATTCGACAAGCGCTGGGGGCTGACCATCGACGACCATGCCTCGCCTGTGTCGGACGAGACCATTGCCCTTGCGCGCTACGCCCTCCAGCGCATCGGAGCACCTGTGCCGATCTTGATTGAGTGGGACCAACAGCTTCCAGAGTTTGACGTGTTGCTCGACGAAGCCGCCCGCGTGCGACGCCTGCTCTCGCCTTCTGAAACAACCGAGCACGCCCACCTTGGAGCCCCATGATGCAGGATCATTTCGCGCGGGTGCGCCGTTGGGTCACGCCATCCGACGACCAGCGCCCGCCTGCAAGAGAGCAGGGCGCGGACATCTACACCGCGTTCGTACGCCTTCAGCATCTGCAGCCACTGCAACAGGCCTATGCCGAGGTGTTGGAGCGCATCGGTGCGACGCGCTTTGACGCGCTGGCCATGGCGTTTCGCGCGGCACATCCACCGAGCGATGCGCACCCTGGGCGCTGGGCTCAGGGCTTTGCCATCCACTACGCCGAGGATGCGTCGCTTGAGCTGCCGCTGCGCGAGTTGATCGATTTCGTGGGTGTGCGGTTGGCTTGTTCGCTGGCTCCCGAGGGCCCAGCGCGAGGTGAGCTGCGCGCATACGAGCAAGACCCAAGGGCTGGCCATCTCCTTCGGCCGGTCGCGCTCTACATCGTCCGCGCCCTCGATGGGCGGGTGCGTGTGATGGAGGTGGATGGCCCGATGACGGCTGCGCTGGGCCTCTTGCTCGGGGAAACAACGCTCGACGTGCTGCACAGTGTTGGCCTCACAGACGAAGCTCTCGCTGCAGCGCGCGTACGCCTGATTGCTGCGGGTGTGCCCGGGCTCGACTAAGGCCTACCTAAGCAGTCTTCGCTGCGAAGCGGCTTGCCAAGGGCCAAGCGAGCGCCCCTGCGACCGCGACGCCCAGCGTGTGCGAGACGAGCCCATGCATGAGGCCGTGTGGTTCATGACAGGTGATGAGCAGCGCTCCCTGTGCGCCAAGCGCTCCTGCAGTCAGTGCCGCAGCGAGGGAGGCGAGCGAGGGGGGCGAGGCGCTTCGCTTGAGCCATGCGACGCTCACGCCCGCGCTGATCGCGCCGACGACGACCTCCGCCGCCAAGCATTTCCCCATACTCGCCATGTGCAGGGCGCCCAAGCCCTCGGCATCGAAGACGGATAGGCTGATGCTGAGCGCGAGGGCCCCAAGCGCCGCGAACTTGGCAAGGGGGGTATGCGCAAGACCTCCAAAGAGGCCCGCACCGAGCAACGCGACAAGCACCCACGTGTTCAAGTCTGCGCGCTCACGCGCCACGCTGATGAGGAGCAGCGAGAGGGTGAGAATCACGGCAGGCAAGACAAGGCGATCCCAGCTTGGGCGCGTGACCCTTGCCTCCAGCTGACGGAAGACCGCGTCCTGCCTCTCACGCGAGAGCTCGGGCTCGGGCTCAAGCTCAAGCATATCGAGTGCGCTGTTCACATCGCCCACCATCGCGCGTGCTTCGAGTGCACGCGTCTGGCACGCGGCGCATCCATCGAGGTGTGCCTGTTGCGCGGCGTCGATAGGCTCTTCGAACGCGAGTGCGGCGAGCGCTTCTTCATCGAGATGCATGCTCATGGCTTCCCCTCCGAAGTGCCCTCGGGTGCGAGGTCGAGCAACGCTTTGCGCAGCACCTCATGCGCACGAAAGGCACGCACACGCACGGCGCCCTCTTGCACCGGCTTGCCCTCCGTCTCGCTGAGCACGGCGGCGATCTCGGCGAAAGTAAGGCCATCAAAGCGATGCAGCTGAATCACCAGGCGCTGCGGCTCGGGGAGCGCTTCGACGGCGCGACGCACACGCGCAATCGTCTGCTTGGATTCAGCCGTCTCGCGCTCTTCACCAGGAAGGCTATCGAGCTCCACGCCTTGATCCTGTGTTTGCCTGTAGCGCTTGCGCAGCTCATCGGCGCGAACACGTACGGCGATGCCAAAGAGCCAAGGCAGAAACGGCGCGCCCTTGAGGTAGCGCTCGCGCGCGTGATGCAGCTTGAGGAAGGTCGTTTGCAGCAGGTCTTCGCAGGTCGACTTGTCCTGAAACGCCCGCGCGAAGAAGCCATGCATGCGCTTTGCGTGACGCTGAAAGAGCACCTGCAGCGCCTCTTGATCGCCCTCGGCGTAGCGCTGCATCCACTCTTCATCGCTACGGGCGTCAGACATCCAAGCGCGACTCTGCACGAGCGCGCCGGGCCACTCAACCGTTGCGAACGGCTGCGTCGAGAATGCGTGTGAGGAGAGCATCTGCGCCTTGGATTCGCGCAGCGTCAGGTTTCGTTACACGGCCGATTGCCGTTCACTTCGGAAGCGCTGGGTGCGGCCTACCAGGTGCCCACGTAGCGATAGCCACGCGGACGCCTCTCGACATGCAAGACCCCGTTCTGGTTGCCCGTCACCCGTCCCAGGATCACCTCCATGCTCACCTTCTGAATCTCCCCGACGAGCCCCTCGAACATGGGCGTGGGCGCGAGGAACTCGATCGTCACGTCTCGGTCCGAGACAGTCGCCTGCATCTCCGTACCGCGATGGAACTGCCGCCAGCGCTGGTCGATGCTCTTGAGGAACCGAGGCGCACCCACGAGGCCAAAGAGCACCGAGTAGAGTGGGCTTGAGAGGATCTGGCGGTACTTGGCCCGCATCACCCTCAGCGCGTCGGCGTCCGAGAGCCCCCGCGCATCGAGGATGCCGAGCATCAGTGTTCGGTAGAGCACCTCCGGAACCCACCCCGACACTGGCGGCGGCGCAGCGAAGAGTTGGTGGACGACCGAGGGAAGAGCGGGGTCAAGCGTCCGACCCTCTGCGAGCTGCAGCACCTCATGCACCAGACTCGCCTTGGCTTGCGCGTCGGGATAGGAGTCGCTGCTCAAAGGAAGACCGTGCAGGTATGCGAGTGCGCGGGAGTTCACCTTCCCTAAAACTCTACACCTTCGATGCGACTTCTGGCGGAACGAGGGATCTCTGCCCCAAGCAACCGCTCCTCCGTGTGGACCCTTGGTTTCGCCAGAGTCACTCGAAGCGAATCGCCGTGCCTTCGCTCGGCAACAACTCGGTCAGCACGCGCGCATCATCACCAAGCCTCACGCATCGCGGGTCCTCCGCGACCTCCGTGAACGACTGAGTCGTGAAGTGTTCGAAGGTGTAGGGCACGCCCTCGGTCTCGAGCCCGCCCAAGCCGCGCGCGACATGGAAGTGAAGGTGGGGCGCCGTCGAGTTGCCTGAGTTTCCAAGGCTTCCAAGCACATCGCCGCGATGCACGACATCGCCCTCGTGCACACGGATCGAGCCAGGTCGAAGGTGCGCGTAGAACGCGAATCGGTTTTCCCCGAGGTCGAGCCAAACAGCATTGCCCGTGACGGTTGTGACGTTGATCGGCACTGCGCGTGACTCCGCGCCCGGCACGTTCTCGGGGACGCCTTCGAGCACGCGTGCGACGCGCGCATCGGCCACTGCAAGCACGTCTTGTCCGTAGCCAAAGAAGCGCGTGTTCTCGGTGAAGCTCGCGCCCTCGGGAATCGCACAGCCCGCGTCGTCGAGCTTCATGATGTCGGCCGCAAAGCGCTGTGCCCAATGCGGCGCACCATGCATCTGCAGCGCCGTTGCGCGATGTCCTGCCGTGCGTGAGAGGCCATTCATCACAAGCCACGGGCCACTGCGAAGCGGCGGGCCGAGGGTGAGCGTCGGCTCTGCGAGGGCCGAAGGCACGTTGACCTCGACGGCATGCGTGACTTCGTGAAAACGCGCACGCAGGTGGATGTGCGTCGTCGCTTCCGTGCCGGTCGGTGCGGTCGCCCAGATCGGAACGAACGCTGCGTGATGTGGCGCGATGGTGCAGGGCGGAAGGGAGGCGGTTTCTGCCATCACGTCGTGAAGCACGCGCAGCTCGGGAAGCGTCTCCGCATCGACCTCGGGGTAGCGCTGCAGCTCCGCGCAAACGTCCGGTGCGGCCCAGACGAAGGGCCCGCCCTCGAAGGTCATCTCGCTCAACGTCAGCGTCTCTGTGCCCGTGTTCCGAATGAGCACTTCAAAGACAAGCGCACGCCCCGTCTCGAAGCTCGCCAGCTGCGGCGCGACGGGCACGGTGAGCTCGAAGGGCGGTGACGCCGGGTGCACGCCGGCCCCTCCGCAGGCAACACATCCAAAGGCCAACGCGGGACCAGCGAGCAAGCGCACGTTGAGGTTCATCTCGTCTCCTTGGCGCCACCGTACGTGTCTTCTGTTTGTTTATTTCAACATGAATGCGATATGACAACAACGGGTCGGCGGATGCGTGAGCACATCTCAAGCGACGTCCGGCTGCGTCATCTCTCCGCGCGCAAAGCGCTCGAGCGCCTGTGAATCGTGGCAGAGCAGCACCTGCGTGGGATGCGCTTCAACATGCGACCGCAGGGTGCGCAACGTCGCTGCAGCTTCTGTCGGTCGCTCCACGATCCCAGCAAGACGCTGTGCGAAGAGGTCCTGGTGCGAGAAGGTCGCGTCGCCCGCACATACGACATCGTGCCCCTCGGTGCGCGCCATGAGGCCAAGGTGCCCAGGTGAGTGCCCGGGCATCGGAACGACCCGCACACGCCCGTCATGCGTAAGCGCATGTGTGTTCGGAAAGCACCCCATCGCCTCGCCCGCAGCACCGACAAGCACAGGCGTGCGTGCACTCGGCCAGCGACAGGGAAGCGCGCCCGCATGACTTGGCCAGTCGCCCTGACCCACATACACCTCGGCGCTTGCTGGGAGGTGCGCGAGCGCGTCTGCATGATCTGCGTGCCGATGTGTCAGCACGATTCCAGCGATGCGCTCCGGGGCGATGTCGAGGGCGTGGAGTTGTCGATCGATGCGGCGTTCGGGCGAGAAGTCGAAGCGCAGTAGATGACGATAGACGCGCGCCGTGATCGCATCGCACGCAGTCGTTCCCGTTGTGAGCGTCTCTTCCGACATGCCCGCATCCACCAAGAAGACACCCTCGGGGTGCACAACGATGGCGACGAGCACAGGCATCCACTCCGTCCATTCCCGGTCGAGAACGATCGAGAGCATCCGGAGCGAGATCGGGCCGCGAAGGCGTCGATGCTGCGCCTTCACCTGCACAAACCCCGTGTTCACAACGTGAATTGTGATGTCGCCGAATGAGCGCGTGACGACATCCGGGAGCAGTCGCGTTGCGCGAGCGCTCATGGAGCACCTGCTTGAGCGGCCTGCGTCCGCGCGAGGTCGCCAAGGCCTTCGATCACCTGTTCTTCCATTCTTCACCTCTGATGTGAGCGGCGGTTACATGCATGTGGTCAGCGCTTACATCGTCAAGGGCGTATGCTCTGCGAATGCCATCGACTCGACCCGCAAGAGCCTCTTTTCACCACGGTGATCTGGAGAAAGCCCTTGTGCGCGCGGCCGTTTCGTTGCTTGAGACACGCCCCCTCGCCGAGCTCTCGCTGCGCGAGGTAGCCCGCATCGCTGGTGTCTCGAATGGCGCGCCCTACCGTCACTTCAAGCGTCGCGCGGATCTCCTGGTCGCGGTGGCGTTGGAAGGCTTCGCAGCGTTGGACAGGGTGCTCACTGCGGTCGATGCATCCGAACACCCCGCAGGTGAGCGGCTTGAACAACGCACGCTCGCCTACATGCGATTCGCCGTTGCACACGGCCCGCACTACCGCGTCATGTTCTCGCCGGAGCTGCGTGAATCGGAGAACGCAGCGACCTATGACCGCGTTGCACGCGCGAGCTTCGCGGGCCTTGTCGAAGCGGTTCTGACGGCGCAGCCGAGGCTCGACGCAGGACATGCAAGCGAGGTCGCGCTGGCGCTCTGGTCGGGGGCGCACGGCGCGGCGTTGCTCGCGATCGACGGCACGCTCAGCGGGCTCGCTGCGTCTGGTCCGAAGCGGGATGCACTCTTGGTGACGACAGCCAGACACCTGACACGCATCGCCATCTCAGCGGGCACCTGAGCCTTGCCAAGACAACGCCCTCCGGCCGGATGGCGCAGAGGGCGTGCTTGATGCGGATGGCTCCGCGCTCGATCAGTGACCGGCGTGCGGATCGGCGGGCGTGCCTGCGGGCGCAGGCGGTGTGCAGGCTTCGGCGTAGGTGAAGGTGCGCGTCGTGTCGTTGAACATGCCGGGCACGGGCTCGCCTGCGGCGTTGAGGAGCTCGAGACGAATCTCGTGCGAGCCGAGCGCAAGGCTCGTCAGGTGATGCGGACGCCACTCGGTGATCTCGCCCGCAGCTCCGTCGAGCGTGTAGCGAACACGGAACCCGTCGGGCGCGAGCGGCGCGTTCGTCACGAAGAAGTCGAGGAGCACCTCGGAGCCCGTCAGGTTGCAGCCCTTGGGGCGGCTGAAGGTGAGGAGCGGCGCGCTCGCGTCGAACGCGAAATCGGGCGTGGCCGTGTGGTTGTTGAAGGTGAAGACGGCGAAGGCGCCCGGGTCTTTCACCGACTCGTGATGGCCGCGGCTCGGGAACATGCGCACCACGTGCGTGCCCTCGCTGAGCTCATGCCCGAGGTTGTCGCGGACGAGCTGCGTGAGGTTGATGGCGTCGGTGGAGCGCACGGCGATGTAGGGCTCGTTGTCGACGATCACGTGCACGTGGGAGCCCTGTGCCGAGAGCTCCCAGTTGCGCAGCGTCCAGCGAATCGTCACGTCGCCACGACGCACGGTCGAGCCGTTGCGCGGAGCCTGCACGGTGAGCGTCGGCGTCGGGCCTTCGATCGCGGTGTGGTCGCCGATGACGACGAGCTGCGGAGGCGGTGCTTCCACCACGAGCGCCTGTGCGGGCTCCTCGTTGTTGGCGAGCGCCATGTCATCGGCGCTCTGGTCGGTCGTTGCCGGGCTGGGCATCTCGGCGTGCTGCTCCGAGCCTCCGCAGGCCGCGAGAGGGAGACAAAGCGCGAGCGCCAACCAGGGGTTCTTTGGGGGACTCTTTTGTGTCATATCGATATTCTTTCTGGGGAGGTCTTGAACGGCAAAGTCCCAAGCTCGAGGATTCGAACTTGGGACTCGCGTTGGGTCATCAGCGTTCGCGGCTCAGGCCGGAAGCCCTTCTGCTTCAAGGGCTTGGACGATCGAGGGGCGTGCAGAGAGGCGCGCGTAGTAGGCCTCAAGGGAAGGCGTGGGGAAGTCTGCCTTCACGACGTACTTCCACGAGCGAAGGACATAGAACGCGTAGCTGTCGGCGATGGTGAAGTCGTCACCGAAGAGCCACGTCTTGTCGCCAAGCGCGTTGCTCAAGTAGGCCCAGCGAACACCGAGGCGATCCTTGATCGCGGCCTTGAACTCATCGTTCGCAGCCGGGTTGTAGAAGGGGCTGATGCCCTTGTGCAGCTCGGTGGAGATGAAGGTGAGCATCTCGGCAAGACGGATGCGCGCCATTGTTCCGTTGGCCGGTGCGAGCTTCGACTCGGGCTTCAGGTCGGCGATGAACTGCGCCATCACCAAGTTCTCGGTGAGCACGTCGCCGCCCTCGATGCGAAGCGCGGGCACATAGCCCTTCGGGTTCACATCGAGAAAGCTTCCGCCTTCGGCTTCACCGGAAGGTGAACCAGCAGACAGAGTCTTGGCGCGAAGGTCGACCTTCACGAGCTCGAAGTTGGCGCCGATCTCAATGAGCGCGATGTGCGGGTTGATCGAGCACGCGCCGGGTGTGTAGTAGAGCTGCATCTGTCGTTCGCCTTTCGTCGCTTCCAGATCAATCAAGGAAGAAGTCTTCGATGAGGTCGGCAGTGGGGTCGATGGCGTACTTCGACAAATCGGTCACGCCGATCGACTTCATCACTTCATCGTCGATGTAGAAGTTGCCCGTGTT
>JBILQT010000093.1:0-24835 GCA_044373065.1 Sandaracinaceae bacterium
GGCCGGTCATTCCGGACATCTGAATGTCGAGCATGAGCACGTCGACTTCGTCGTCCTCGAGCGTTGCGAGCATCTGCTCGGCGCTCTCGCGCTCACCGACAATCTCGACGCCTTCGAGGGACGAGAGCAGGCGATGCATGCGCTTACGCGCGGTGGCTTCGTCGTCGACGATGAGGATGCGGAGGGGGGCTGTCATCTGGGGATGATCCTGCGTGTGCGGTGTGTTGGGAAGCTGTCGCTCTGCCTCTGATTCTGAATCTGTCGCTGCCACCGGCTCGGTCTCAGCCTCTGTCGTTCGCTGCTGACGCTTGGGGTGATGCGGTTGGTGCGGGACGCTGACGCTGACGCTGACGCTGTCGCTGTCGCGGATTCGGGCTGCGACTTGATCACGTCTCATCCTCGGCGGTGGTAGTGCTTCGCCACGCGATGACGCACCGACCCGCCGCTCTCTGCTTTCACTACGCCGACTTCGAGCGCGACACTGAGCGGCGCGTCATCGAGCTTCAGGCGTACATCACAGGCGTGCTCGCGGAGCCCGTGCGGCGGGCGATGGATGAGGCTGCGATGCGGCTCAACGCGCAGGGGCATCGACTCACGCCGTGCACCGAGTGCACGTCCGATGTTGGCGCGTGCTGCTACCTCGATACGTCGCGTACCGACGCGGAGAAGCGTTTGCGCGTCACGCTCCACTGCATTGTGACCGTCGGCTTTTCGCCGGTGCGCGCACGTGTGCTGCGCCCTCTAGAGGATTACGGCGTGACGGATTTTCACCACGCGGACTTTGGCTATGGGCGTCTCTCGGGTGAGGAGTCTGCGGCCAAGCGCGATGTGCTCCGCGCTTTGGAGAGCGACGTTGCGCACTTCATTCGCATGCGTTTGGAGGATCCGCTGGGCGAGGTCGCGAGGCTTCTCAACCGCCTCGGTCACGGGTTGTCGCGCGTCATCGATGGTCCGGGGCTCTGGTACGCAAGTGTCCCGCACGAAGAGGAGGCGAAGCGGCTCTGGTTTGCCGTCGACCTCCGCGTGTCGAGCGCGTTTGCGGCGCCGAGTCTCATCACGTTGATGCCCTACGAAGTCACGGATGCATGCCCCGAGTTGCTCTCCGCACTCGATGCGTTCGCCGAGCAGAACGAGACGACGGCAGAGGTAGAGACGGTCGCGTTGGGAGCACTCGGTCAGCGTTTTGTCGCGCTGCAAAGTGCGTCACGCATCGCTGATGTTGCGCCGCTGGCTGCCTACATCGAGCGCGAGTTGATTGGGCAAGCCGCGCGCGCAGATGCCATCGCGACGGGCTTCCTCGAAGGCGCCGCGCGGACGGGGAATCGCGAGGCCGCGATCAACGCGCTGCGCACGCTCGGCCCCTTGGCGCGTGCGTTCTGCGCGGCGGAATTGTCATTGCCGCAGGACTTCGATTGGGAAGGTCCTTACGCGCGACGCTAACGCTCCCGCCGCGTCCCCGGCCCACTCCTCCATGTCCGCTGCACCACGCCTGCGCGAATCATGAGCGACTCGATGAAGTAGCCGGGGCCGAGGTCGTAGGTCCAGATCTCATACGTCTCGGTGCGCGTGTGGTGCACCCAGCCTCGCGCCTCGCAGCCGGTGGTCGTGGTGACGGTCTCGGTCTGGGTGGCGATGTGCGTGGGCGGGCCGCAGACGGCCGCAACATGCGCGGCGGAGTCTCCCTCGAGCACCAAGTAGCCGTTGCACGACCATGCCTGTGCTTGCGATGCGGCCATCGCGCCCTGTGCCACGAACAACCCGAAAACCAGTGCGAGGAGACGGCCCATCTCGCTTAGACGGGCGGGCTCGTCGCGTATTCGATCAGCGATGCAGTTCGCGCAGGGTGCCGCGCATCGAGAGGATGGAGCCGTCGTCGCGCATCATCTCCGCCATCCCGAATGACTCGTCTTCGAAGCCGAAGGCGCGCAGCAGGGTGACGAAGAGTTGGCTGCGCGAGGGGCCGATGAAGTCGGTCTCGGTGCACTGCGGGAAGGGGCGGTTGGTGTAGCGGTGCTCGGGGTAGGGCGTGGGGATGTCGCGCGGGTAGCGGACGTAGCGGCCTGTGCGGAAGAAGAACTCGCCGCCGCAGATCAGCGTGCAGACATCGTGGTGCTGGTGCGTCGGTGTGCCGAGCTCTGGCAACCAGACAACGGCGGTGTTGTTCAGCAACGTGCCGTTGGTTTGCGGCACAGCGTCGAGCTTCTCGAGGAGGCTCACGACCTTCTGCGCATACCAAACGCCGTACTCGGTCATCGCCGATTCGGAGATGGCGTGGAAGGGCTCGCCACCATCGTCGACCGAGCTGTGCGCGTAGGTGAGGTGCACGTCGGCCTCGGCGGGATAGCCGAATTCGCGCGTCGCCATGACGGGCGCGATGACTGTGATGACACGGGTCAGATCGCAGGCGAATGCGAGGGCTGCGAGCGAGGTGTATTGGTCGAGCACGTGCACATCCGCGGGGACGCTTGGCGTGCAGCTTCGTGCGACAGCGATGCCGAGCGAGCGCTCCAAGTCACGCAGGAGGTCGCGGTGATTCTCGAGCTTGCGGCGTCCCTCAAGGCCCAGGCGCGGAAGGACAAACTCGTACTCACGCGCGGCCACATCGATGGCGCTCGCGCGTTCACGTGCAAGGAGCGCATCGCGTGTTGGCATGCCTGGGTCGATGGGCGGCGTGTAGAGGCCGAGCAGGTCGGCGTAGATGCGCATCGGGTCGTCCGTGCTGGCCGAGCGCACGCCTGCACCGGCGAAGGAGAACGCGCGGCTCTGGTCTCCCCAGACCTGCGCGCCGAGCCTGCCGGGCGATGCGAGACGACGACCCAGCTCCTGATCGAGGCTGATGGCGCCGCCTGTGCAGTTGGCTCCGGGGTACTGCAGCGAGGCCGCGCCCGAGAGGAAGTGCGCGCCTGCGAGGAAGTGGTTGTTGAAGTCGATGTCGGGCTCACCCGCATGCAGCGCCCACTCACTCATCACTGAGGTGTTCGCGAGGCCCTCGATCGCGAGCAGGCGGTCGCGCATCGGGAAGAAGGGCGCGAGCTGCGGGCTGAACTCACTGCGGGTCAGCGCGCGGAGGTCTTGCTCGACGGTCACGTTCGCGGGCGCACCAGGCAGTGCCAGATGCGAGGCGTTGCGGATGAAGCTGTGGCTCGTGCAGAAGAGCAAGAGCTTCGGTGTGGCCACTTCGGGGTCGGCGTTCACGCGCTCGATGAGGCCACTTGTCCATGTGCCTGCGCCGAGTGCACCCAGGCCAAGGGCCTGCATGAAGCGACGTCGCGATGCGGTGGGAAGCGCCTTGGGCAGAGAGGCTTTGCGCCTCGTGAGCACGTTCATTGGCCCACCTCGCTGCGTCGTTGAAAGGGATACGTGGAGACGATGGCGCGAAGCATCGCGCGCGTGTTGCCGTGGCTTGTGTGGAGCGTCTCGGTGAGCGTGCTCAGCAGCGCGCTGGATGCGGCCGCGGGTCTTCCCCAGACAAACGCTGTCCATCGCTCGGCGTAGCAGCGCTCGACGGAGCGACTCGTTGCGAGCATCTCGGAGAGCGCGCGTGCGTCTTGGATGGGCCCATCGACATCGGTACCGAGGAGCGTGCCTGTCGCATCGACCGGCAGCCCTTGATCGACCGTGCGGTAGACGCCGCGCTCATCGAAGGCTTCGAGCGTGAAGCCGATGCCATCCATGCTGCGATGACACGACGCGCACGCAGGCCCCGTGGTGCGCCGCGCGAAGCTCTGGCGGTTCGTCTCCACCTCACCTGGAGGCATCGTGGGCTGCGAGAGGTCTGCGCTTGCGGGAGGCGCACCGGGCGAGCGACAGAGCACGCGCGAGAGCACGTAGTTGCCGCGCAGCGGAGGCGAGGGGTAGCCCGCGTGCGCATGCGCAGCGAGCGTGGCGATGCGCGTGAGGATGCCGCTGCGCTCCTCGGGCAAGGTCACCAGCGACCACGCCTCGCCGCCTGTCTCCACGCCGTAGTAGGGCGCAAGCCGCGGCGAGACCCAGGCCTCGCGGCTTGTGAGCAACGCGTGGAGTGAATCCTCTCGCTCGGCGCTCAGTATCAAGAAGCGCTGAAGCTCCTCATGCGCATCGCGCTGCGTCTCCACGCTCCACGTCGCATCGAATGCGCGCGTGTTGTGCTCGGGCAGAAGGATGTGATCGGTGTCGAGCCACTGCCGATGAAACTCGGCGATGCCGCGCGAGGTCTGCGGTGCCGCGAGCATGCGCGTGACTTGCGCCTCCAAGCCCGCCGCGGTCGAGAGCTCACCCTCCGCTGCGGCTTGAAAGAGCGCGTCGTCCGGCATTGATTGCCAGAGCGCATACGAGAGCCTGCTCGCGAGCTCGTAGTCCGAGAGGCGCACACCCTCGCGTGATTCGGCGTCCGTGACCTCAAGCCGATAGAGGAACTGCGGCATCAGCAAAAAGCTCGTGATGGCGAGCTCAATCGCACCGCGAAAATCCACGCGCGTGGCCCAGCCCTGCATGCGCAGAAGCAGACGTGTCTCGACCTCCTCCGAGACAGGCTCACGCAGCGCGCGCAGACCAAAGCTACGCACAAAGCCCTCCATGCACGCGCTCTGTTCCGTCGGTGTGTTCCAAGCATCGCAAGGCAAGAGCTGCTGCAGCCGCGCATCATCGAGCGTCGCTGCATGCGCGAACTCGCGCGCCGCTTGCTCGTAGCGACGCACCAGCAACTCGGAGGCCCCGAGCGCACTCGCATCGTTCTCCAGGCCGCCGCGCTGAAGGTCGGGAGGCAGGTCAGGCAGCGTCACATCCACCCCGATCACGAGCTGCGGAAAGAGGTCGCTCAGCGTGGCGCGGTACTCGCTATGCGAGAGACGTCGCAGGGGCTCGGGCGCGATGCGAAGGCGCGGCGGAGGCGCGGCATCTTCCGAGGTGCAGGCAGAGGCGAGCATGCACAGGCTCGTGAGGAAGAGAAGCAAGCGCGACATGGGGGAAGGGTAGTGGCTTCTGGGCTCCGGCTGAACGCAACGCTCGACGGAGCGCGCTGAGGCACACGAGAAGCGCGCTGCACGGCGCGTGGAGCGCTGAGCGCTCAGGGCGCGTTGCAGCAGAGGATGGCGCGCATCACGGTGCCGCAGTCGAGGTCGCCGGGCGTTACGTGGGTGGTGTCGATGCCGTCGAAGGCGGTGTCGTTGTCGAAGTGGTAGGTGGGCACGCCGGCCGCATCGAAGGTGATGTACTCGCCGTCGGCGATGTGGTTGCCGTTGAACGTCCAGTTGTTGCAGTTGCCGCCGGGCCCCGCGGGCGAGGGCGTGCCGCCGACGTCGACGGTGGTCGTGCGCTGGAGCCAGGCGGTGGTGCCCATCGGGATGGCTGCAAGCTCGCCTGCGCTCGCGGCGCGCACGACCTCGGTGTAGTCGCACACGTGGTCGCCCCCGGTGCCTGCGCAGAGGCCCGCTCCGGCCGCCAAGCCCGTCATCCCCTCGGAGCTCCACACCGACCCGATGTTCGGAACCTGGCCTGCGTAGATGGGTCGCGTCGCGGGCGCATCGGATGCCGTCATCGGCGCGTCGACAGGCGTGCCCGCATCGGTGCAGGTGCACGCGCTGTAGGTGCCGCTCGACTCACAGCGCTGCGTCCCCTGGCCGCCACCGCAAGGGCAGGCGATCACCATCCCGGGTACGCACGTCGAGGTGGGCGCAGGCGAGCATCCCGCGGCGGCGAGGAGCGTGGCGAAGGGGGCGAGGGCGAGAAGCGAGGCGTGCGAGTGGAGTGTCATGCGGCGACGCTAGGGCTGCACGGGCGTTGGCGACAAGAGACGTGAAGCGGGCAGGGCCTTCGGCGGATCGGACGCGGAATCGGAGGCGGAATCGGAGGCGGATACCGATGCTGAGTCCGATACCGATGCTGATTCGGAGACCGATACCGAGTCCGCGACCGATGCTGAGTCCGCGACCGATACCGAGTCCGCGACCGATGCTGAGTCCGCGACCGATGCTGAGTCCGCGACGAACTCATAGTCGCTCCCTCCCCAGGACAAACATGCTGCCGAAACAATGCTCCGTCTTCGTTCGCACGAGCACCCATCGCACCCCGAAGCTGTCGACGGATCCGCACGCCTGCATGTCGCTCCATGGGATCTCGACCTCCGGTGTGTTCGGATGCCCAGTGCACACCGTGACGCCGGCTTCGCTTCGCGCGACGGCGTACCCCGAAGCGTCCCAACGTGCGCTGAACAACCACGCGAGTACCAGGGGCGCCAATGCATTGACGAGCGAGCCCGTTGCCACGCCGACCAGCACACCCGCGATCAACGCGCCGACCCACATCTTCACAGGGCGCGTCTTCGCAAGGGCCGCCCTCGGGATATTCGCCAGCACCACAGCGCGCAGCTCAGAGCGCGGGGCGGTGAGTGCTTCCCATCGAATGCGTTCTTCGAGCGCGGCGTTGAGGCGAAGGAACGATGGGCGGCGCATGGGGTTCGTTACCACGCATTGCCAACGACCGAGCGGGAGGCACCTACGACCGAGGGAGAGGCACCTACGACCGAGGGGGAGGCACTTACGACCGAGGGAGATGCACTTACGACCGAGGGAGATGCACTTACGACCGAGGGAGATGCACTTACGACCGAGGGAGAGGCACTTACGACCGAGCGGGAGGCTGTTACGACCGAGAGATGCGGAGCGGCGGGTTGGCCCACCGCTCCACGAAGACTCAGGCGGCAGGCTTGGGGTCGCTTTTCTTGCTCGACGTCTTCTTGAACACAGACGCCACGCCCAGCGTCGGCATGAGCACCGGAACCGATGCGCCATCCGCACGCGCATCGTCGAACGCGCCCTTCATCAAGCGCATCTCGTGAAGCACGCGACCCTCGATCGCATTGACGTCGGTGGAGTCGCGCTGATGCGTCCCGCTTGCGCCGATGGCCACATCGTCACGCGCACCGAGGAGCGCAGCGGAAGCTTCCTTCGCTTGCTTCACAAGGGCATCGGTGAGCCCCACCGAGCTCGCGACGATGCGCTGCGCCTTCCCGCCCTTCAGCAGCTTCTCGCCAAGCGCCGCCGCATCACGCACGGCCTCCGCCGTCTCGCGATCGCTCTCTCCGTGCGCACGCAAGCGCTCTACATCGGCCGTCTTTTGGTCATCGCCTTTGGTCGCGCGCACAAGCACACGGAAGAACTTGATGCGCGTCTCACCGAGCCGCGTTCGCGCGAGGTCGCGACCCGAACGAAGTGAGCCCGACGCGACATCCGTCTTCGAGTTCGAAGCGCGCTCCGCATCGAGCGTGACGACGAGCTCAAGCACAAAACTCAGACGCTCAAGCGAGTACGCAATGAGCTCTCCGTCGCTGCTCGAAAGCCCCTTGAGCGCAAGCGCCGCCCACTGCACCGCGCACTCGCGCACCGCCGCCGACTTCGTGCGCGCACCGAGCGCGATGCACTCCGCCTTGGAGTACTGCGCAGTGAACGCAGCACGCTCATCCGCACCAATCGACGGTGTACGCGCAATGAGTTGCGCAAGCGTCGGCACCTTCGCCGCAGACGAACTCGTCCTCTCGGAAACCTTCTTCGCAGCCATCTTTCCTCCTGTGCGCGTGAGCGCATTTGGGTTGCGGGAGGAGAGGGTAGGGGAGGTCGGCGGAGGGGTTCAAGGGGGATGAGCGCAGAATCTTGCGTGTCATGTCAGTCCCCAAGCCAGCAGCAGACATCGCAACGAGGATGCGTCGTTTCGGGGTAGACCAGCGCACCGACACGGCCAGGGAGATTCAGCGATGAGCGAGATTGAAACGAACGGGTTGATAAGCGAGAAATCCGACGAGGTCCGTGCGGCCGCGGAAGCCCAGATCGTCGACGAATCGAGTCAGATTAAATTCTTCATCGCCGAGTACACGATTCGGCATCTCGCTGCTGCGATGAAGGCGAATGAGTTCGTCGTGCCCGAGTACCAACGGAAGTTCACCTGGGAAGACGAGCGGAGGAGCAAGTTCATTGAGTCGGTGCTCATGGGCCTGCCCATTCCGTTCCTCCTGCTTTGGACGAGACCCGATGGGCGGTTGGAGATCGTGGACGGTATGCAGCGGTTGAGCACGCTGCACGAGTTCGTCTACGAGTCGTTTAAGCTGACTGAGCTCGCCGAGCTTCCTCTCATCTCGGGGTTCTGCTTTGGTGATCTCTTGGAGGCTCGCCAGCGCAAGTTTCTCAACCGCACGATCCGCGGAATCATCCTTGAGGAGGACACCGAGGAGGCGTCGCGTCAGGAACTCTTTGAGCGAATCAACACAAGCAGCAAGTACGCGAACCCGGCAGAGGTCCGACGAGGGAGCCTCATCGGTGCATTCACCACGCTGATTGCTCAGCTCTCAGAGGACCCCATCTTCGTCGAACTGACTCCTGCGACGGACACACAGAAAAACACCCGGAAACGCGAGGAACTCGTCGCTCGGTTCTTTGCGTATGGGGATGGATTGGATGGCTATCGTGACCGGCCTCAGCGCTTCGTTGACGAGTACGTAAAGCGAATGAACGAACAAGCGAACACGGATCCGAAGTTGCCCGAGGAGTACAAGGCGCGATTCAAGAGGACGATGGACGCGGCGAAGATTGCGTACGGGAGGTTTTCAAAGTCGGAGAGCGCGACAACCACGCCGAACGCTCGTTTTGAGGCCTTGGCGGTTGGGCTTGATCGCGCACTTAGAGAACGTCCAGAGCTGGCTCTGGCGAAAGTTAGCTTTCCCGAGTCCGAGGAATTTCGCCTGATGGTCGGCGCGGATGGCGCAAACGTGAAGAAGAAGCTGGCGGCTCGGATTGACTACGTGAGCAAGGCGCTACTCGGAGGCGGCAATGGAGCCGCTTAGAAGCGCACTTGCAGACCGTGAGGCCGAGGTCGATGCCTACTTGGAGTTCTTGACGGAAGTGGAGGCCGCAGCGGCAGCAGGTACTCCCAAAGTCGGTGACTCCACACTCAACCCGACGCAACAGCGGATGCTCTACTCCGCCGTCTATCTCCACCTCTACAACTTGGTCGAGGCGACGGTCATCAACTGCCTTGAGCACCTCAAGGACGCGTACAGCAGGCGAATGCCTCACGAACTGTCGAAGGAGCTACGTCGTCAGTGGGTGCGGACGCGTGCGAAGACCGGCTCGCCACTTGGCGATGTCAAGCGCACCGACGAAGTGGTTGGTCTTCTCGACGATGCGATTGCCAGGAAGCCCGTCGGGGCCTGGGATGTCGAGAGGGGGCTGAACTGGGATGACCTGGCGATAGACGATTTGACCAAGAAACTTGGTGTTCGCCTCAACCTCAGCCCTGACGTGATGCGAGGCATCAAAGAGGGAAAGTATAGGAATGGAAAGGGTGCTCTGGTGGCACTGCGGCTACTCCGAAACGACTTGGCGCATGGGCAAATCTCGTTCGTCGAGTGTGCACAGGAACTGGCCGTAGGGGATCTCTGCGAGATGCGCGACCGTGTTGTGGCTTACCTCCGCGCGCTTGTGACGTGCTTCGAAGAGGCGATTTCGACCGAACAGTTTCTCGAACTCGGCGCGCGGACGACATGAAGCAGTCAGCGTCGGTCATTGATTGTGTCGACCTCTTCTGCGGTGCAGGCGGCCTCACCAAGGGCCTGACCCGTGCGGGTATTCGCGTGCGCGCCGGGGTCGATCTTGACCCTTCTTGCGCGTATCCGTACGAGGCGAACAACAAGGCGAAGTTCTTCCCACGCGATGTATCCAAACTGCGTGCAGACGAACTGGAGGGGATGTTCGCCTCAGACGGAGAGCGTGTTCGCCTGCTCGCAGGCTGCGCGCCGTGCCAGCCATTCTCGACCTACAGCCGAGCGGCGCGCGTCGAGCGTGAGGACGCGAAGTGGAGCCTGCTCAGGGAGTTCGGGCGCCTTGCTCGCGAGACTCGACCGCATCTGCTCACGATGGAGAACGTCCCGCAGCTTCTGAATCACCGAGTGTTCAAGGATTTCGTCGCGAGCCTTGCTGGCTATAGCGTCGCGTTCGGTGTGCTCGACTGTGTGGAGTACGGCATTCCGCAGACCCGCAAGCGACTTGTGTTGATGGCATCACGACTCGGCGAAATCTCCCTCCCTCCAGCGTTGAAGAGCAGGCCACGCACCGTTCGTTCCGTTGTCCGAATGCTCCCCAAGTTGGGCGCTGGCGAGACCGACCCTCGAGATGCGCTGCATTCCGCCTGCGGCCTTTCAACGCTGAATCTCGCCCGAATCAAAGCGTCGCGACCTGGAGGCAGTTGGCGTGAATGGGATCCAGCACTGGTGGCTGAGTGTCATCGCAAGGAGTCTGGTGCGACGTTTCCGAGTGTGTACGGTCGGATGGAGTGGGACGCGCCTTCGCCAACCATCACCACTCAATGCTTCGGCTTTGGAAATGGTCGTTTTGGGCACCCAGATCAGGACCGAGCGATCACGTTGCGAGAGGCGGCCATCCTTCAGACTTTCCCGAAGAGCTATCGATTCTTGCCGCCGGGCGAGACGCCAGTGTTCGCGGCGATAGGTAGACTGATCGGGAACGCGGTTCCGGTGCGGCTCGGTGAAGTGATCGGAAACGTGTTTGTCAGGCACGTTCGGGAGGCAGTGTTGAGCGGCGCAGTCCTCCCCTGACTGCCCCCAAAACACCTCAGCCGGTTGAGGCATGTACCTCAACCGGCTGGTGTTCGAAGAGCGGGCTATGGGAGTCGAACCCACGACGTCCAGCATGGGAAGCTGGCGCTCTACCACTGAGCTAAGCCCGCGAACGAGGTGCATCGGTAACGCAACGCGGGCTTCCTGGTCAAGCCTTTCGCGCGCTTCGATGCGAGGGGCTCAGGTCGGGTGGAAGCTCGCGATCGAGGCCTCGACATTCGCGCGCTCGGCCTCGAAGCGGGTGCGGACTCCGCCAGCTTCGATGATGAAGATGCGGTCGTTCGTGACGAAGAGCGTGAGCCAGTAGTCGTAGGTCGTGTTGTTGTAGTCGCGGCCGAAGCGGAGCTGAAGACCTGCCTCGCCGTGCGTCGTGCGTACCTCACTCTCGCTCACCAGCGCGTAGCCATTCGTGCGCTCCACGCGGTTGCGGATCGCACGCACCCAGAACGCTTGATTCGCATGCGTCTCGTTCTCGATCTCGCGCACACCGATCACGACGCCATCGGCCGTCGTCGCGCGCATCTGGAAGCCGTTGCGATCGACCTCTTGCAGCGTCGCGAAGTTCGGGTGGGCCGTGATGGCGAAGTGGTTTCCGCAGCCGACGAAGGCGAGCGATGCGAGCACGAGGAGCACTTGGAGGGTTCGCATCAGTTCATCTCCAGGAGGTTGTGGAGGCCGAGCAGTCGGAGCCAGCGGAAGGGGAGGAGGAAGGTCTCGTCCTCGGCGATGGCCTCGCGCGGCAAGGGCTGGAAGTTGATCGTGATGGTGGAGAACGCGATGCGGTCGGCGAGGTAGC
Organism: Sandaracinaceae bacterium; assembly: GCA_044373065.1. Classification (GTDB taxonomy): domain Bacteria; phylum Myxococcota_A; class Polyangia; order Polyangiales; family Sandaracinaceae; genus JAFLCL01. Next base: position 11,397 of record JBILQT010000093.1, read on the forward strand.
GCTGCCTTCCACGCATCGCCTCAAGCTCGCTCGTGATGCGCTCAAGCTCACGCTGCACCGCGAGTGCATCGGCGACGTTCGCGGCCTGTGCGAGCAGGGCCTCGATGCGCTGACGCGTTACCTCAAGATTGCGAATGCGAATCTCAATGTCGCGAAACTCCTCACCGACATCCTGCGCCGCGATGTTGCGATCAAGGACGCGTCCTTCTTCACCGAGCGCGTCCATGAAGCTGCGGAAGTGCGCGGCGGGGATGCGCAAGACGAGCTGGTGATCCGTCTGCTGCGAGACAAACCCATGCGCCTCGCGAACGCGCGCGATGAGCCGCGCTTGGGTGTCGCGCACTTCGTAGACGGCCATCACAACGCCAGCGTTGTAGATGAGCAACTCGCCCGAGGTATCGACCGCATCGGTCGCGGTGGTCTCTGCATCGGGCCGCGTGGCCTGCGGTGCGACAGCGGCCATCCGCTGCGATGCGGAGAGCTCCATGCCAGGTGCGCCTGTACGCCCTGCCTCCTCAAGCTGACCGCGTGGAGCGCTCTCCACGATGGACTCCTGATTCATCATCGCTGGCCGGTACACGTCGGAGTCTGACTCGCCCCCATACGACTCCGAGCGGACGCTCGTCGCACTCTGCGCATAGCTCGCACTCGCGCTGCGGCCTGCGCAGGCGGGGAGCGCGAGGAGCAGGAGCATGGCGAGTCTTTGTCGTGTTCGAATCTTCATCGTTCTCTCCTCAAGGGCGAACACTGCTCATCGCAAGAAGGCACGTGCCGTCTCTTCATCGGTGTCGGGTGCAGTCGGGTCGATCACGATCGCGCGACTGCTGTCGAACGCGACGATGACGTGATCACCAAGGGCAAAGGCGGCGCGCAATTCGGGGTGCGCAGCAAGGAGCGCGAAGTAGGCGCGGGACATCGGACGAATGCGCAGCGCACGCATCCCCTCGCGATGGTTCGCATCGACGTAGGCGCCGTTCTGCCAGGTGAAGGCACGGCCAAGTGCGAAGCGAACACCCTGGCTTGTCGCGCTGTCTGCGCGGTCTGCGCCTGCCATCTGATGCACCTCATCGGAGATGCGTCGACCACGCTCGCCTGTTGCACCCGAAGGGGCTGCTTGCGCCGCGGGAGCGCTACCACCCGAGCGGTGGCCGTCGCTCTCGGCGGAGGGCTGCGCGACGGTGGTATCGAAGCCCTCGAAGCGATTCTCCTCGCGTGGGGCCGGGGCACGCGTGCGCAGCTGTGCGTCGATCGAGAAGTGAAGGTCAAGATTGGGATCACGCGGGTCGGGGACAGGCGTGGTTGGCACTGCGACATCGGGCGCCACGAGGTAGCTCGTATAGGGCGTCACGAGGCCAAAGCGACGCGCGATCAAGACGACCTCATCACGCAGCTCACGGCGCTCACCGTTGAGTCGAATCTCATCGAGCAACGAGCCCACTTTGCGCACGGCCCACACACGCGGGACGAACTCATTGCGCGCCTCAAAGTTCGGGAAGCTCACGTTGAAGGCGAAGGTGCGATCACTCGCCTCATTGCCCACGCGGCCCTCCAAGACGACACGCGCAGGGCCCTCATTGCGGTAGCGACCGACGACGAGAATCTGCTCGCCGCGGTAGAGCGCGTGTATCTCACGCGGGTAGATGTCGTAGGCATTCGAGCCCGGCCCTGTTTGCTGGTTCGCGTCTCCGCGAAACGTGAGGCGCACATTCGTCACCGCGGGGTAGGCGATGCGGTCGTAGAAGCTCGAGAGGCGACGCTCCATCTCGCTCCCATCACGGAAGTATTCGCCCGTGCCGCCTGCGTTTGCGGCGAGTGAGTCGAGGAAGGTTGTGTTCACGTCATCGCCGACACCGAAGGCGAAGAGGCGCGCGCCGTTGCCGTTCGATTGCACGAGGCGAACGATCGAGGCGGGGTCGGTGAGGCCGACGGTGGGCATGCCATCGGTGAGGAAGACGACCATGCGCGCATCGAGCGAGACGGTGTTCCGCGTGCGGAAGGCCTCGCGCAGCGCGGGCTCGATCGCAGTGCCACCTGCGGGGACAAAGTGCGCGGCGAAGTTGCGTGCACGCGCGATGTTGCTCGCACTCGCTTCGTGTGAGGTGCCGTCATCAAAGAGCAGCTCCACATCGGTCGAGAAGCGGATGACCTGAAAGCGATCCTGCGGACGAAGACGCGCGAGCATGTAGTCGAGCGCAGCCTTCGCGCGTTCGATCTTCTCGCCCGCCATCGAGCCCGAGGTATCGAAGACAAAGAGCACCTCTTTGCTCGCGAGCTCTTGATCCGTGAGCTCCGTACGCGGTGCCACCATCGCGAGGAAGTAGCCATCCTCGCCCAGCGGACGGTGCGTCAAAAGCGAGAGGCCCACGTCCGCGTCATCGACCGCGTAGAAGAGGTCGAAGTCCTGATCGAGCGTGGCGCGCGTGCCCTCATACGAGGCGATCACGTGATGCTCGCCCTCACGGCTCACAGCGATGTTGTGCGTCGGTGAGTAGACGGCGCGAATGGCCGTGCGCGAGACGATGTCGAGCGAGACGGTGTAGTCGGCGAGCGTCGAGGTCGCGGGGCCCTCTGTGCGAAGCGGGTAGCGGTAGTGGACGAGCGAGCCCTCGTAGTCGAGCGTCTGCGTGAAGCGAATCTCGATGCGCTGCTCGCTATGCGGCTCGATCGGAAAGACCCGCGCGCGAAAGAGATTGCCGCCGATGTGCTCGACCAATCCCGGGTCGCGCATGCGCTGCACGATCGACTCGTAGACGCTGCGCGCCATCCCCGCATCGAGCAGCTCACCTTCCATGCGCTGACCGTTCACCCACATCGTGAAGCCCGACACCGTCGCGCCCTCCGGCACGGGGAAGATGTACGTGCCCTCGAGCCGACGATCGGTCGTGTTGAAGAAGGTCTGCTCGACGCGGGTCTCCGCAACACGCTCGCGCACATCGACCGAGACGCGGTGATGATCGATGCGCAGCGGCTCAAGCGTTGGGTCCGTCGGGACCAAAAAACCAATCGCGTGGGCCTGCGCGGGGAGGGCGCTTTGCACCGCGAGCAACAGGGCGAGGGTGAGCCACGGCAGGGTGAGAGGAAGGCGCATGCGGGTTGAAACGCATCAGCGGGCGATTCGATCTCAGGGCTCGGCGCAGAAGATTCTTTCGACGCCTTTCACGCGAAAGTTGACCCGTGCACGCACGTCACGTAACCCTTTGTCGCACCTGCGCAGGTGAATAGCTAAACGGACGTCTCCTGTTTGCCTGCTCAGCCGTACGACAGCCTCTTTCGCGAACGCGCGAAGAGCCAGTGAAAACAAGTGAAAGCGCTTCGCTTCGAAGCGCACGAAAGGGCAACACGATGCTCGACTCCGCCGTCACCGTCTCCACGTCATCGACCGTTCTCACCGACCGCCAACGCCTCGTGCTCGAGTACATCTGCACGTCGATCGACGACCGCGGCTACCCCCCGACGCTGCGCGAGATCGGCAACAAGCTCGGCATCCGCAGCACCAACGGCGTGAACGACCACCTTCGTGCGCTTGAGCGCAAGGGCTACCTCACGCGCGAGGACATGAAGTCACGCACGCTGCGCCCAACGCCCCAGACACTCACGCTCGTTGGCAAGACACCCGTGCGCTCCAGCCTCGGCGTCTCCTCGCACTTCGATGACGATGGATCGGCCAACGACATGATCGAGATCCCAATCATCGGCCGCGTCGCTGCAGGCCCGCTCACGCACGCGATGGAGAACCCCACCGACACCGTGCGCATCGATCGCATGATGCTCGGCAACAAGGGCCGCGGCGCAGGCGAGCGCGATGTCTTTGGCCTTCGCATCTCCGGCGAGTCGATGATCGAGGCGGGCATCCACGACGGCGACTACGTCTTTGTGAAGAAGCAGCCCGAGGCGCAGCGCGGCGCGATGATCATCGCGATGGTCGGCGACGAGGCGACCTGCAAGTTCTACTTCCCCGAGGCGCAGCACGTCCGCTTGCAGCCCGCGAATGCAGCGATGGCGCCGATCCTCGTGCCGAAGAACGAGTGGCGCGAGACGCAGATTCTCGGCGTCGTCGTCGGCATGTACCGAAAGATGTAGTGGAAGTTCACCGGGGCGGGAGGCGACGTATGCCTCCCGGCCGCGGCACCGGACGCGGATGAGGTCGCGGATGAGGCGCAGGTCCCGCGTCGGCATCCGTCAACGGCTCCGCCTCGACAGGGGCCTCGGTCTCACAAGGTTCCGTCTCTGGCGCAGCGGTCTCGAGTACTTCGGTCTCGGGGCCGTTTTGCTTTGCGCGAATCGGCATCATCACGGGGGCCGTGTTCGGGGCAGTGACCGCAACAGGCGCGCTTGGGTGCTGCTCGGTGGCGCCGCAACCCGAGACGAGCAGCGCGGCCGTTAGCCCCGTCGCAAGCACGCTGGGGAAGCGGGGCGGCGCTGCAAAGAAAGTCTCGCCCGCATCGTTCGCGAGCACGTAGCCACAGAGGCTCTCGCCCTCCGCATCGAAGAGCGCCTCGGCCTCACGCCGCGTCATGCGCGTCATGTCGACGACGGTGCGGCTGCACTTTTCGCAGTGGCGACCGCGGCCCGAGCGCGGCATCTCAAGGAAGGGCTCGTCGCAAGGCGCACCGAGGGAGAGCGAGCTCTTCTGAAGGACGGGCAGTTTGCGCATGCTTCTCGGACAGCGCGTCTGCGCACGACCTTGGCTCGTTCACGCGCCCGGTTTGGTCGCCGTGGGCTCAAAAATCGGTGAAACGGGCCCCGTTTGGTCGCCGTGGGCTCAAAAATCGGTGAAACGGGCCCCGTTTTGTCGCCATGGGGCCAAAACTCGGTGAAACGGGCCACGTTTTGTCGCCATGGGGTCAAAAATCGGTGAAACGGGCCACGTTTTGTCGCCAGCGGCATAACTGACGCCAAAGCAAGCACTGTTTGCCCGTCACGAAGGCTTCGCGGATGGAATTTAGCGACAACGCAGGGCGGCGTATGCGACGGCTACTTCCGCGGCGACGCGCGCATTTTGCACAGCCAGCGCGATGTTGGTCGCGAGCGACTTGCCCGCCGTGGCCTCGCGAATCTCACGCAAGAGAAAGGGCGTCGTCGCCTTGCCGCGGATGCCGAGCGCGTGCGCCTTCTCGAGCGCCGCTGCAATCACCGGGTCGATGTCGGACTGTGCGAGCGCTGCGCTCTCTGGCGGTGGCACTGCGAGCACGACGCCGCCCTCAAGGCCGAGCGTCCACTTCGCATCGAGCACGCGGGCCATCTGCGCCGCATCGTCGACGCGACGTTCCAGCGCGATGCCGCTTGTGCGCGTGAAGAATGCGGGCAGCTCGTTTGTGCCCCAGCCAACGACGGGAACGCCCAGCGTCTCAAGCACTTCGAGCGTGCGTGGGAGATCCAAGATCGACTTCGCGCCCGCACAGACGACGCAGACATTCGTGCGCCCGAGCTCGGCCAAGTCCGCCGAGATATCGAACGTCTCGTTCACCTCGCGGTGCACGCCTCCGATGCCACCCGTCGCGAAGACGGCGATGCCTGCGCGCGCTGCGCCGATCATCGTGGCCGAGACGGTCGTGGCACCGAGCGCGCGTGATGCGATCACAAAGGGCAGGTCACGTCGGCTGACTTTCTCGACGGTCTTCTCCGATGCGATGCGCTCCAGCTCCGCGGCTGAAATTCCCACGGCGAGTGCGCCATCGATGACGGCGATCGTCGCGGGCACAGCGCCGTGATCGCGCACCGTTTGTTCGAGCAGCTGACCTGTCCTGAGGTTGTCTGGATAGGGCATCCCGTGCGCGACAATCGTCGACTCAAGCGCGACCACGGCGCGCCCTTCGCGCAGTGCTTCACGCACCTCATCCGAGATGCGAATCATGCGGGTTCGATGCTCGAACGAAGGATGTGAAGTGCCTCGCCATGCAGCGTCGTCGCGACGTGCGCGAGTGAGGCCGGGAAGGCGAAGGTCTGCCCACGACGGAACGCGACGAGCACGTCGCCCTCGGGCCCACGCACGACGCCTTCACCGCCCGCGACCGTCCACGCTTGAAGCATCTCCACGGGCGGAATCGCAAGCGAGCCCGTGCCGGTGAAGCGCTCCATCCGCAGGAACTCCGAGGCCAGCACATCACTGCCGACTGAGCCTGCGCCCGCAATCAAGCGGTGCGTGAGGGGCTCATGCAGGTCGGGCACACCCGCGCGCTGAAAGGCCGTCTTCAAGAGCGCATCGCCGCTCCGCGCCCAGTTCGTCACGCGCAGTGCATCCGCCTCATGAAGCGCACGCTTGCTGCCTGCACTGCTCTCGAGCCCGCGGGCATCGTAGAGGCGATCCCAATCCCAGTAGCGGTAGGTGAGCCCGCGCTTCGCATCGGCCACGTATTGCGGCTCGATCAACGTCACGCCTGGGCCAATCGCATGCGGCGTCCCCGCATCGACGATGAAGGTATCGCCCACTTCGACATTCACGCGCTGAAGCAGCTTCGCGAGCGAGCCATCGCCGCGTGCGAGCGCATGCTCGACATCCCCGCGCGTCACGCCTGCGTTCCAGCCGAAGGCAATCCACGCTTTGGGCTCGGTCGCGATGACGTACCAGCTCTCCGGCTTGCCCGACTCATTCGCAGCAAGCGTCGGGTCGTCGTTGTGCGGATGGATCTGCACCGAGAGCGGCGCATCGGCGTCGAGCATCTTCACGAGCAGCGATTGCGCACGACCTGGGTCGCGACCGAGCCAGCCCTTGGGGTTCGCCGCGATGACGCGCGTGAGGCGCTCATTCGAGCCACGCACGGTTGAAGGAAGCTCATCGCCCAACGAGAGCTCCCAAGACTCACCGATGCGCGCGTTGGTGTCCGTGCCCTTGTCGAAGAGCTTCGCCAAGCGCGTGCCTCCCCACGGTGTTCGCTGGGGCGAAGTCACTGCATCGCCGCGGAGAAGGAGTGGGTGAAGGTTGGGCATCGTACTTCTGTTGCTCGGACGCGCTTGTCTTTTGATTTGATCGCGGCTTACGTCCTCGTTCGCTCCCTGCGACGTAGCTCCGCTACGCCTCAGTCGCTCTCTGCGGGCGCGCTCGCGCTGAAATCAAAATCCTTCGCGCTTAGGGGTATCGAAAAATCACGCGCGCTGCGCGTGAGGGGCCTGGTTCAGCTTCTGTGCGACCTCAAGCGCAGCATACGTGAGGATGCCATCGGCGCCTGCGCGCTTGAACGAGACGAGGCTCTCGAGGATCACGCGATCCCAATCCAGCCAGCCCTTCTCGGCCGCGGCGCGCAGCATCGCGTACTCACCGGACACCTGATACGCAAAGGTCGGCACCGCGAAGCGCTCTTTCACGCGACGCACGATGTCGAGGTAGGGCATGCCGGGCTTCACCATGACCATGTCGGCGCCCTCTTCGAGGTCGAGCGCAACCTCACGCATCGCCTCATCGGTGTTCGCAGGGTCCATCTGGTAGGTGCGCTTGTCGCCCTTGCCGAGGTTGCCTTTGCTGCCCACCGCATCGCGAAACGGCCCGTAGAAGGCGGACGCATACTTCGCCGCATACGAAAGGATGCTCACGTGGATGAGCCCTTCCTTCTCGAGCGCGTCACGGATGAATCCGATGCGCCCATCCATCATGTCCGAAGGCGCCACGACATCGCAGCCTGCACGCGCTTGCACGATGGCTTGTTGCGCGAGCATCACGAGCGTCTCGTCGTTTACAACGTAGGAACGATCGGCAAACCAAGGCGCCCTGTCATCCGGACGCACAAGCCCGTCTTGCCCATGCGAGGTGAACGGATCGAGCGCGACATCGCAGATCACGCCGAGGTCGGGACAGGCTTCTTTCACCGCGCGCACCGCACGACAGACGAGGTTGTCTGGGTCGAGTGCATGCTCCCCGTCGGGCGTCTTCTTGCTCGGGTCGATCACCGGAAAGACCGCGATGGCCGGGATGCCCGCCGCGAGCGCTTGCCTCGCAGCGAGGACGAGCCTGTCGATGGAAAGCCTTTCGACACCAGGCATCGAGGTGATCGGCGTCCCGAGGTCTTCACCATCTTGAACAAAGAGCGGCCAGATGAGATCCGCGGGCGTGAGGACGTTCTCGCGCACGAGCTGACGCGACCAAGCATCACGTCGTGTGCGACGAAGACGTGTCTTTGGAAAGCCTCCATTCGGATGTTGATTCGTCATCGATTGCTCCTCGTCGCTCAAACGCCAAACGCGTTCATGAAGTGCCGCACGACTTCCTTCTGCATGTCGATGCGGCGCGCCTCTTCAAAGCCCATCCAGGTCTCAACGCAGACGCCGACGCAGCCTGTCGCCTCGACGATGACCTCGGTCGAGGAAGTCGCGACCGGGTAGTACTGCGGCTCCCAGACTTCGCTCTCGCTCAGCTTGTTCGCGTTGAGCAGCGCGACGACTTCGCCGATCACTTCGGGCATCGGCTCAACGCCATAGACAAGCGTCTGGCCGAACGAGGGAACGACCTCCTTGCTGTACCGCTTGGTGCTCTCGTGCAGCGTGCAGACAAGGGCCGGGCGCTCGGTGAGGACGAGGTTCATGAAGATGGCTGCGAGGCGTGATTCAAGCGCCGTTGCGCTCGCGTCGCCCGGAAAGCTGCGATTCAAATCGAGGCCCTCGTAGGCCCCGCGCACATGCGCGCGTCGTTGCCTCGCGCGGTAGGCACCGGGGTTCATCACGGGGCAGATGAGGAGCTTGCCGCGCTTGGGTGCAAAGCCCTCCTCAAGCATCTCTTCGAGTGCGTGCACGCCCGCGATTTCATCGCCGTGAATGCCGGCTTGAATGAGCAACGTGGGGCCAGGCTCTTGGGCCTCGAAGACGTGCAGGCGCACATTCGATGCGAGCAGGTGGAGACCGTGACGAAGAAGGCTCTCGGCGCACATGCGGCGCTCGTAGCTCGACAGCGCGAGAAGGTCACGCTAACCCCGCGCGCATGTCGATTCTTTCGCATCGCACGCTTCGTCTTCTCGCGCTCGCGTCTGCAGGCGCTCTCTCTGCATCACTCACGCTCGTTGCTTGTGGCAATGGCGATGAGCCTGAGATGCGCCGCCCCAATCGCCCGGTGACGCCGCATACGACGACGACGGCCGACCCGCACGCAACGCCAGTACACGCTGCGACGCCCACGCCGCCCGAGCCGGCAGCGAATGCGATTCCGGCCCCTGCCGATGTGGCCGCACCCCCGGCCGACGCCGAGCGCACGGCTTCGGGCCTCGCCTCGAAGGTGCTCACACCAGGCACGGGCACGGATCATCCCGGTGAGCGCGACCGCGTGACGGTGCACTACACGGGCTGGACGACCGACGGCAATATGTTCGACAGCTCACGCACGCGCGGCGAGCCCGCGACCTTCCCGCTCAACGGCGTCATCGCAGGTTGGACCGAGGGCGTGCAGCTCATGACGCTCGGCGAGACGCGTCGCTTCTGGATTCCGGAAGAGCTCGCCTACCGCGGCCGTCCGAATCGCCCCGCCGGCATGCTCGTATTCGATGTGGAGCTCATCTCAATGGAGCGAGCACCCGAGCCTCCGACGACGCCGACGGATGTCGCGGCCGCGCCGAGCAACGCCGAGGTTACGGCCTCGGGTCTCGCCTCGCGCGTGCTTGAGCCCGGCACCGGAACGCGTCATCCGACCGCAGAGTCGACTGTTGAAGTGCACTACTCCGGCTGGACGACGGATGGCCAGATGTTCGACAGCTCGGTCACGCGCGGCGAGCCTGCGCAGTTTCCGCTCAACGGCGTCATCGCAGGTTGGACCGAGGGCGTGCAGCTCATGGTCGAAGGAGAGCGTCGTCGATTCTGGATCCCGGAAGCCCTCGCGTACCAAGGCCGCCCCGGCGCGCCGGCCGGCATGCTCGTCTTCGACGTGCAGCTCCTTCGCATCTTGAACTGAGCTGCTCTCTCAGCGGCTCCCCCACTCCAACTCATTGACCTACTGATTGACCCAGAGAGACGCAGCCGATAAGGTCGCGTCCCTTTCGAATCGAGGATCCCATGGCACGTGTCACCGTTGAAGATTGTCTGTCTCACGATGAGAACCGCTTCTCGTTGGTTGTCCTCGCAGCACAGCGCACGCGTCAGATCATGCGCGGCGCACCGGCCCTCGTGGAGTCCGAGAATCGCCCGGCCGTGACGGCCCTTCGCGAGATCGCCACCGGCCGCGTTCACTGGAACCGCAGCTCGGAATCGGCGATCGTCGAGTACATCGCAGAGCGCAAGGCTGCCGACAGGTAGTCAGCAAGTCCCAAACACAGATCGAGGAGCCCGAAGAGATTCGCGGCTCCTTTTTCGTTCCGTCACCTCCGAGGTCATGGCCGTGAGAGAGCGTTCCTTTACGCTTCGGCATGCCTCAGCTCGTCTCGGTGACGCTTGTGCTCGTTGGCCTTATCCACCTGCTTCCGCTCGCCGGCGTGCTCGGTCCGAGGCGCCTTCATGCGCTCTACGGCCTGAGCTTGGATGAGACCAATCTCGTCATCCTCATGCGCCATCGCGCCGTGCTCTTTGGCCTCTTGGGCGCGCTGATGATCGAGGCGGCATTCAACACGGCGCACCAGTGGCTTGCGCTCGTCATCGCCTTCGTGAGCGTCGTCTCGTATCTCGTGATCGAGCGCGGCGAGGGCAACGCGCGGTTGAGGCGCGTCGCACACGTGGATTGGGTCGCGCTCGTGCTGATCCTCCTGGGTGCCTGTGCACGCTGGTTCAGCGCGTAGCCCTCAGAGCTCGGTCGCTTCAATGCGCCGATTCTGTTGTCGTCCTGCATCCGTGTCGTTCGACGCAACGGGCTGGCTGTCGCCGTATCCAACGGCCTCCACACGCGCCCCATCGATTCCATGTGCGACGAGATACGCGCGCACCGCCTCCGCACGCGTCTGTGAAAGCGCCCGGTTCCGCTGCGCATTGCCGACGTTGTCAGTGTGGCCTGCGATGCGAATCCGAACGCTCGTCATGTGCGTCATGTACTCAACGACGCGGTCGAGGCGCGGATTGGACGAGGGGTCGATCGTCGCGCTGCCCGTCTCGAAGAGAATGCCTTCCAGCACAAGGCCTTCGGGCTCTGGCGCGGGTGCTGGCTCAGGGGCGGGAGCGGGTGCGTTGGGCTCCGCAGGATTCGTAGGTGCCACAGCGACGACGGGGCGCGGTGTTGGACGCCAACGGCGATGACGCAAGGTCAGCCGAATGTCTTGGTTGGGCCCCGCAGGGACGTCGACATGCGCGGTTGTGCTGCGGCGACCAAGGCTCAGGTACTCGAGGTCATAACGCTGGCCTTGAGGGACGAGGACTTCCGCGTAGCCCTGCGCGTCGGTCTCCTCCGTGTAGTAGCTGGTCCCATCCGGCCCAGTCAGCTTGATGACCACGCCCGTCGTGGGCCCTGCATCGGGGTCGACCACAAAGAGGCGCATTGCAGCATGCGTTCGCGTCGACGTGATCGCCGACGGATGATCACCGTGCGCCTGTGCCGCCGTTTGCGACTCCGAGAGCTGGAACTCTCCTGCGCTTGATCCGCTGCGTGACGAGGGCTGCGTACCTCCCGTCGACTCGCCACCCGAGGCAGCACCTGAGCCCGACGTTGTGCTCTCAGCAGACGTCGTATTCGAGCTCGCACCGCATGCGCTGAGCGAGGCACCGAGGAGGGAAGCGAGGAGGAGGCGTGTGGCGTTTTTCACGCCCGCGAGGCTAACACGACGCCAAAACCTCAGCGCTCGATGAGCTTCTTCGAGCGCGCCGGACGCGGCTTTGCGGTGCCGACCAAACGTGCGCGCCCTTCAAGCCGCGAGAGTGCCGCACCCGTATGCGTCTTGGTCTTGGATACATCGTGTGGCGTGCCTTCCGCGATGACCTGACCACCTCCCGCGCCACCCTCCGGCCCGACATCGATCACCCAATCGGCACACGCAACGAGCTCCATCGCATGCTCGATGAAGACGACCGTATGCCCTTCCGCCACAAGGCGATCGAAGACATCGAGGAGCGCTTCCACATCGCCCAAATGAAGACCCGTCGTGGGTTCATCGAGGACGTAGAGCGTGCGCAAATCACTCTTGCGCGCGAGCTCCTTGGCGAGCTTGAGACGTTGCGCTTCACCGCCCGAGAGCGTTGTCGCGCTCTGGCCCAGCGTGAGGTACCCAAGGCCCAGCTCACGCAGGATGCGCAGTTTGTCGCGCAGGGGTGGGATCGCATCGAAGATGTCGGCCGCTTCTTCGATCGGCAGCGCGAGCACTTGAGCGACGGAGAGCCCGCGGTACTGCACCTCGAGTGTGTCGCGGTTGAAGCGCGTGCCCTGGCATGTCTCGCAGCGCACGTAGACGTCGGGAAGGAGCTGCATCTCCACGCGCAGAAGGCCCTCGCCCTCGCAGGCCTCACAGCGCCCGCCCTTCACGTTCGATGAGAAACGCGAGGCGTCGTAGCCACGCGCACGTGCCTCGGGGAGCGTCGCGAAGAGCTCACGCAAGGGCGTCATCAAGCCGACGTAGGTGGCGGGTGTCGAGCGCGGCGTGCGTCCAATCGGTGTCTGATCGACGGCCACGACACGCGCGATGTTCTCCGCGCCATCGATGCGAAAAGGCGGCGCGTTGCGCGCGAGATGCGCCTTCAATGCGGGCAAGAGCGCGTGCATCAAGAGGGTGGATTTGCCGCTTCCGGAGACGCCCGTGATTGCAACAAGTCGTTGCAATGGGATCGCGAGCGACGTGCCCTTCACGTTGTGCATGTGCACGTTGTGAAGAAAGAGCTCCGTCTTCGATTGCTCGGGCTTGGGCGTGCTGCGTGCGAGCGCGCGCCCATGAAGCCAAGGCGCTGTGACGCTCTTCTCACTCTTGGCCAGCTCGTCTGGCGTGCCCTGAAAGAGAATCTCGCCGCCGAGTCTTCCTGCATGCGGGCCCACGTCGACGACGTGTGATGCAGCACGAATGAGGTCGAGATCATGCTCGACCACGACGACCGTATTGCCTTGTGCGCGAAGGCGTTCAAGCGTTGCGATGAGGCGATCGGTGTCGCGGGGATGAAGGCCCACGGAGGGCTCATCCAGCACGTAGAGCACGCCGACAAGCGCGCCTCCAAGACGTGTACCGAGACGAATGCGCTGCGCTTCCCCTGAGCTCAATGTTGACGCACTGCGATCGAGCGAGAGGTAGCCAACGCCGACTTCATCGAGGAAGGCGAGGCGCGTGGTGATCTCGCGCAAGAGCGGTCGCGCGACTTCGAGCGTGCCGGGCGAGAGCGCGTCTTCAACATGCGAACCCAAGAAGGCGCGAAGGTCATCGACCGAGAGTGCGGAGATCGAGGTGATGTTCCGATCGAGCACCTTCACCGCGCGGGATTCCGCACGCAGGCGCGCACCCAAGCACGTCGGGCATTTCGCACGATGCGGCGTGGCCTCAGCGAGCTCGTCTTCATCGAAGATGGCCTTCTGCTTGCCGCGCTTGGCCGCCTTCGCCTCTGGTGTGGGCGCTTCGATCGGGATGTCCCCC
>JBILQT010000393.1:0-5814 GCA_044373065.1 Sandaracinaceae bacterium
CCTGGGAGCGCGTCTTTCACGGCAACCCCTCGGGCGTGGATACGGCGATGGCGATCGCAGGCGGCGTCGCGGTGTATCGCCGTGCACCGCAAGCGGGCGAGAAGGCGCTCACATCGTTGCCGCTCGCAAAGCCTCTTCACCTCGTTGTGGCGCATAGCGGTCAGAGCGGGTCGACCAAAGAGATGGTCGAGCAAGTGGCGCATCAGAAGGAGCGCGACCCGGCGAAGTTTGCCCAGACGCTTGAGGCGATCGACGCCATCGTGAAGAACGGGACGGCCGCATTGCAGCGTGGTGATCACGTCTCGCTTGGGCGCCTCTTCGACATGAACCAAGCGCTGCTCTCGACGTGGCTCGTCTCGACCGACACGCTCGAACATCTCTGCGGCGTCGCGCGTGAAGCCGGCGCGCTTGGCGCAAAGCTCACGGGCGGTGGCGGAGGCGGCTGCATGATCGCCCTCGTTGACCAAGAACACAGCGCGCGCGTGCAGCAAGCGCTCGCGGCATTGGGCCATGAGGCCTTTGAAGTGACCATCGGAGAAGAGAAACAATGAGCTCAGGCAAAGCCACAGTGATCTCCCGCGCGAACATCGCGCTCGCGAAGTATTGGGGGAAGAACGACGAGGCGCTGAACCTGCCCGCGGTGCCGAGCGTGTCGATGACGCTCCTCCCGATGCGCACCGAGACGAGTGTCGTGCTCGACCCGAAGCTCAGCGAAGATGTGTTTGAGCTTGATGGTCAGGTCGCAAGCAGCGGTGAATCCAAGCGCGTGGCGAAGCTGCTTGATGAGGTGCGTGCCGCGTCGGGTGAGAAGGCCAAGGCGCGCGTCGCCAGCCGCAATCACTTCCCCACCGCAAGCGGCCTTGCATCGAGTGCGTCGGGCTTCGCGGCCCTCGCCGTTGCAGCACGCGCTGCCTACGGGCTTCCACGCAACGATAGGGACGCGAGCATCCTCGCGCGTCGTGCAAGCGCCTCGGCTGCGCGTTCGGTCTTCGGTGGCTACGTCGAGCTTCCGGCAGGCACGCCCGGCGATGATTCGCTCGCTGCGTATGAGCTGCTTGGGCCTGAGCATTGGGATCTGCGCCTCGTCGTCGCCGTCATCACCGAGAAGCGCAAAGACGTGAGCTCGCGCGATGGCATGGGCGTCTCGCGTCGTACGTCGCCTTATTACGATGCGTGGGTTGAGCGCGCGCCGCGCATGGCGGCGAGTGTGCGTGAGGGCTTGGCCAAGAAGGACATGGCGATTCTCGGCCCCGCAACCGAAGCGAGCTTCACCGCGATGCATGCCCTGGCCTTCGCATCGAGCCCCTTCACCTTGTACTTCCAGCCCGGATCACTCGCGGCATTGGCAACGGTGCGAAGGCTGCGCGAGGAGAGCGGCATCGCCGTCTACGCGACGATGGATGCAGGCCCGCACGTGAAGGCGCTCTGCGAGGCGAAGGATGCCGAGCGTGTGGCCGAGGCGCTCGGTCAGACCGAGGGCGTGATCCGGACGATCCTCGCGGGGCCAGGCCCCGGCGTTGAGATGGAGTGAGTGAGTCCGTGACTGAGTCCGAGTCCGTGACTGAGTCCGAGTCCGTGACTGAGTCTGAGTCCGTGACTGAGTCTGTGACTGAGTCCGAGTCCGTGACCGAGTCTGTGACCGTGACCGAGTCTGTGACCGTGACCGAGTCTGTGACCGTGACCGAGTCTGTGACCGTGACCGAGTCCGTGTCCGAGTCCGAGTCCGTCTCGGTTCCACCACACGGCACCCTCGAACGCTGGGCCTACGACTACATCACTGCGACCACGATCGAAGCGAAGCTCTCACCTTCCGCGCTCCCCGAAACCGCATGGGAGGAGAGCCCGCCATCACGCCGCGCATTGCGTCCAGGGCGCCCGCCTTCGCTGCAACCCGCGACGAAAAAATCGAAGACGCCAAAAGGGGAGCAGCTGCGTGATCCGAAGAAGCGCGCGCAGCTCCTTCATGGCTTTTTGCATCACGAGCTACAGGCCGCAGAGCTCTTCGCCTGGGCGATGCTCACCTTCGTCGATGCGCCCAAAGCGCTGCGTCTTGGATGGCTGAAGATCGCACTCGATGAGTGTCGCCACATGCGCATGTACGAGGGCGAGCTTCAGCGCCTGGGCTTCACGTACGGCGATTTCGGCGTGCGCGATTGGTTCTGGGAGCGCCTTCCAGCATGCGAAACACCCGCATCATTTTTGGCGGTGATGGGCGTCGGCTTGGAGGGCGGCAACCTCGACCACGGCGAGCGCTTTACGCAGATGCTCGAGGCGGTTGGCGATACGCAATCGGCCGAGGTGCAGAAGCGCATCGCGCATGAAGAGCTCGCACATGTGCGCTTTGCACTGCGCTGGCTGGAGAAGCTTGAGGTGCCAATCGAGCCCTTCGAGCACTTCGTGAATCTCATCCCCTACCCGCTCTCACCCATCGTCTTGCGTGGCCCCACGATCGCGCGTGAGGCGCGCATGCAGGCGGGGCAAAGCGAGCCCTTCATCGATGCGCTGGTTCGCTTTGAGGACCGCGGGTCAAAGAAGGCCATCTCAGCGCGTTGAGATCGGGCGCGTGTAGAGCCTTGGGCCAGGCTCGCTCGCGAAGTCGTCCATCCTTGAGTAGGCCATCGCCGGTGCTGGCTCGCCGATGCACGCCTCGAAGCGGTAGCCGGGCTCGAAGCGCAGGTCTGGGCAAGGGATGACGCCGATGAAGGCTTCCGCGCGCTGGGGTCCACGGATGTGCTGCACCACGCGCCCTCGGAAGGTCGCCTCGATGGCCATGTTTCCACAGAGGACGAACTGGGTCATCGCCGCGATCTCCACCTCGGCCTGCGTGGCACCACGCGCACATGGAGGGCTTGCGCGGTTTGGTGATCGGGACTGCGCCGAGGCTTCGGAAGCGAAGAGGGCGAGGAGGACAACTACGAGCTTCTTGGCCATGAACTCTGCGTACGTCGCCTCAGGCGAAGTCCTCCCCGACGCCGACATCAGAACGGAACAGTAAGCCCGCTCTGCGCCATCACGGCATTGCCGAAGCGGCTTGTCTGCCAGAGGTAGTCGAAGCTCACGTCGAAGGTGCCGTGCGAGAGGAAATCGAGCGGCGTGTTTGCGAGGAAGCGCAGCATCACGACGCCGCGAAAGCCCAGCAAATGGCTATGGAATGCGCCCATCTTGGGGTCGGCGGTCACGAAGGGATCATCGGCGCGAAAGAGGTCGGCGGAGCGATAGAAGAACGAGCGATTCTGCTCGTAGTAGCGGTAGCGAACGCGCAGCGTCACGGCATCGCCGAGCTCTTGGTAGACACGCACCTCGGGGTTGATTGCGGCCAGCTCCCAGTCGTCGAGGTAGCTGCGGTACATCAGGTGAATGGCGGTGCGCGTGGGCTCGAAGAAATACGCGAGGCGTCCTGAGATCGTGTGGCGTGTGCGCTGGCCCGGATGCGCCTCGGGGGTGAGCACGCCCTGCACCATCACGGCGCGGTAGGGGTTCGAGAGCAGGCCGTTGTTGAGAAGGAAGTTGTACTCAGCGCTCACCCAGAGGTTCGGCGCGAGAATCTGCGTCAGGCCCGCGCTGAGGTTCATGCCCTCCAGCTGACCGATGCGGCCGCGGTTTGAGAGCATGCGCCCCGAGGGGTCTGTCACGCCGGTGTTCGCGCCACGAAGCACAGAGCCAACGTCATCGTGGATGTAGCCGAGGCCAACGCTGATGAGTGTCGAGCGCTGGTTCAGGCTGAGCGTGCCGTTGAGCGAGAGGCTCGTTGCGAGGTAGTCGGGCTCGTGGCTGATGAGGCCGGAGGCCGTCAGACGAAGCTGCGCTTCACCGAGATCGAATTCGCGTCCGACGGAGAGCGAGCCCTGGTTGCGTGTCTCGGTGAAGCGGATGTCCTCGATGACACCGGCCGCGAGGCTTGCGCTCGTGATCGCATCGATGAGGTAGCCCGCAGAGATGACGACGCCGTCTGGAGAGACGAGCGTGCCGCGCACCTCGGGCGCGACGACACGGGTCGAGGTCTCCCAGTAGTAGTTGCCTTGAAGGCGAAGGTTGCCGGTCCACGTGCCGGACGATTCATCGGCTGCCGCGAACGCGACGGTGATGAGCGAGAGCAGACCGACAAGGCCTACGAAACGCCCTGCGTAGGAACGCTTTTCGAGTGTGCGCATCGGTGGCCCTCAGTTGCAGCCGCAGCCGCCGCCGGTCGTGCCAAGCCCGCCTGCCGCACCCTCGCGCGATTGAAAGACGTGCGCTTGAAAGCCGCCCTCCGAGCTCTCGAACTCGTCTGGATTCATCGACGGCCTCGCAAGCAACTCGCGCTGGTAGGGCGCTACGGTCACACACGAGGGCAGGAGTCCAACGAAGCTCGTCAGCACGAGCACGGCGAAGAGGGCGCGAAGTCGCATGGCCGCGAGGCTAGTTTCTTCGCGCGCTGTTCGCTAGCGACCTGCTGGGGACGGTCTGCGCGCTGTGAGGACACGCCCGCCTCAAGGCGTTGCAGTGGCCTCGGCCGCAGGCGCTTCCTCCGCGGCCGCAGTCGGCGCATCGGTCGAGCCCAGCATCTCGCGCAGGCGGTCTCGTCGCTCAGCCTCCGAGAGATGAAGGAATTGCGAGGAGTCGAGCGTGAGCATCGGCACCTGGCCGCCACCGCTCATCACCACAGGCAGGTGTCCATCCCAGCGCTGAAGCTGGCGATACGCGACGACCTCAGGCGACATCGAGAGACGAATGATCTCATTGGCCTGCGCCTCCGAGCGCGCACGAATGAGCAACGCATCGCCCTCCCCCTGCGCACGCTGACGTGCAGCCTCGGCTTGGCCGCGCGCCTCCGCCACAGACTGATCGGCCTCCGCGCGCACCTGACGCACACGGTTCTCCGCTTGAATCGCATTCTGCGTGGCCGCCATCGCCTCATTGATCGAGTCCACGACGTTGGCCGGAAGGCGCAGCGCACTCACGAAGGTGAGCTGATCGATCACAAAGCCATCGCCTTCCAGCTCATGCTCGATCTGCTCTTGTGCAGCGTGAAGCAGCGCGGTTTTGCGTGGTCCGTAGATGTCCTGCACCGTCATCTGCGAGCCCGCCTCCGAGAGCGCCTCACGCACGACGTTGCGCACATAGCCATGCGCGAGCACTTGCACATCGGTCTCGCGAAAGCGGTTGTAGAGACGTGGCGCCTGAGTCCCATCAATGTGAAACGCGAGGCCGACATCGGCGTTGACGCTCACGCCCTCGATCGAGGCAAAGGTGATCGACTCGTCGACGGGTGAGCCCTCTTCCGCCGACTGCGTCCACACAACGTTCTGCACGTTCGTGGGGAACTCCACGATCTGCTCGGTGAGCGGATTGAACATCACCCAGCCCGTGACGACCGGTGCGTTCTCCACACCACGCTCCGACCCAGCAAGTCGGACGCGGATGCCGACATGCCCGACCTCGACGCGTGTGCACGACATGAAACCAAAACAGCTCAGCGTGGTGAGCGCGAGCAGCATGAGCACCGCGATGAGCGATGCGCGTGGGTTCGGGGGTGACGACGGTTTTGCGATCATGTTGAAACGCTAAGCCAGCCGGGGCCGATGTCATTCCAAATCGTGCGCGCGCCACCGACCCATCTTCTTGCGAGGCGTCCGTGCCGAAAGCTTGCTTCTGCCTGTCACACACGCGACACCACGCGGAAGCTGCGCTCCCTCTGTGGGAAACCAGCAAGTTCAGAAGCCGGACAACCTTCCCGCGAAGGAAACCAGCAACTTCTTTCCCCTAGAGGAGGATTCATGACGAGCTTGGTCGACGTGCTGACAGATACTTCAAAGAAGGCCGATGTCGTGAAGG
>JBILQT010000394.1:0-5812 GCA_044373065.1 Sandaracinaceae bacterium
GTCGGGGCCGAAGGGAATGACCGCGCCGAGGGCGAATGCGGGAACCATCGCGAGAATGGGCGCGATGCTGTACAGGAACTTGTCCGCCTTGGGCGGAATGATGTCCTCCTTCGTGAACGCCTTGATGGCGTCGAAGAGCGCATGCAGGCCTCCGAAGAGCGTCAGGCGGTCGTGATGAAAGAGGAGGGGCAAAATCTTGCCGAGCACGACGTGCACGACCGCTGCCGGCAGGGCCAGGAGGAGCTGCGTGCTCCACGCAAAAGGCAGGATGCCCATGGCGGCTTCATCGCCGTACCCGAGGATGATGGCCAACACGGATGCGAAGCTCGCGCCCGCGCTCGCGATGGCCACGCCATATGCACCGAGCTGAAGCATCGGAATCGCGTCGATGACGAAGCGCGGCAGCTTCACGCCACCCATCATCGGGCCGACGCGGTCTTGGACCATCGCGCTCTGGCGTCGCTCGAAGAGAACGAAAACAGGAGCGTAGAGAAGCAACGACACGCCCAAGATGAACGCCATCTTGAGCACGACGGAGAGGAAGTACCAACGGAGTTCCATTGCTCAATCCCTTCGAATCATTCGGCCGGGGCCGAGGCTGCGTCCGCAACCGTTGCTGAAGTCGCCGTGAGGGCCGGCATCGCGGCACGCACATCAGGAAGGCGCTTCAGTTGAATGTCGTTGCCCGTCGCGAGCGCAATGGCGACCAAGGTCTCCCAAGCGCTCACGATGGAACCAGGCGCTTGCACAGCGCGCTGGAAAGTCTGCTGCATGCCCTGCACGTTCGTGAACGTGCCGTTTGTCTCCGCGACGGTCGCCACTGGGACAACGATGCTGGCGAGTTGCGCAAGCGTCCCGATGTTGCTCGAGAGGTTCACGTGCGGGACGTTCGCGAGCGCCGAAAGCACATCGGCGCTCTCACCCACCAGCGAGCCCAGCGAGAGCACTGCGTCCACTTCGCGTGCGTTGATCTTCTCGACAAGCGACGTCATCGAGCCGAGGTCGCCACCCACGTGGAGCGCGCCTGCGCGATTCGGATTGTTGTCTGCGTTGCGCAGAATCTTGTCGGCCTTCCAGCCCGAGAGCGCTGCAAGGTGAAGACTCTTGCTTCCGAGCACGTCGCGTCCGAGCTTCGCGAGCACGAAGTTGTCCTCGTTGGAGTGCTGCGCGCTGAGCACAATCGCGAGCTTCTTGGACGTCTTCAGGATGCGGCCTGCAGCTTCGATCGCGGCCTCACGGGCAACCTCAAGAACACGGCCATCCTGCTTCACGCGGCCCGTCAGGATGCGGTCTTCCTGGAAGCGCTTGTAGGACATCATGCCCTCGTCGCACATCCAGAATTTGTTGACCTTCTCGTTGTCGCGCGGGCGAAGGCGATACACGCGCTGCGAGCGCGGATCGTAGTCAACCCAGCTGTTGCAACCCGTCGCGCAACCCGTACAGACGCTCTGCGCCGAACGCAGGAACCACACGCGCGCCTTGAAGCGGAAGTCCTTGCTCGTAAGCGCGCCAACCGGACAAACGTGCTCGGTCATGAGCGTGTAGTCGTGGTCAAGCTTACGGCCCTGCGAGAGACAAATCTCGTTGCGGTTGCCGCGCTCGCGCATGTCGAGCACGTGGTCGCCAACCACCTCATCGCAGAAGCGGATGCAGCGCGTGCACATGATGCAGCGCTCGGCGTCATAGACGATCGTCTCGCCAAAGACCTGCGCCTTGGGCTTGTGGACGGGCTCTGTCTCCTTGCGCTTCAGCTTCTTCTGATGCGCGAGCCAGTAATCCTGAAGCTTGCACTCACCAGCCTGATCGCAAATGGGGCAATCAACGGGGTGGTTCAGGAGCAAGAACTCCTGCACTGCGCCCTGCGCCTGCTCAACGGCGGGGCCCTTCGAGATGACTTCCATCCCGTCGGCCGCGTCTTGCTGACATGCTGGCTGAAGCTTGTTCTTCGTCGCCTCGACGTAGTCCTTCTTCTTCTCGTCCCACTTCAGGATCGGCAACGCCATCGGGCGCGCGCTCTTGATCTCGACGAGACACATGCGGCAGTTCGCGGCGACCGAAAGGCCCGGATGCCAGCAATAGTGTGGGATCTCGATGCCCTTCTTCCACGCGGCGCGGATAATCGTGTCGCCGGGCTCGAAGGGGATTTCCTGACCATCAAGTTTGAATGAAGGCATGTTCTTCTACCGAGAAAGGATCGCACTCAAATGAGCGCGTAGGATTTTGGTTTCAGCGCGAGCGCGCCCGCAGGGACTGAGTGAGGCGTGGCAGCGCCACGTCGCAGCGAAGGACCGAGGACGTAAGCCGCGATCAAACCAAAAGACAAGCGCGTCAGCGGTCGCACTCGCCGCCGATCATGTTGATGCTCCCGAACGTTGGGACGATGTCGGCGATCATGTCGCCCACCAGCATCTCGCGGCAGGCGCCGAGGTTGAGGAAACAGGGCGGGCGCACACGGACGCGATAGGGCGTCCCCGAGCCGTCCGAGACGATGTAGAAGCCGAGTTCGCCGTTGCCGCCTTCGGTGTACGAATACACTTCCCCAGCCGGGATTTTCGCGCCCTCCATCACGATCTTGAAGTGCGCAATCGTGCCCTCGATCGTGTTGTAGACGTCTTCCTTCTCCGGGTAGACGTAGCGGATATCTGGCGAGTTGACGGGGCCTTCGTCGGCCATCTTCTCGATGCACTGCTTGATGATGCGGATGCTCTGACGCACCTCTTCAAAGCGCACCATGAAGCGGTCGTAGTTGTCGCCGTCATGGCCCACCGGCACATCGAACTCGACCTTGTCGTAGAACATGTACGGGTTGGCCTTGCGGACGTCGTAGTCACAGCCCGTGGAGCGCAACACGGGGCCCGAGACGCCGAGTGCGAGCGCACGTTCCGTCGTGAGCTTGCCAACACCCTGCATGCGGTCGAGGAAGATGCGGTTCTTGAGGAGGAGTGCCTCGCTCTCCAGCAGCACCTCTTCCACCTGCGGGATCACAGCGAGAACATGCGCTTTGAAGTTCTCGGTGGGGGGCTTCGCCATGCCGCCGATGCGGCCGAAGCTGTGCGTGAGACGAGCGCCCGTCTCTTCTTCAAGCACGTCCCACACATAGTCGCGGACCTTGATGCACCAGAGGAATGGGGTGAATGCGCCCAGTTCCATGGCGCTCGCGCTGTTGCACGTGAGGTGATCGCTGATGCGAGCAAGCTCGCCCAGGATCATCCGGTACCACGTGCAGCGGTCTGGCACTTTGATGCCCGCAAGCTTCTCCACTGCGAGTGAGAAGCCGATGTTGTTGAGCATCGGCGAGACGTAATTGAGGCGGTCGGCGTACGGAAACACCTGGTTCCAGTTGCCGCGCTCGCAGCTCTTCTCAAAGCCGCGATGCAGGTAGCCAGGCTGGATGTCGACATCCATGATCGTCTCGCCCTCGAGGTCGAGGACCATGCGGATCGTGCCGTGCATCGCAGGGTGCGAGGGGCCCATGTTGAGGCGCATTGGCTCCGAGGGGAGCTCCAGCTGCGCGTCATCGCCCAAGTCTTCGTAGTTTGGTTCCATGGTGCGTCTCCAGGTACGTCGAGCTCACTCCGCGTCAGCGGCGGGCTTCTTGGATTCTTGTTCTGCTGCGAGCGTCGGCGAGACGGGCACAGCGCTTCCGTCGAGGCGGGCTTCCCACGAGATGCGCGACCACGGCTGACCGATGTCATCGCCAAACGGAGCGACCTGCTCAATGCCGGGCACGTTGCGATAGGCGACGAGCGGCTGGGCGCGTTCGATTGGGTAGTCCTTGCGGAGCGGATGCCCCACGAACTCCTCGTACATGAGGATGCGGCGCATGTCTGGATGGTCTGAGAAGACGATCCCGAACATGTCGAAGACCTCGCGCTCGGTCCAGTTCGCGCCCGTCCAGACGCTGAACAGCGATGCGAGTTGCTCACCATCGGCGATGCGCGTGCGCAGGCGAACGCGGTGATTCTTCGACATCGAGCGGACCATCACAAAGACGTCGAAACGCGGCTCGGGCTCGCGAAGCGGGTAGTCCACTGCGCTCAAGTCGATGAAGTGATCCATCGCGCAATCGGGGTCCGTGCGGAGAAAGCGCGCGACTTCGAGCCAGTCAGCAGGCGCGACCACGGCTTCGTCGTCACCACGGAAGTCGCTCGTTGCGAGGATGCGCGTGCCGAACTGCGCTTTGAGGCGGTCGATGACCTTCTTGCTCATACGAAATCCTTCACTCGTGGTCGTCGTGGTCGTCGTGCGACCCGTGACTCGAAGCCGAGCCGTCCTTCGAGAGGATCGTGATCGACTCGGTAGCGCGTGCATCGAGGCCCAAGAGGTCGCTGAGGGGACGCTCGCCCTCCGCGAGGATGCGCTCTTGCTTCATGCGCTCTTGGCCGATCCAGACGGCCGTTCCCTTCTTGCGAATCTGGGCCATGGCAGGCACCTCGCGGGGCGGCGCTACAAGCGGACCGGAGCGCTTTCCGCTGCCAATCTTCTCCATCAACAGCATCAAGCCGTCGAGAGCGGCCTCGGGGCGCGGCGGGCAGCCTGGAACGTACACGTCGACCGGGATGATCTTGTCGATGCCCGGGACGGTTGCGTAGTTGTCGTAGAAACCGCCACACGACGCACACGTGCCAAACGCAAGGACGTACTTGGGGTCGCCCATCTGCTCGTAGATGCGTCGAAGCGCCGGAGCCTGACGCTGACTGACGGTACCGACAACCCAGAGGAGATCCGCCTGGCGCGGGGAGAAGCGGGGAGCCTCGGCGCCGAAACGGGCGAGACCGTCGTAGCGTGGCCCGTTGAGCGACATGAACTCCATGCCGCAACACGCCGTCACGAAGGGGTACTGGAAAAGCGAGTATTTCCGCGCCCAGCCCAACAAATCCTCAAGGCGCGTCGTGACGAAACCGGCATCACCGCCGCCCATCGTCGCTTGGCTACGGCCGATGTGATTGCTTCCTCGGATATCGCTCATGCGTTTTCCTTCAATCTGAAGTGATTGCTCACGAAACTCGAACCTTTGGGGCTGAACTCAGCGCTCCCACTCAAGCGCGCCCTTCTTCCAAGCGTAGACGAGCGTTGCCGTCAGCACAGAGAGGAAGATGAGCATCTCGGCGAGGCCGAACCAACCAAAACTGCGGAACTGGGCGGCCCAGGGGTAGAGAAAGACGGCTTCGATGTCGAAAACCACGAAGAGAATCGCCGTCAGATAGAACTTGACCGAAAGGCGGACGTGCTCGGCGCCGGTGGTCGGTGAACCCGACTCGAAGGGCAGCATCTTCTCCGGCGTTGGGTTCTTCGTCCCGCCGACGCTCGCCAGCGTGAACATCACCAAGGCAAGCGTGACCGCGACGGCGATCATCAGAAACGCTGGGAAATAGAGCTCGAACATGGGCTTGCTCCGCAAACGTGCGCCGAGGCGCGGAAGTGGTGCTCAGGTCGACGACAAAAATGTCGACTTTCTTCGTGTTTTCGGGCCGTTTTCGCGATCTCGGAGAGTGCGACCCCGGCCAACTCCCAGGTGTCGGGAGGTGTGCTGCGTTTTCCTTGAAGGAAAGCGTCGCGGTTCTAGTCGTCTGCTTCGGGGGTGTCAACGCCGTGAAGAAGGGCGTCGGCTACGTGCCCCTCACTTCTTGGCCTCGGCCGTCACCATGCGGTCGCGTAGCTCACGCACTTCACGTTGCAGCTTCTCCAGGTCGTCGCGAAGTTGGGTCGTCTCTCGGCCCCGCGCATTGCGATCGCGGAGGTCACGGAGAGACTCGCGGGCCACACGGCGGACACGACCGTCCAGATCGCGATCGATGAGTCGCTGAAGGAT
>JBILQT010000489.1:0-3923 GCA_044373065.1 Sandaracinaceae bacterium
CTCGGCAAACTCCGTCGCCTCAACGATGCGATGCCGACCGTCGGGTGATCCGAAGTTGAGTGCGTCGATGAAGCCCAGCACGCGCAAGTTGGCGTATTGGACGTGCTCGATGCCGTTGTCGCGTGCCACTTCGTAGCTGTAGCGGAGGGAGGAGAACGCACGCTTGAAATCGCCCAGGCGGACATGGGTCTCGCCAATGTTGTGTGCGCTCACTGCCGCGTAATACGGAAGCTCGAACTCCTTGGAGAGCTCTAGCGCGTGCGTCGAGGTTTCGAGCGCGGCGCCGTAGTTCTTGGCGTAAAAGTGAACCACCGACTCGGAGGTGAGAAGCTCGCACTCAATCGCGCGATCGGGGCGACGGGCGAGGAGGTCTCGCGCGGCTTGAACACGCGACAGTCCACGCTCGTGCTCGCCTCCCGTGCCGTGCGCAAGGGCGAGATGAATGAGGCAACGAAGCTGCCTGTCGCGATCGCCCGTAGCCTCGCAGAGTTCGAGCGCACGCTCGAAGCCAGCGATGGCGAGGAGGCGTTCGCCGCGACGTGAGCTGGCCTCGGCGCGCGCGATCGTCGCATCGCGCTCGAGCGTGACGTCTTGAATCTGTCGCGCAGTTTGCTCTGCGCGATCGAGCCACTGCATCGCCTCGTCGATCTCATACGCCTGGACGAGCATGCGACCGCGAAGAAGACAGAGCTTGGTCAGGGCCTCGTCGCGCGAGAGTGACTCCGCGAGTTCGATCGCGGGCGTGAGCTTCTGTGCGCCTTCGTGGAGGAAGCGCGCGGCGAGGCAGATGCTGCCGTAGCGGATGTAGAGATCGAGCAGGCGTGTGGCATCGCGCTGCGCTGCCGTGGATGCCAGATCGATGGCGCGTTGCAGATGGTGAAGCGCGGTGCGTGGTTGCTCGCTCGCGCCTCTCTCCGCCGCGCGGACCAGGTACTCCAGTGCGCGACCACGGTCGCCAGACTCGCGGTAGTGCGTGGCCAAGCGATCTGCGACCTCATCAAGCCGCTGCGCGTAGAGAGACTCGAGGGCGGCCGCGATGGCACCGTGCAGCTCGCGACGGCTCTCCAGCGTGAGCCCTTCGCGAAGCACCTCGACGACGAGTTCGTTCGCGACGACGAGCTCGCTTCCGATGCGCGCAAGGAGGCCCTTCCCTTCGAGGGTCGCGCATGCCTCGATGACGGCGCCCGGGCCCTCCCCAGAGACCTGCATGAGCAGCTCGGGCGCGAACTTTCCGCCTGCGACAGCACCAATCTGGAGGAAGTGGCGGTCGGTCGCTGAGAGACGCGCGAGCCGCGATGAGACAAGGCCTCGAAGCGACTTTGGGACTTCGGTCTGCGCGATATGCATCTGCAGATTCACGCGGCCTTCACGCACCTCAAGCGCACCGCTGTCCGCAAGCGCCTTGAGATATTCCTCCACGTAAAGCGGATTCCCCGAGCTCTTGAGCGTGACCTCACGGAGCAACTCTGCAGGGACCTCTTCCGCCGCAAGGCGCGTGGCAACGAGACGCGCGACGTCGTCATCCGAGAAGGGCTGAAGGACGACCTCATGAAAGCGCGATGGCTCTCGCCACGCATGCGAAAAGCCCGGACGGTGTGCGAGCGCGACCACGATGCGCGCATCCTTCGCGTCGCGGATGAGCGCATCGATGATGCCCTGCGAGTCGTCATCCATCGACTCGGCGCCGTCGAAGCAGAGCGCCGTGAGGCGGTCTGCGGCGAGCTTGAGTGCGACGCGAATGAACGCGGGTCGCACAAGGCGACCTAGCGACTCTGAGGCTTCTGCCGCTGGCGTCGCTCCAAGCAACACGCCGATGGCGCCGACTTCGGGAGGCGTGAGGCCGAGCTCACGCGTGCGCATCACCTTGTCGCGAATCACCTCGGGCGCATCGAGGTCATCGACGCCGAGAATCGCGCGCAGGAGGTCTTGGATCGCCGAGAGACCAATCGAGCGGCTCTGCCGATGGCAGGTCGCCACGTACATGCCGACGTCGTGACCCGCGCTGCGCAAGCGACGCTTGGCTTCGTGGAGGAGCCGCGTCTTGCCGGCACCGGCCTCGCCTTGCACGCCAAGGACACGCAGGCTGCCTCGATTGGCGACGGCGAATGCCTCCCCGATGCGCTTGAGTTCGTCTCGCCGACCGACGAACTTTCCCGCGGAGTCGAGCGGGCTCAGTTCACGCTCGACCTGATGAAGCGCTCCGTCGTCATCCGACAGAGGCAGCGTTGCGAAGAGCGCTTGGATCGCGCGCTGGGCTGCACCGGTCACGATGACTTGATGGAGGCCTGCGACGTTCGCCGCGGCACGCGCACCCGCAACGACCTCATCGAACGATGAATCCAACACGGCATCGCCGCGCTGATCGACAAGGATGCGTGTGCAATCCACGCCCGCGGCACCCGAGAAGCGGACACGCGTTGGATTGGAGTAGCCCCAATGAAGCGCACGCAGGGCGCAGCGTGTCGCGGCTTCCGTGTCGCGCCCGTCTGGGTCGCGGAGGCCAAAGATGAAGAGCGCGTGATCGGGGTCGTCTGTCGTGAGCGCCGTGCCCCCAAGGCGATGCACAATCGCCATCGCTTCCGGCGCTGCGATCGCCGCTGCGAGTTGCTCGCCCGCGATGCAGAGCACCGAGACATCCCTGCGCTCGCGTGTCGGTCGGCTTACCGCGCTGCCCTTGCGCGAGGGCTTTGAGGGCACCTGAACGGGCGTGGGCTCGCGCACTCGGCTGTCGGATGAGAGCACCTTGAAGGCGTCACCATCGCGCTCGCTTTGGCGCTCACTCTGGCTCGACGCGGCGGCCTCGCGAAGCTGCTGGATGTAGCGGCTGAGGTCATGTCCGCCGACGCGACGACCGGACGAATAGAGGAACTGAACGAGCTCCTCGTAGAGCGCGCCCGCGTTCTGGTAACGCTGCTCGGGGGCGGGATCGAGCGAGCGCTCGACGATGCGCGCGAGTTCATCGGAGACATCCGGGGCCAGCGAACGCAACGACGGCCGCTCACCTGCGCGCACACGCCGCAAGGTCTCGTAACTCGAATCGCTCTCGAAGGGATTGGTGCCGCTGAGGAGCTCAAAGAGCACCACGCCGAGCGCATAGAGATCGGTGCGCGCATCCACCGCGCTGCCCTTCGACTGCTCGGGCGACATGTACGCGTACTTGCCCTTGAGCACGCCAGCGTCCGTCTCTTGCGCGACGAAGGTCCGAGCCTTCGCGACGCCAAAATCCGTCAGCTTCACTTCGCCTTCGAAGCTGATCAGCACGTTCTGCGGAGAGACATCGCGATGCACGATGTGGAGCGCGCGCATATTCGAGTCGCGCCTTCGATGCGCGTAGTCGAGGGCCTTGGCGAGCTCGCTGACGATGAAGACGGCGAGCTCATGTGCGATGCCGAGGCGCTGCGTTTTGGCGCGACGAATCAGTGTTGCGAGGTCGTAGCCCGCGACCCACTCCATCGCGATGAAGTAGGAGTCGTCTGCGCGCCCGAGATCGAAGACTTGAACGACGTTGGCGTGCGAGAGCGTGACCGCAATCTTCGCCTCGTTGATGAACATCTCGACGAACTGCGGATTGGAGCTGAGCTCCGGCAGGATGCGCTTGATGACGAGCGTCTTCTCGAAGCCCTCGACGCCGTGCGACTTCGCCTTGAACACCTCGGCCATCCCGCCGCGCGCGAGCCGCTCGACGAGTTGGTATTTGCCAAAGATGGTGGGAGCTATCGCGTTCATCGATGAGCCGGAGATCGTAACGCTTTTCAGACCAACGCGGCGTGCTTTCCCGTGTGGACGGAGCGACTGAACTAGGGCGTGTCTTCAAACTCATGCAAGCCACACGAGACTTGAAGCGAGACAGACCAGTCCAAGGAAGTTGATCGCGGTCTTTTCGTAGCGGGTCGCGATGCGACGATACTGCTTCAAACGATTGA
>JBILQT010000094.1:0-24759 GCA_044373065.1 Sandaracinaceae bacterium
CGCGCCGCACCG
Source organism: Sandaracinaceae bacterium (assembly GCA_044373065.1). GTDB lineage: Bacteria > Myxococcota_A > Polyangia > Polyangiales > Sandaracinaceae > JAFLCL01. Next base: position 13 of record JBILQT010000094.1, read on the forward strand.
AGCTTGGCGATCTGGCGAATGACGACCCATTCGCGCCGGGTCGCGATGCGGGCGTCGCGGTGCATACGAGCGCCTCGACGGGCCCCTCGCTCTGGCTGCTCGTCGTGGCGGCCGTCAGCGTATTGCTCGCGATTCTCAGCGCGATCGCGCTGACCATGCGCTCGCGCAAGCGGGCCACCGAGCTTCGTGAACGTGCCCTCCGCGAGGAGGCGCATGCACGCGCCGTCGCAGCGGCACAGGCCGCGATACCCGCACAGGCACCCGCCCCGGCCCCGGCGCAGACCAATGCAGAAACGGGCACCGCGATGATCTGCCCCGTCTGTCGGCGTGGTTATGCAGCGGGCGTCACCTCGTGTCCGCGCGACAAAGAGGCGCTTGTCCCCTACGCCGAGTTCGTCACGCGACGCGCCCAGTCCGCCCCCGAGCGCGTGTGCTCCAAGTGCGGCGAGCGCTACGCCAGCACGGTGACCTTCTGCGGCAAGGACGGCACGCCGCTTGGCTGAGGTTTGCCTTTCGGGAAAAAAATCGATGTCGATTTCGACCCAATCCTCCACATGAACGTGGGTCTACCAGCCCGAGACTCGATAGCGTGCTTGATCGGGTGAACGTGAGATCGGTATCCTCGCGTTCGCTCGAAGTCTCTCGGCCCCGCTGCCCCCCTGCAGCAGGCTCCGTGACCCAGAAAGCGATGGTCGGTTTGCTGTCTGACCCTCGATGCTCGTAACCGGTTCGCAATGCGAACGCCCTCAGCGATACCAAGGAAAAACCATCGATGAAGATCGTCTGCGACAGTTGCTCAGCGAAGTACTCGATTGCCGACGAAAAGGTGGCCGGGAAGTCCTTCAAGATTCGCTGCAAGAAGTGCGGCGCCGCCATCGTCGTTCGCGGTGACCAACAGGGCGCGGCCGATGCCGGCGCTGGTGGTTACGACTACGGCGGCGAGGCCGTGTGGCATGCCGTCGTTGAAGGCGACCAGCAGGGCCCGTTCACGCCGGCGCAGCTTGGCCAGATGATCTCGGAAGAGAAGATCGGCTGGGATGCCTATGTCTGGCGCGAGGGCTTTGATGACTGGAAGCCCGCGCAGGACATTGAAGAGCTCGTCCAGGCGATCATGAATCCAGGCGGCGCACCGGCTGCAGAGGCCGATCCCTTCTCGGAGGCAGCGCCCGTGGAGTCGGCGCCAGTCGCGGCAGCGGCCCCCTTCGCCGCAGCGAAGTCCTCGTCGATCGCGCCAAAGCGTGATGCGGGCGCAGACCTCTTCGCAGCCTCAAGCGCGAGCCCCTTTGGTGGCGGTGATGACGATGTCGTTGCCTCGCCGTCGGGTCCGCGTGTCAGTGCGCAGCAGGCGATGACGGGACAGCGCAACGAGAACTCGGTGCTCTTCTCGCTCTCGAACCTGCAGGCCCTTGCAACGGGCGGCGCAGCCTCGGCGGGTCCGGCCAAGGCGGCTCCGAAGGCCGGCATGGCAGCGGGCGAAGGCTCGGGCCTCATCGACATCCGTGCACTCGCAAGTGCGACGGGCATGGGCATGGGCGGAGCGCCTGCGCCTCAGCCGATGGCACCCCGCGTGGACGACCTTCTCAGCATCGGCGCACCCGCCGTCGGTCTCGGCTCGGCACTCGCAGCGCCCGTGATCATCGCGGAGCGCAAGCCGGAGAAGAGCAACACGCCACTCCTCGTTGGCGCTGGCCTCGCGGCCGTCGTGGTGCTCGCCATCACCGCCGTCGTCGTCGCCTCGATGCTCGGCGGAGGCACAGACCCCGCGGTGGCCGCAGCCGCCCCGACGGCGATCGCACCCGGCCAGACGCCACCCGCCACGCCGACCGCGGCTGTGGGTGCAGTGGCAGCCCCAGGCGCGCCCGTCGCCCCAGGCGCACCCGCCGCGCCAGTCGCAGCCGCAGACCCAGCAGCGGCTGCTGCCGCAGCAGGAACGCCCGCCCCAGCGGCACCAGCAGTACCCGCCGCTGAGCCCGCAGGTGGCGGTGGTGGTGGCGGACGCCGCCCACGTGGTGGAGGCGGTGGCGGCGGAACGACTGCAGCCGCAGAGCCAGCCCCCGCAGCCGAGCCCGCAGCCGCGCCAGCACGTCCCGCACGTGGCGGCGGTGGCGGCGGGAGCGATCAGAGCATCGATGACCTCCTCAGCAACGCCCTCAGCGGTTCCCCCAGCCGTCCGGCACGTGGCGGCGCGGCTGCACCGGCGGCTGCTCCGGCAGGTGGCGGTGGTCCCGAGACACCTGGCCGCGCCGATGTTGTCAGCGCGATGCAAGGCGTGACGCCCGCCGTCCAGGCTTGCGGCAACGGCGAGCATGGAACGGCCACGGTCGCCCTCACGGTGACGGGCTCCACGGGCCGCGTGACAGGCGCCAACGTCACGGGTCAGTTCGCAGGAACGCCGATCGGCTCGTGCATCGCGCGCGCAGTCCGCGGCGCAACCTTCCCGCACTTCAGCCGTCCGACCTTCACGGTCAACTACCCCTTCCGCCTCTGAGGCGTTGGGCGTAGCCCGGATCGAAAGCAAAAGGCGCCGCTCTTCGGAGCAGCGCCTTTTTGCTTTTGGGCCAACGAAACGCGCTCAGCCTTTCGACATGCGACGACGCACGAGCCAACCGAGCATGCCGAGCACCGTCACGCCGAACGCGCCGATCGCCGGCACCTGCCAAGCAATCGCCTCGCTCCGATTCGGATAGTGAAACGAGGCTGAGATGCTCCCGGGCATCGCCTCGCCTGCACTCGGACCAAACGAGAGCGCCATGTGCCGATCGCTCAGCGGCGCATCGCCTGAGCCGGAGAGCAGAAGCTCGGCGCCGTCATGTGCTTGAAAGCCCACATCGGTGCGCTCGAAGATCTCGCGACGCACCATCGCATCGCGCACCACGATCGTCGCCTCACGCGTCTGCACGGGCACATGCGCGACCATCTCAAGCGTCACGGGAAGCGGCCGCACCTCGCCCATCGGGTCGAAGAATGCATCCGTCCAGACGACCTCGACAGGTTCACCATTGACCTCAATCGGAAGCTCCGCGCGCAAGCCCTCACCCCAGGCCTGCAGATGCGCATCGGCCTCCGCCTGCGAGACAGTTCCGTCCTGGTTGGTGTCCGCGCTCTCGAGCATGCGCATGCCCTCGTCGGCACCGAGCGTCAGCGAGACGACCACACGCGTATCGCCCTCGCTCGCATCGATCTTCAGGTAGCGCTCCGCCCGCGTGATCGTGTGCCCGAGATGCGCCGAAGCGGGGACGGAAAGGAGAGAGCCTCCAAGCACCGCCGTGGCGATGAGGAGGCTCTTCTTTCGGCGCGTCGTTTGCGGCGACACGTCAGCCCTTGCTGAGGTTCTCAAGGAAGCGAACGGCCGTCGCGATGCCGAAGCCGGTGCCGCCCTTGGGGCTCGTCCCGTGCGCGCGATCGAGGAATGCGGGGCCTGCGATGTCGAGGTGCATCCACTTCGTCTTGCCGATGAACTCACGCATGAAGAGCGCCGCGGTGATCGCGCCGCCGTGCTTGTCGCCCATATGCTTGAGGTCTGCGATCTCGCTGCGGAGGCTGTCGCGAAGCTCGTCGTTGAGCGGCATGCGCCAGAACGACTCGCCTTCGAGTTCTGCTGCCTCGAGGTACTTCGAGGCGAGCGTGTCGTCGTTGGCGAAGAGGCCAGCCGTCCATGGGCCGAGCGCGACCATGCAGGCGCCCGTGAGCGTCGCGTGATCGATCATGTAGTCGGGCTCAAGGCCTGCGGCGTGATGCAGCACATCGGCGAGCACAAGACGGCCTTCAGCGTCCGTGTTGATGATCTCCACCGTCTTGCCCTCTGCGCTCTTGAACACATCGCCGGGGCGATACGCCGCATCGCCCGTCATGTTCTCGGTTGCGCCAAAGAGCGCGTGAATCTCGATCGGAAGCTCCATGCGCGCGGCAGCGAGCACGATGCCGATCGTCACGGCCGCACCGGCCATGTCGCACTTCATGTCGACCATCGAGGGGCCCGGCTTGATGCAGAGGCCGCCCGAGTCGAACGTCAAACCCTTGCCAACAAAGGCGATGCGCTTGAGCGACTTGTGCTTGCCCGCAGGCTTGTACGTCATGTGAACCAAGCGGGGCTCTTCCGCGCTTCCGCGATTCACCGCGAGGAAGAGGTTCATCCCGAGCTTCTCAAGGCCCTTCTTGTCGAAGTGCTTGTACGTAACGCCGTGCTTCTCGCAGCCGGCCTTCGCAGCCTCGGCCAGCGCCTTGGGCGTGAGGTCATTTGGAGGCGCATTCGTCAGGTCACGCGCGAGCATGATCGACTCCGCGAGGATCTCGCCCTGCTCGACGGCGTCCTTCGCATCCTTGCGCTTCACCACGAGGGTGGCCTCTTCAAGCACGCGCTTGGGGAGACGGTCGCCCGTGAAATACTTCGTATAGCGATATGAACCGCAGTGCAGGCCCTCGGCGGCCGCGCGGATGCTGTCGTCGTCTTCCGACATGAGCACGAGCGCCATGCTCTCCAACTTCGACGCTGCGTTCGCGGCCTTCACCGCGAGAGAGCGCGCATCGCGGGGCTTGGTGCCGCCCTCGCCTACGCCGATCAGCAGAACGCACTTGGCGGTGATGCCCGAGACGAACACGCGGAGCGTCTCGCCTGCCTTGCCGGTGAAGTCCTCCACCTTGGCCGCAGCCTTCAGCGCGCCGCCGCACTCTTTGTCGAGCGCCTTGAGCTCTGCGTTCTTGTCGAGCCCATGAAGCGCGACCGGAAGCGCGAGGAGGTCAGCGCGAACACGAGAGATGGAACTGTTGGAAAGCGAGAGCTTCATGGTCCTCCGAATCAAACATCTTTCCCGCGAGGGCAACTTCCTGCGGGGAAAGCACTGGCTGGTTCTCCTATCTTGGAAGAACACAGCGACTGAATCTTGGTTGCGCTCGACGTTCTCGAATCGCAACGAAAAGGGCGCGCATCGTACGCTGCTCGAAGTCTGCGCAGCAACAATCGGTGCATCCCTGAAGCAAATCTCCCGAACGCGGAACGCGGGCCTGTCTGAAGAGACGGGGTGAGGGATGTGGCGTGCCTGGCGGCGGACGGCGGCGGGTGACGCCACAGGCGCACGCTTTTGGTTGGAGATCGCGAGCATCACCTCGGCGCGCGCCTCGCAATGGACGGCTCACGCAGCAAGAGCGCTGCATGAGGAGAACGTACATTGGAAAACAAATCGCATACGCCGCTGGCCGTCTACACCATCACCGAGCGCGAGAAGGACGGGAAGAAGTTCTGGGTCCGCCTTGGAACCGCGTTTCGCAACCGAGACGGCAGCTTGAACGCAACCTTGGATGGCATGCCGACGAACGGGACGCTGCACATCCGCGAGCTGCGCCCGAACGAGCATCCGCGTGACGGCGGGCCTGCACGTGAGGGTGGGCCGCCGCGTGAGAACGGGTCGCGTGGGGACAATCCGCGCCGTGAGGCCGGGCCCTCCTCGCGACGTGGCTACACCGAGCCGCACTTCGACTGAGGCAGACCATGAGAACGTTGCACGCATGGTTTCTCGCGGCCCTCACCGCGTTGGCGACCCCAACCTTGGCAGGCGCGCAAGAAGGCGCGGAGAGCATCTCCGCAGTCGCTCACGAGGGCGTCATCAACATCCAGACGGCGAGCGTCGAGGAGCTGCAACGCCTGCCTGGCATCGGTCCCTCGAAGGCTGAGGCCATCATCGCGCAGCGCACGCGCGCTCCCTTTCGGCGCATCGAAGACATCCTTCGTGTGCGTGGCATCGGGCGCGCAACCTTCCGGCGCCTGCGGCCCTACCTCACCGTGACGGGGCCCACGACATTGACGCGGGATCTTCCCATGCGGCGCGCTGAACCCGAGGCGTGACGCAGCGGCTCAAAGAAAAGAGCGCATGTCGTGTTGGCATGCGCTCTTCTCGTCCTTGTCCATCAGCGACTTAGCAATACGATCATATTTACATATGATTCTGACCTACTGAGTCGCTCAGCGACGGTCTTGGTTTGGGTCAGGCTCACCACGACGCTCGCGAAGCGCCTCGCGCATCTCTTCCACGCGGGTCTCACGGCTCTGTCCCTCTGGAGCCACGCGGTTGGCACTCTCGTACTCCGTGAGTGCCGACTGGTAGTCGAGACGCCTTCGGAAATCACCCGCGGCGAAGCGATGAAAATCAAAGCGCGCTTCCGTCGCGTGGAGCCAACCAAAGAGCAGTGCCGCCGCGAATGCTGTCGCGAGCGCGTAGCGCACATGCTCTGCGTGAGGCGCCTTCAACCCTGGCAACACGAACATCGCGAGCAGGACGCCGACGAGCCCTGTTGCGGCCAATGCACCAGGCAGGTCGGATTCTCTGCCCAGTGCAAAGAGGCCTGCGCCCGCGAGCAGAATCCACACGAGGAGCACCGCGATGCTTGGCGCCTTGGAGGGGCCGCGCACGAGCGCTGTGATGCCGAAGAGCAAGGTGGAGAGCCAGGTGCCCGGCAAGAGCACAAGGAGTGCAACCGCGAGCATGTAGTAGCTGAACCAGCCGATCTCGAGGCCGAGGTACTCCGCGCCAACGTGGAAGCTCAGCGCGGCAACGAGTGCGATGGAGCACACGATGCGAACCCAACCTGCGCGTCCCTTCGGCGAGAAGAAGTAGGTCCAGGCTGCGGCGTTGAAGGGCATCAGGGCGAGTGCACCCGCGAGCACGACGCTGAGGCAGGCGATGCCGAGCGCGTCGAGCGAGAGCCCAAAGCCTGCGACGACGCCGATCAACACGCCGAGAATGCCGGAGGCGAGGATGGCGTTGCCACGGTTGCCTGCCGTCCAATCCTTGGCGAGCTCGGCTTGCTGCGTGCGCTCTTTCTGAGAGTTGGGGCCGTCGAGCAGGGGCGCGAGGAAGTAGCCGGCCGCGATGATGAGCTGCAGCGGAACCATGCTGTGACCGAGGAACCAGAACGTCTCATCGCGGTCCATGCCGAGCTGGCTCGTGAACGAGAAGAAGCCCTCGATCGTCGAGCCCTCGCGGGTGATCAAGCGAAGCGCATCTCCGCTGAGCCAGTCTTCTGCCGTCTTCGAGACGGCCGTGAAGAGATAGACCGAGCCAGCCAGCGAGGTGAGCAGTGTGTAGCCGAACGCGTGCACGCGCGGAACGACACCGTGCGGTGTGCTCGCAATGCTTGTGGCCTGGCCATAGAGCTCGGTGGCGTCATGCACGGGCATCGCGGCAAGCACCAGGAGCACAAGCGAGAGCAGGTAGTGGTGCTGGTAGCTGTCGAGCATCGAGCAGGACCAACCCCAGAGGTAGAGCACTGCGATCACCGCGAGGAGGATCCGTGGCGGCTTGGGCACGATGGCCGCGATGAAGGAGCCCAGCGCGACAACGAAGAGCATGCCGACGTAGAAGCTTGTCGTTGGGATCGGCAGGGCCCTCATCCATGCGAAGTGCGGGACGTTGAAGCCCGCCGCGCCGTATCGCCATGCGGGGCTCAGGTGCGTTGCGAGCACATCGAATGCGAGCACCAAGAGGATGATCTTGCGGAGGAGAAAGATGCGCGCGGCGGCGATGGGCGAGAGCCAGTAGCCAGTCCATGCGTCGAGTGGGGATGCAGACGCCTCCACCTCGGGCGCATCGGTCGCGGCGTGTTGAACGACGGGTGCAGCGGGTGCTGCCTCGGGGGCCGCTCGCTTCTTGGCCTTCTTCGGCTCGCTCATGGTGTGGCTCCTTCGAGGGCGCTGGGGACCACGACTTCGATGGCGCGTGATTCACAGTCGATGCTGCGTGTCACAGGGGCCAGGCGACTTCCGGTGACATCGGTGCAGCGGCTCTCGACCGAGACGCGCGTGGGGTGTGCATCGCTATCGCAGCGGAACTGGAGGAAGGACTCGACGACTGCGGGTCGGCTGCGCTGCAAGAGGGAGATCCAGGGCGCAGGCAGCGAGGTCTGCAGGTTGACGGGCCGTGTCTCCTCGCCGAAGAGCGTCTCCTCGACCTCCGTCTCGCATTGCTGCACGCGCACCGCAGAGAACATGCGCCAGGCGAAGCGCTCATCGTAGGGATCGTGGTCGGGCAAGACGTAGTAGCGAAGCGGGACGAGCAGGAGAAACGCGACCCAGACGCCGGCGAAGATGCGCACGGCAAGAAGGCGCTGCGCCTCGGTGCCTGGTCCGGAGGTGGGCTCGTTCAGCGAGCCGCGCGTGCGGGGTGAAGTCTCGGAAGCTTGGGTCATCGATGACTCGACTCTTGGTTTCTGGTTTCCCTCGCGGGAAAGTTCTTTGCGAACGGAAGGCGAACTCGCGAATCAAGGCTTGAAGGCCAGCCTGAGCGCCTCGAGCTTGGTTTGAAAATCATGCGGCAGCGGCGCCTCGAAGCGGATGAGCGACTGGGTGCGCGGATGAACGAATGCGAGCGAGGCGGCATGCAGAAGCGGCCTTGGATGCGCGGGATCCGCCCTGCGATCGTAGACGCGCTCGCCGAGCAAGGGATGGCCCGCCTCCGAGAGGTGGATGCGAATCTGGTGTTGCCGACCTGTCTCAAGACGACACTCCACAAGCGAAGCCGTACCGAACGACTCGACCAAACGAACGTGCGTCGTGCTCTCTTTCGCATCGAAGGGCGGCTCGCCGATGTGGTTCTTCCGCGTGCCCCAGGAGCCTCGGTAGCCATCGCCCCTGTCCTGCACGAGGAAGGTGCGGTGTGTGCCTGAGGCGCATGTCCCGTGAACGAGCGCGAGGTAGCGACGCTCGGCGGAGTGCGCGCGGATCTGGTCATCGAGCGCGCGCTTGGCCTGGATGGTTCGCGTGAACACGAGCGCACCGGTGGTGTCTTTGTCGAGGCGCTGCACCACGCCGACTTCGGCCGAGACGCGCTCTCCCGTGCGGTGCTTGTGCTCGCGCATCAGGAAGGCGCGCACCTGGTCGACGAGCGTGTCGCGCTCATTCTCGAAGGGCACCGTGAGCGTGTCTGCGCGCTTGTTGATGACGATGACCTCGCTGTCGAGATGCAGCACATCGGCCGGGTCGAGCACGCCCTCGCGACGCTTGCGGCGATTCGCATCGCAGTCGACTTCCATGCCTTCCGTAACGCGGATGTGCGCATCGCGTTCTTCTTGTCCGCCGACGAGCACACGGCCCGTTGCGCAGAGCTCGCGTGCGCGATTCCACGAGAGGGTTGGCATATGTGTGCGCAGCACAGCGGCGAGCGTCTGCCCGACCTCGCCCTTGGCGATGACGAACTGCGCGCGCTCAGGCGCCGTCTTGGTCTCGGGCATGCGCATCAATCGTTCTGCATGAGGCCGCGGATCGTTCCGTCGGCTTCGATGCGCACGTTGCGTGCGGCGGGCACTTTGGGGAGGCCGGGCATCGTCATGATGTCGCCGCAGAGGGCCACGATGAAGCCTGCGCCGGCCGAGAGACGCGCCTCGCGCACCGTCACACGGAAGCCGCGCGGACGCCCTTGTTTCTTCGGGTCATCGGAGACCGAGAGCTGCGTCTTGGCCATGCAGATCGGCAAGTGGTTGAAGCCATCTTTGACGAAGCGATCGAGCTCGGCCTGCGCGCTCGGGTCAATGTCTGCGCCGTCGGCGCCGTAGACGTTCTTGGCGATCGCGTTGATCTTCTCGGCGTACGTCTGCTCAAGCGCATACGCGTAGTTCGGTGCCGGGCGCGATGCCTCTTGGATGCCGCTGAACGCGTCTGCATCGAGCACCTTCGCGACCGTCTCGGCGAGCTCGATCGAGCCCTCTCCGCCCTGCGCAAAACCACGCGAGAGCGCGACGGGAACACCGAGCGCGGCGCAGCGCTCACGTACGAGCTGAAGCTCATCGGCCGGGTCCGTATCGAAGGCGTTGATCGCGACGACGGCCTTGAGGCCGAAGAAGCGCGCGGTCTCCAGATGACGCTCCAGGTTCTCAAGGCCCCTCTGAAGCGCATCGCGGTTGGGCGCGCCTGCACTCTTGGCCTCGACACCGCCGTGGAATTTGAGCGCGCGCAGGGTCGCGACGACGACGGTCGCGTTGGGCCAGATGCCTGCCTGACGGCACTTGATGTCGAGGAACTTTTCGGCGCCGAGATCGAAACCGAAGCCGCCCTCGGTGACGACGATGTCGGAGTAGGCGAGCGCCATCTTCGTCGAGAGGATCGACGAGCAACCGTGCGCGATGTTGGCGAAGGGGCCGCCGTGTACAAGCGCAGGGCCGCCTTCCATCGTCTGCACGAGGTTTGGAAGCATCGCGTCTTTGAGGAGCGCAGCCATCGCGACGTTCGCGCCCAAATCGCCCGCGGTGACAGGCTTTTGATCGTAGGTGCGACCCACGACGATGCGCGCCAGGCGCGTCTCCAAATCCTTCATCGAGCTCGCGAGGCAGAGCACCGCCATGATCTCGCTCGCCGCCGTGATGTCGAAGCCCGTCTCGCGCAGCACGCCACCATTGCGACCGCCCATGCCGACCATCACGTTGCGCAGCGAACGGTCATTCATGTCCATCGCGCGACGCCAGGTGACGCGACGCGGATCCAAGTTCACGCCTTCGCCCTTGCCGTTGAAGTGCAGCTCGTTGTCGACGATCGCGGCGAGGAGATTGTTCGCCGTCGTGATCGCGTGCAGGTCGCCCGTGAAGTGAAGGTTGATCTCATTGGGCGGCGAGAGCTGCGCTTTGCCGCCGCCCGTGCCTCCGCCCTTCACGCCAAAGACGGGGCCGAGCGAGGGCTCACGCAGCGAGGGAATCGCCTTTCGTCCGAGCTTGCGCAGGCCCATCGCGAGGCTGATCGAGGTCGTCGTTTTCCCTTCGCCCGAGGGCGTTGGCGTGATCGCCGAGACGAGCACGAGCTTGCCCTGCTTCTGGCTCGCATCGAGTGCGGCGAGATCGATCTTCGCTTTGTCGCGACCGTAGGGAATCAAGAACTGAGGTGCGAGCCCGAGCTCTTCGGCGACCTGTTGGATGGGGCGAAGCGGCGAATCGTTCGACATGGGGCGCACGTTACAAAGTTCGCCTCGATTGAGCCACCGTTGCCGGGAGCGAGGCCGATCAACGTCGTTGCGGGTCGCGTCTAACGAATCGAGAGGACGTGGACGAGGTTGCCCTCGGCGTAGGCCACGGCGCCGTCATGGAGGAGCACAGCGTTCCCAAAGTCACCCGGCACGCGTCGCGCTGCGAGGAACTCGCCCGTGCGGGTGAACGTCGCCAACACCTGCGTGCGGGGCTGATAGTCGAACGTCGTCGGCCCTATCGTGAACGGCATGCGATTCCACGTTTGGCCCAGCGCCACGATGTTCGTGCTGCTCGCTCTGGCCCCGTAGATTCCACCGTTCGGCCCGACCACACCGATCGGAACCCAGGGTTCAAGACCCTCGCCGACAAAATAGGTTGGCATCATGTCGAATCCGTCAGCGAAGCTGAATGCGATCCCAACGATGCGACCGTCTGCACCCAGACTCCACGACGTCGCGCTCGCAGAGTGCGGGTAGGTGTGGGCTTCGAGGGGATGGAAGTCCGCGTCCACCTTGAGCCAGAAGGGCGCTTGGCCGGATGGGCTCTCCGGCAGCATCCAACCCGGCGCGGAGAAGTAATCGCCGGCGATGAACCAGCCGCCATCCTCCGCTGGAAAGATGGCGTACGCGCCGATGTTGCTCTCGATGAAGAGGTGGAGCTGCGTGCGCTCCACGATCGGAAGTCCGGATGCGATGTAGATGCCCAGGCCCATCTCAAACGGGCCAAGCATCCCCGTGACCTCTTCGCTTGCGATCACCGCGGCCACCGCATGCGTCCGCTCGTTGTGGGCAAAGCTCCGGATGAAGAAAGGCTGGGAGACGCACTCCGCCCATACCGCTTCGCCCTCGAGACGCACCGCACAGGAAGCTTGGGTATGCGTGACGCCCGCGAGGGTGAACTCAGCGCCTGCGTCGTACGCGCCGCAGATCATCGACGGGTTGTCGTTGGGGTCGAGCGCCAAGCCGTGGCATCCGGCAGAGCCCGTCGCGATGAGCCCGTGCGAGACGAACGTATCGGTCGCGTCGAAACAGCCGTAGTGAAGCTCACGCGAGGCACGCGTCACGAGCGCGCAGATGTGGTTCTGCGAGTCGACTGCGAGCTCGTGGATCCGGTCACCGTCCTCCGCGCGAAGCCTTCGCATCTCGCCGGGGATGGCCACGTACGCGTCGTCCATTCTCGCGTCTTCTTGGCCAGCGTCACGCTCGCTGCCGGAGTGCGCGCTGCTGCAGGAGGCGAGGAGCGATGCGAACACGATGGCCTGGCCCAAGAATCGATTGCCCATCGCCGCAGCGTTCGTCGAGGGTCTCTGCGTGTCAACGTTGTCACCTCGCCTATCAACGTTGTCACCTCGCCTATCAACGTTGTCACCTCGCCCATCAACGTTGTCACCTCGCCTATCAACGTTGTCACCTCGCCTATCAACGTTGTCACCTCGCCTATCAACGTTGTCACCCCGCCTATCGACGTTGTCACCTCGCCTATCAACGTTGTCACCTCGCCTATCAACGTTGTCTGTCAGCGCGCCTTCTTCGTGAGCGCATCGAGAAGCGCGGCGGGGATGTCGAGCACGGCGCGGAAGGCGCCTTTGCGATGCACGATGCGCACGCTCACGGCTTCTTCGGTGAGCGCTTCGAGTGCGCGCTCAAGCTTGGTGCCGCGCGCTCTCGCTTCCGCCTCGCCAGGACGCTTCTTGGCTGCGGGGCGCGCCTCGCTCGCTGCTTCGAGAATGCCGCGCACCGTCTGCTTCGAGATCGGCACGCCTGCGACCTTGGCATCGCTGCGCGCGAGCGACTCGGCGTCGTCGGCCTCCGGCGTGGCCTCGACGTAGCTGAGGAGCGCGAGCGCCTTGGACTGCGTGAGCGCGATGGCAGTCGACTCCTCGTAGTGGTCCGCGATGCGCAGGAGGCGATACGCCATCTGCAGGCTCAAGTTCGGAAGGGTCTCGATCAGCGCCTCGAACGTCTCATAGCCAAGCGCACTCCAGACGGCGGGCGCGCGCAGCGCTTGGAGCGCAACGCCGACCTCGTAGAACGATTCTTCAATCCACTGCATGCGCGTTTGAATCCGCGCGATGAGTTCGTGCCCCTTGCGCGCGTGCGCTTCCTTCGCGTTGAGCACTGTCTGCGCGATGAGCGAGAGCTTGGTGCTCGTCTTCTTCGGTGACGCGCTCTTGGAGGCAGCGCGGGTCGCCGATTTGTTCTTGGACGCGGTCTTCTTCGTCGCCATGGCTGCGATCTTCGCCACCGAGCGCATCCGTGTCTAGACCCGTAACGTCAGCGTGCGTTGACCGGCTGCGAGGCGTGGAAGAGCGACCAACCGACGCCGTCGCTTCCGGCGTACACGAGGTGCAGCGTGCCGGCCTCGATCCAGGCGGTGGGTGAGGAGACGCTCAGTGCATCCGGCCCCGTGCCGCTGCCAGAGAGAAGCGCTTCGCCCTCGTTGGAGGTGCGGAAGTAGAGCCCGGAGCCACTCGACTGGAGCATGCCGATCGACCAGCGCGTGCCGCGCCTGCCTGCGTAGAAGATGCGTGTCGTGGAGGGCGTTTGCACCACGCTGGGGGCGCCGAGTTCGTCGCGATCAAATGCGAGCTCGTCACCTGAGTTTTGAAGGACGTAGCTCGAGCTTGGGTCGCCAGAGTCGCAGGATGCATCCGCGCCGCAGACCGAGGCTGCGCTGAATGCGCCGGAGTCATTGGTGGGGGCGTCCATGCGGACAAAGCGCGTCTGCGTGCCGTTGCGAAGACGCACCAAGAGCGCGTCGCCCAGCGGGGTCGGCTCGTCGTAGCTGCCAGTCGGGGTGTTCACTGCGCGAAGCTCGGGCGTGCCAAGGACATCGCGCAGCAGCGCCAGCTTCCAGACCTCGCCCGCCCGGTACGCGAAGTACATCTCGAGCTGGCTTCCGATGACGCGAAGGCTCGGCCCGGAGAGGTCGGTCGCGGTGTCTGTCGTGACGGTTGCGAGCGTGGCAACCGCGCGAACGCCACGAATCTCGGAGCCAACGAGCCTGCCGAGAAAGAGCGTGCGCGCGCCGTTCTCGCCGAGTGGGCGTGCGGAAAACGCGATGTGGGTCGTGTCGGCCTGCAGCACGACGGAGGGGTCCGTGACGGTGCGCGTGTCAAACGTGGGCGCGCCCTCGAAGGTGAGTGCACCCGTGCGGACGATCGCTGCGGGGATGTCGCAGGGGAATCGCTCGACGGAGAAGGCCGTCACCGATGCCGCACCGGGCTCGTTGTTCGTCACGCGACCAAAGATGACGGGCACCGAGCGACCGACCGGCAGGGCCATCTCGATGCGCTGCTCCTCTGTCGGCAGCTCGGTCTCGCCTCGATAGGCGCGTAGTGTGATGCGACCTGTGGCCTCGACCTCAAGCGCATAGCTGGTCACCTCGGGGTTGAGGGGCTGCGTGCTCACGATGCGCGACCCAACCAGGAGCGAGACATCCTGCCGCGTCGCGCTCACCACCACGGCGACATCGGGGTTCACGGTGGTGGAGGCATTGCCCGGCCAGAGGCCGAAGGCTGCTGCATCCAAAGCAAGGTCGGATGCCGTGCGCGCAGAGATGGATGCGCGGAGCACGACGCGCTCAGCCCGTGGCGTCACAGACCAGGTGGGGAAGTCGACGATGGTGTCGGAATCGACGGAGGAGATCAGCGTGAGGCGCCCTGACGTGATCTCTGGAAAGCCCGCGACGACGCGCATCGCACCGCAGCGCATCGGGTCGCTGCAGTCCGTGAGCGAGAGTGTCTCCCGCTGGCCTGTGGATGCGCAGCACGAGGCTTGGCCGTTTCCAATGCAGCAAGGCGGCGTGCGTGCACAACTCACGTCTTCGCAGTCCACGCCCCCGATCGCGTCCTCGTCACGGCCGTTGAAGCAACCCTCGAAGTTCGACAAGGAGTCGGCCTCGGGAGTCGCCGATGCGCCCTCGCCTGCATCCGGCTCGCTTGAGGCATCGGAGCGCGCGGGGCCTCCGCCATCGGAACCTCGATTGGCATCGATGGCACGTTCTGCTGCAGGACACGCCGTGAGGAAGGGGACGCCCAGCAAAGGGACAGTGCAGACGGCGATGGCGTGAAGGGTGGAACGCGAAACCATGGCGACCTCAGCGAGGTTGGGAGGCGAGACCGATGCTGCGGCGCACACCGTCGGTGCCGAGGTAGTAGAGGCGATCGGCGCCAGGCGTGCGAACGAACTCAGGTGCAAGCGTGCCGAGGGCATCGAAACCGCTCCCTGAGGGGGCAAAGGGGGCGGCGGAGGTGGGCGCAAAGCGCGTCCCGTCCGTCGATGCGACGAGCATTCCGAGCGACCAGCGCGTCCCGCGCCTACCCGCGAAGATCACGCGCAGCACACCGCCATCCTCGTAGAGCTCGGGGTCGGAGACCTCGTCGCGATCGAAGGCATCCTCGACGCGCGCAGCGGGCGCGTGAACCAGACCTGGGGCCACGGCGCCATCGACAAATGCGGAGCTCGTTCGCACCGACTCGGCGACATACGAGGCACCGTTGAGCGTGATGATCCGGATGGACGAACGCGTGCCCTCAAAGGCTCGGAAGGCCACACGCGTCACATCGCCGATGACGGCCGCCGAGGGGCTATCGATGCTGGTGAAGGAGGCAAAATCGGCAGCCTCGCTGGGGCTCACGATGTTCTGCGGGTTCACCAGGGCCAGGCGCTCCGCTGTGTACTGAAGCTGCGCGAGGACAAGGCGCGACTGCATGGAAGGAAGGTCGCGGACGGCCATGATGGCCATGCGTGTGGAGCCCTGGAGGAAGACGTCCACGTCCGTCACTTCGCCATCCACCGTCAACGGATTGGCGAATGCGACCCCGCCCGCCGGCGGGATCAGCGCGCCCGTCGCTGCGTTCACGGAAAACCAATGCACGCTCCCCTCGGAGACCACGAGCGCATCGTGCCCAGAGGTGGGTGCAGGGAAGACGCTGAAGTCTGCGATGTCATGCGTCGCATCCCCGAGAAGCGAAGTCGTTGGGCGCTGTGGAATCAGCACATCGCAAGCGCGCCTTGTGACGCTCAGGCCACCGACCCAGGCGGCATCCGGAACGCCGACCGGGTTCGGCTGCTGCCCAAACATCGCCACGCGAACGGCCGTCTGCGGCTCGAAGGTGTCGGGCTCCCCTAGACTTGTCACACTCTCACCCTCCACGCGGAAGAGCTCGAAGGTGCCGCTTGGGTCCAGCACGAGGCGAAGGCGCACGGTGCCGCCACACGGCGTCATCTCCAGGGGTGAAGTGGCGATCACGCGGTCGCCTGCGATCACACGAATCTCACGGGTCGAGGCGCTCGCCACCACCCCGAGCAGGGGCGTCAGCCGGGGGCCGGTGTCCTGCGCCGCGATGATGCCGAAGCCAGCGGCGGCAATGTCACGTGTCGTCTCACCGACATGCACGGTGGCCTCGAGCGTGAGGAACGCCGACGTCGTCGCGTAGAGGCGCGGGAGGATCACACGGCCGTGGTTGGTCGCATCGCCAATCGGACCAAACGCGCGCAGGGCAGTGCCGCACGCTTCGACATCAAAGGCGTCCCCGCGGAGCAGGTCCAGGGGAGCGCCTTCAAAGGCGAGGCAATCACCGTCGGCACAGCTGCCCTCCACGACCGCCGATGTGCTCGCTGCGGCCGTGCAGCAGGCGCTCGTCGCAACGCCGACACAGCAAGCGGACACGCTCCCATCGCGGCATCCGTCGTCGCCGCAGTCGAGCGAGCCATCGGCATCTTCGTCCGCGAAGTTGAAGCAAGCCGCGCCGAACTCCCGCGAGTCTCCTGGATCCCCCGTATCGCTCCGGCTCGCGCCGACATCGGCGCCGAACGTGACCGAAGCATCCACATCGGCATCCTCGGCCGTCGCACGAGGCGCTTCACTCGCGCAGGCGGAGACGAGGGCAGTAGCAAGGGCAGAGGCAATCACGGAACGCCGCATGGCGACCTCCAAGGGTGGACCAACGTGGCACATGGGGATGCGCCGAGAGCTTTCAAACCACGATCCGTGCCGCGCTAGCGGAGGCCTTGGGGTGCGAGCTGCGTCCGCGTCACGAACTCGTAGGTCGTCCCACGTCGTCGCGCGAAGTAGAAGTGCAGCATCGTGCCCTGCCGGGCCACGGTGAAGCTCGTCACTGCACAGGGCTCCGTCGCACCACAGGTTGTGGCTTCTCGCAGTTCAGACGCGCGCAACACCGGGTTTCCTTCGAAGGGAACGAACGTGGGGACGTCAGTCGATGCACCCGCGAGGAAGAGATGGAGCTCGGTTCCTGTCGCACCATCGAAGAGCACCCAAAGCGCCAAGCGGTCAGCCGTCGCGATGATGTCGATCGCGCGCACCACACGCGTTGCGTAGGTGGGGCCAAGGACGTTGTCGCTCAGACGGCGTGTGGTCGTCGTCCCGCCCATCACTGTCGAGAGACCGACGGTTGCGGAGGCACCGTTCTCGCACCGGTAGTACAGCGAACCGTTGACCTCGGTCGGCTCACGGTAGTTCGCGCAGCCAGAGAGCTGTAGCCGCGATGGCGTGCCGAAGACGCCAGGGTCGGATTGTGTCGCACGAAAGATCGAATACGTCGGTCGCGAGACGCCAGCGTCCGCATCAACCCCTGCGTCCACCTGAGAGGGCACGAGCGCGCTGAAGTACAAGTTGGTGTCGCCTTGATGCGGTTCCCTGAACGAGCCGCGGAGAGACGTGCCTCCCATGGGAAACGTCACCGGCCGCGATTGCGCGGTTGGGAGGAGCGGTCGACCGACCCAGGCGCCTCCAAGCATCCCTGCGGACGACTGAAAGAGCTGCGTCGTGATCGGAGCGAACACTTCGCTCGCTCGGTCTTGTTCAGACCCGTCGAAACTCAACAACCACTCGGAGCCCTGCCGGCGCAAAGAGGGCGCACCGACGCCCCCCGCTGCGGGTTCGACCGCTGGTGGAATGGGCAACGGCACGTCTCCCAGATCAGACCGGCGCAGGGTGGCGGGGCTCGGGACAGTAAACACCCCAGGGGACGCACACTCGTAGTTTCTGAGCGTGAGGGGATACGAGCGCGGCGTGCCTGACCCTGCAATTCCGAAGGCCGCGCCAGTCCCCTCAAGTGCGACGTGCAAGCCCGGAGTGCCGCTGCAGCCTCCGGTGGTGACGAGATCGCGTAGGTCGACGACTGCGTCACGAACAATCTGCTGGGCGGTGGTGCAGGTTGGATAGGTGCCGGAGTCGAGGAACGCGTTGACCAGCATGACCGTGCGACCCGCGATGACGCTTGGACGCACCTCAAGGCGAAGGGCAATCGTCTGGGTGATTGGAGACGGCAGGGCGAGCGACGTACTCGTCCTGACCAACGAACAGGCGTCGGTCGGCTCTGGCAGGGCGAGCAGTGCACCAGCGCGGGTTGCTTCGACCACCGCCTCGGTTCCCCCAACCCGGAACTGGATGGCCAACTCATCCAAGAAGCCTTCGACACCAGGCGCCCGGGCCGGGCTCAAGACCACACGGAGACGTCCCTCCTCCCCTCGGCGAACGAGCGGAACTGTAAGTCGCACCCCTGCCGCCAGCGGCACGCAGGAAGTCCGAACGAAGTAGCCAGACTCACCAAAGTCCACCTCGCCTTCGCTGATGAAGTTGCCCCCAGATGTCCAACTGGACGGGACCCCCACGAAGTCAGCGACATCCGGATCGCCAGACATCGGACAGCATGTCGCGTGTCGCGAGCAGACAGGGTCGTCGCAGTTCGCAAAGCCGTTCCCATCCTCATCACGCCCGGCCAGGTCATCACAGATCTCCGCAGGCCGCACCCACGCATCCGCATTCGCATCGGGCGGCGTGTACGCATCGTCATTCGCATCCAAGTGGAAGGCATCCGGCGGCGTGAAGGCATCCATGCCCGCATCGGGATAGGCGGGCGTCCAGAGGAGCGAGCAGCCACTCAGCGCCAGCGCCGCAAGCGCGAGCGAGATCGTCTTCATCGGATTCACAGCGCACCTCCGAATGTGCCGCGCAGGGAGAGCGAGCCGCCGCCCACTGCGGGCTCGACGGTGAGTGTTGCGCTGCTTTCGCCGCCGCCTGCGTCGACGACGAGGAGGATGACTGCGACAGCTCCGGTGGCTGCGCCGATGGACCAAAGCACGTCGGTGATGTTCGTCGCATCTCGCAGTGCGCGCGCGTTGTCGGCAGTGGGATTCATTGCGTTCGCGGTTCGCGCATCGCTGGCCACAACAAGCTGGACGGCGCCGCCGACCACGAAGCCGAGCGAGAGCAGGCCGAAGATGCCGCGCGTGACGTGAATGCCGATGCGCTCCGCCGGCGCGAGCTGCACATCGTAGCGGGCGGGGAAGCTTGTGAACGCTTGCGTCGCCTCGAACGTCTGGCGCCCTGAGGCACTCACGCGCACCTGGTGCGGCCCCGCTTCCATTGGCACATTCAGCTCCAGCGCGCTGCCCACGAGCACACCGTCGATCGCCACCTGCACGGGCACATCGGAGGCGATGGTGAGCGTGCCGCGACGCACCGTTGGAAGGGCTGTGCCCGAGAGGTCGATCACCATCGGCGCGCTGCCTGTCACCACATCAAAGCGACGCTCGGAGACGAGCTCCCCGTCGATGCGCACATGCGCGATGTGATTGCCCGGCGAGAGCGGCGTGGATTGCCCCGCTTGAATCGCGTTGCCATCGACATCGACGACGGCCTCGCTCGGCGCAAGCACCTGCACGAGCACCGGCATTGCCTGCAGCGTGATGCTCACGGTGCTCGTCTGGCCAAGCGTTGCGGTGCCCGTGCCTTGCGCCTCTTGGTAGCCCGGCGCGCTCAAGAAAAACGCGTGCGGGCCTGCATCGATGGCGATGTCGAGCGGCGTGTGACCGCGGGCGCCGAGGTCACGTCGATCGATCCACACCTCGGCAGTTGTATTCGCCGTGATCGTGATGACGGCGACCTGCGCGCGGAGGGCATCCCGATGCGTGCGTCCGTCGCTCAGCTCGGCCTCGGAGAGGCCCTGCACGCTGAGGTACTCGGTCCAGTAGTTGAAGGCCTCGCTCGGGCGCCCAAGCATCTCGAGCACGATGGCCGTGTTGTAGAGGACGTTGCGACTGCGCACGCGCTGCAGGCTGCCGAGGTATTGCGTCAGCGCCGCCTCAAGAGCCTCGGTGCGACGTGCACCCCGAAGCCGCGTCGCGCGCTGCATCTGCTCGTTGCCCTCCGCAAAGAGCACGGTGGCCTCCGCGACATCATCTGCGCGGACAGGAGCCACGCCCGCGAGCACGCCCGCACACAGCATCAGCGCGGTACCTCTGCGCATCCAGCGTTCCAACATCGACATGGGAATCCAAAGAGTAAGCGGTTGAATACGTCCCCCTCGCGCCGCGCAAAGCAGCTTCAAGGGCAACCTCCCCATGCTCTTCTGGAATCGCCCTTCGCGTCAAAGTGGATCGGCGCGATGCCTCACGGAGCGGCGAAACTAGAGCGTCGTCTTGATGCCCACCGCGCTGCCTTGTTCGCTCTCAGGCACCTGCCGACGGGCTCTCAAACGCGGCGAAACGGCCGCGCCCTCGCTCACGTGCACATGCTCGACGGCGTCCTGGTAGCCCGCATGCCGAAAGGTGAGCACAAGCTCGGCGCCGTCTTCGAAATCCTCCAAACACGGTGTGCTGCAGACGGGCGTATCGCCTTGAAACACCTGCGCGCCGGTGGGTGTGGAGCCGATGCTGAGCGTGACCTGGGAGGGCGCACTCGGAGGTACTGGCGTGGGCGTCTGCACTGCCTCTGGGATGGGATCGACCTGACTCGGCACAGGGGTCGGCGTTGCGACGGGCGTTGCCTCAGGCGTTGCCTCGGGTGTCACAGCTGGCGTCACCGGGTCGGGCGCTTGCGTCGCGAAGTACGCGCCTCCGCCGAGCAAGACGAGCGCAAGCGCGCCTAGCGCCAACGGCCACATGGATTTGGCGGGCGGGGCAGGAATGGCCGAGAGCGTGCCCGGCGCAGGCGTTGGCACCTGGATCGTCGCGCCGTGTCCAAACGAGGCGCGCGCACTTGCTCCTGGATTCGACGGCGCGGAGAGGCGCGCCTCTGGCGGAATCGTGATGCCGCTCAAGCTCGCCTCCGGTGCGACGCCGCTCAGCGCATCGGCGAACTCGCGCATCGTCCCAAAGCGAACGTTCTTGTCCTTCGCAAGCACGCGCTGAAGCGCCGCATCGAGTGCCGTGGAGTAACCCGCATCGGGGCAGCGAGACTGAAGCGATGGCGCTGGCTCATTGCCGTGCTTCCACAAGAGCTCGAAGTAGTTGCGGCCATCGAAGGGCGGCGCACCCGTGAGCATCTCAAAGAGCATCACGCCGAGCGCGTAGAGGTCGACGCGACGATCGATATCCGTCTCACCGCGCGCTTGCTCGGGCGACATGTAGAGCGGCGTCCCGACGAGCTGCCCCGTGCGTGTCATGCGCACCTGCTCAGCCTCCGCCGTCTTGATCTTCGAGATGCCGAAGTCGAGCACCTTCACGCGCTCTTTCTCGCCCTTCTTCTGCAAGAAAATATTCTCGGGCTTGAGGTCGCGATGGACGATGTTGCGCTCGTGCGCGGCGCCCAACGCATCGCAGACTTGCAGCGCGATCGTGATGACCTCCGCAAGCGGCATGCGCTGATTCGCCTCACGCAGTCGATCGAGCCGCTCGGCCAGGCTCTCGCCCCGGAGGAACTCCATCACGATGAACACGGAGCCATCTTCGAAGCGGTCGAAGCTGATGACATCGACGATGTTGTCGTGATCGATCGAGCTCGCCGCGATGGCCTCTTGCTTCAAGCGCTCAACGGCATCGCCCTTCTTCGCGATGAGGTCGGTGAGCACCTTGACGGCGACCTGCTTGCCGATGTGCACGTGTGTCGCGCGGTAGACGGCGCCCATGCCGCCCTCGCCTATTTTGGCCTCGACCTTGTAGACGTTCGCGAGCACGCGGCCGATCCACACATCGGTCTCGACATGGCTTGGCTTGTTTGGCGCTGCGACAAAGCCATCGCTCGAATCGGCCACATCGGTCTTCGCGCGATCCATCGCCGTCATCGCCAGGCCTGGATGAATCCCGCCGTCTTCTGCAATGGGCAGGTCGGTGCGCGTCACAGGGCTTGCGCCAGGTTCGGAACTCATCGGGTCAGCCTATCACCGCCGCGCAGCCGCCGCGGTCTTGCGCACACGCGCCCGACGCCGACCCTTCTGCACAATCGTGAGCACGGCCATCATCGACTGCACCATCTTGTCGAGGATGCGAAGCAGCTCGTACTCCTCGTGCTCTTCAAGCCCCATCACGGCGTGGCGCATCGCCGCATCCACCACGGGCTCCAGTGCTTGCTCAAACGCTTGCCCTTTGGGCGTGAGCCGCACCAGGCGCCTGCGCCTATCCGTCTGATCGATCTTGATCGAGATGAGCTTCATCTCGCCCATCTTCGCGACCAAGCGACTCACACCCGCCGCATCGAGGCCTGCATCGACCGTCAGCTCTTGTTGCGAGAGCTGCCCCTCGGTCGAGAGACGCAAGAGCACGTTGTACATCGCGACGTTCGCACCCAGCGGCGCGAGCACACGGTTGAGCTCCACGGTCGCGAGCCTGCGCAAGAAGGAGAAGTGCTTGGCGATCTCACGCGCAACATGCGCACGCGGCACACGTGCATCGCTTGTCTTCGCGGCTGCGGTGCCTTCTGCTGCTGGGGCGCTCGGCTCATTCATTGTGAAGGCATCGTACACGTGCCCCGCAAAAACAGGCCCCACATGTGGGGACCCAGGTGCGTCCCATCACGTGAAAACCGAGAGCTTTAACAGGCGCTTCATTGCGACATCGCGAGAACGGGTGCTACCGCTGGGCCCATGAGTCTCTTCTCGTTCACGCAAGAAACACTCGATGCCGCTGAAGGCAAGCTCCCCCAACCGCCGATCCTCCCGAACGGTCGCAAGGGAAAGGCGCCCATTCGCATTCGCGTCTACGAGAACTCATTCATCGAGAAGTACTTCGCGCAGGCGCACCCGATCACGCCCGGCCTCTGGTTCGGTGGCTTCATCGCGTACGGCCTCTACAGCGGCTTCATGAGCTTCAGCTGGCTCGCCCTTCCGCTCTTCTTGTTCGGCGTGATGCTGACCACGCTCATCGAGTACTGGCTCCACCGCATCGTCTTCCACTGGGAGGCGAAGTCGAAGTTCGGCCGACTCAACGTCTTCATCGTGCACGGCTACCACCACGACTTCCCCAACGACCCGATGCGTCTTGTGCTCCCGCCGATCGGCATCTGGCCCGTGGCCTTGATCCTGGGAACGCTCTGGTACTTCGTCTTCGGCGCCTACTTCTGGCCCGTCTTCGCAGGTACGGCCGCGGGCTATGTCGCGTACGACTGGACGCACTACTACACGCACTATTTCAACCCGAAGAGTGGTCCGTTCCGCTGGATCAAGCGCTACCACATGCTTCATCACCACGACTCGCCGAACCACCGCTACGGCATCACGTCGCCCCTCTGGGATCTGGTCTTCGGCACGTACCTCCCGCTCAACAAGCTCGTGCGTCAGGGCGGTCATCACACGCCCGAAGAGCTTGAGGCGCCGATCCGCAAGTCGACTGAGACGAGCGAGGCTGAGCCTGTCGCGGCTGAGCACTGAGCCTTGGCGTACGTCCCGCCGATTGGCCTTCCGCTCGATGAGATCCGCGCCGAGCTGAACCGAATACGTCACCCCGTACGCATCGCAATCCGACGTTCGAAGAACCCCTTCAACGTCGGATCAATCATTCGTACGTCGCACTCCTTTCTGGTGAAGGAGGTGATCCTCATCGGCACCGAGGATTGGTACGAGCGCGCGGCGATGGGCATGCAGCGCTTTGAGAATGTGCGCGAGGTGGAGAGCGAAGAGGCGTTTGTCGCACTCACAAAGTCGGAGGGCTGGTTTCTCTCCGTGCTCGAGAAGGATGACGCGCAGGTGGGCCTCTGGGATTCGCAGCTTCCCGAAGATGCGGTGATCGTCGTGGGCAACGAAGAGGATGGCGTGGGCCCGGAGATTCTTCGCGCAGTGACGGCCGCAGCCGATGCGGCTGAGCGGGTGAAGGGCGAGGTCATCGCGATCCCGATGTTTGGGATCAACCACAGCTATCCGATGACAGTGGCCTCAGGCATGGCGCTCGCCGAGTGGGCGCGTCGCCGCTACGCATGTGGCGAGAGCCGCGTCATCGTGACGCCGCGCACACAGAAGTAAGAACCTTTCAGATCTGAAACGCCCCGACTCCTGTAGCCTTCAACGGTTCGTTGGAGCTTCGAAGGAGGGTGTCTATGGGTCTTTTCGATATGTTCGGAGCAGGCGGTGGATCGCTTGCCATTCAGCCCGTTTCGTCGGCCGTCGCGCCTGGCCAAACACTTGTGGGCAACGTCATCTTTCAAGGCGGCAAGCGTGCGCAGCAGATCAACGCGCTCACGATTCGCCTGACGCAGGACATGCGCCAGATGGAGATGACGAATCAGGGGCCCCAGCAGCGCTCGCATACGCGTGATGTCGTCCCGTCGACGCCGATCGCGCAGCCCTTCATGAGCACGCCCGAGCAGCCGACGACAATCCCGTTTCAGATTCCGCTGCCGCAGGGCCTGCAGAACTCGATGCCGAATGTGGTCACCTATCGCCTCTCGGTGAGCGCAGACATCCCCGGTGAGGTCGACCCAGGCGCAGGCATCGAAATCCAGGTCGTCGGCGGAGTGGATGTGCAGCAGCCCGGAATGATGCAGCCCGGAATGATGCAGCCCGGAATGATGCAGCCCGGAATGATGCAGCCCGGAATGATGCAGCCCGGAATGATGCAGCCCGGAATGATGCAG
>JBILQT010000095.1:0-24659 GCA_044373065.1 Sandaracinaceae bacterium
AAGATGGCGCCCCAGAAATGATCGCCGAGCACGAAGCGCCAGGCGGTGTACGCGCGACCGCCGAGTGTGTCGTAGAGCTCGGAGCGCTCAAGGCCGAGCTCAGGTGCAGTGCCCATCTGCGTGAGTGCCAGCGCGCCCTCCACCGTCGTCACCTCGGGGTGCCGCGCGATGTGCATTGCCTCGATGATCTGCTGCGTCTGCATGGGCGAGAGGCCCTCGGGCGTGGTGTGGCTCGAGGAGTAGAGCGAGATGCGCGGGTTGATGTCGCCGAAGCGATCGCCGAACACGCACTCGACGCGCGTCGGGCCGCAACCATCGCCCGTGCAATCCGCCGTGATCGAGAACGCGCCGCGTGTGCTCGCTGCATAGCCCTTCACGATGACGCGGTAGTTGCCCGCTTCGAGCGTGCGCGAGAGGCCGGAGAAGAGAGAGCCCATGCGATCATCGTTCGTTGCGATGGCGCTGCCCCAACCTCGCGGGCCCTCGCGGTAGAGGTAGAGCACGGTGTCGACCTCGCGACCTCCGGACATCGCCACATCGGTGCGCACCGTGACTGCGCTCGAGGCGCTGACCGAGAAGTTCCACGCGAGGTAGCGCTGCGTGGAGGTGATCTCCGAGCGCTCTGCGCGGCCGAAGGTGAGGTCGCCAAGAAGCGTCGGTGCGCGGAAGGAATCGTATGCGCCATCGAGCGGTGCGTCCTCTTCCGTCATGCCCTTCTCGGCCGCGTTGGGCGAGGCCGCGCAGCCTGCGAGTGAGGCCGCTCCGAGGGTGAGCGCGGTGGAGAAAACGAGGCGAGCGAGGGATGCGTTCGTCATGGCGGAGTTCCTTTGAGCGGGGCTCGTGTGCTCCTTTCGCAAGAGTGAGTCCATGTGTTTTGCGTTGGACTTCACGCGATTGGCACGCGGCGCGTGGCGTGTCCCGTCGCCGGTGGCGGGCGAAGCCGCCGCTTCGTCCGGTAGGCCGCTACATCGAGTACGTGCTGAGCGGTCCGATGAGGTTGCAGATGGCCAGCACGCGAGTGAACTCGCCGGGTCGAAACGCCGGGTCGTTCTCATGGTCATGATAGTGCGGGGTCCATGCGTAGCGACCCGTCGTGAGCACGCCGTCGACGACGCACTGCAGGACCACCTCGCCGTCGTTCTCACCACCCGTTCGAATGTCGACAACCCGCAGGTCGATGCCTCGGAGCAACGCGCGCAACTCGGCAAGCTTCTCGTCGGAAATGAGGAGCCTCGGGCAGAGTGGGTTTCCAGCAATCTCCCCATCGGCATCGACAAACGCCTGGATCACACCGCTCTCGAAGATGCTCCACCAGATGCGCGGCTCGTGGGTGCGGAAGCGGAGGAGAAGGCCCTCGGTGCGCACGCTCCGCGGCAGATCGGGGACGTAGAGCGAGTCGGAGAGACCGCGCTCCATTTGAAAGCGCAGCCGAGTGAGGACAAAGACACTCTCGGCGACCGCCTTCGGCAATGAGGAGAAATCCGGAGCGTCGTTGAGGCCAACGCCAAGCAACATCGTGACGGAGCGGGCTCCGACCGAGAGTTCCATCGCATAGTCGCCGAAACCAAGGCGCGGACTGCGCGTGGCCACGATCCGCTCGAAATCGAGTGCGTAAAGAATGCGATCGCGCAGCTCTCTGCCAAGCGCCCACTCCCGCATGGCGAACATGCTGCCCTCGGCGCGGAGAACGCCCGATGCATCAATGCGCATCGACCATGCAAGCGATGGATCCGCATCCTCGTGGGCAAGCGCTATCTCACCTGAGCACTGTGTGAATGGACGGGGCGCACTCGGCTCTTTGTAAGTACGCGCCAACCAGGCACGAATGGGCTCCACGCCAGGCAAGCTCGAGAACGCGCCGAGATACCAGCCCGTCAGGCCGATCATGAGCTGCAAGACATCCCGATGATGCCCACGGGGAGACCACGCTTCGAAGCGATGCGTGCCCGATTCGCTCCACACATGGACGGTGATGGTCATGCCATCGGTGCCCGTCAGGGGCTTCGCGGGAAGCGAGTCGACGCCGACTTCACGAAGTGATTGTTCAAGCGTGCGACCGATGTCGTTCGGAAGAGTCGCCTCGACGATGTGGCCCTCGGGCAGGGTCACAGGTTGATTGTGATAGGCCGCGAGAAACGCGTCCTGAGGCATCACCGCGCCTTTCAGCGTGTACACGCCGTGCGTGCGCGAGAGCACGATCGATACGAAGTTGTGCTGAAAGGGCGCGCGCGTCGTGAGTGAGACGCGCCAGTCGTGCGTGAGGCCAAAACCTAGGTTCTTCATCCACGCATCGGACATGACCAAGACCTCGTGCGGGAGGCTCGATGGGCGTCACCGCGCCTCGGATTGTCGTCCAACCCGAGCAGCGCGGTCACTGTATTCGGAAGGCGCGATCCTCAGCCCATGCCGTAGAAGAACTCCTCGCGAACAACCTTGCCGTTTGCGACATGAAACACGCCGACCTCATCGAGCGTCATGCGCTTGTTCATCGGCTTGTTGGTGATGTCGTAGACGAAGCGCACTGCGAAGCGGTCGTCGCCATGGGGATAGGGTCCCTGGATTTCTGCGGAGTGAATCGTGTGGTTCTCGGCCCACCAGACGCCCTTCGCAAGCACCGCTTGCAGCCCCTTGGTCGTGCGCTCTCCACCCCCCGGTGGTGCGCTCGCCTCAACGCTCTCGATGTCGTCTGCATAGAGCGTCTTGCCTGCCTCATCGTTGCGACCTTCCTTGCAGAGGGCCACCAATCGCTTGCCAATCTCATTCGCGTTCATCGGAATCTCCTTCGGGTGAGGGAGGAGCTTGGCGCAGGCGTTTGTCAGCTGAGTGTCAGGTATGTGGATTGAGACGGTGCAGCGTCAGCGACCCGAAGCCGGGCGAGCTACCCGCGCCGCATCTCATATTGCAATAGTTTCGCAATCCACGTCGGGTCAAGCGCGGCCGGTGCTTTGTCACCGCGGACAAAACGCGCAGGGTTCGCGGGCGCAGGATGTTTTCCCCGCGTCGGATGACCGCTCCGCCCAGGCAAATCACGGGTAGCATCTCGTGCTGTGCATTCCTCAGCCACTGCCAACGAAATGACATTCGCCGTGGAGGCGAATGGCCACGTTGCCCCACGCGTGGTCTGCGACGAGACCACGGATGGCTGCCCGATCTGATGACCACGCCTCTCCACTCGGCTGACGCGATTCGCGTCTCACCTTTCATCCTCACGTGGCCGCGCCTGCTCGGCATTGCGACCTCGGAGCTTGCAAGGGCGTCGTCGATCCCGCTCAGCAGGCTGGAGAGCGCGAGTGATCTCTCCTACGAGGAGACACTGTCCATCTGGGCGGCGCTTGAGGAGCTCACACAAGATCCTGTCGTGGGTCTTCATGCCGGGGCCCGCTTCACCATCGATCAAATGGGCGTGGTCGGCCCCGCGCTCGCACACGCAACCCACCTCGATGCAGCCCTCGATGTGCTGGTGCGCATCATGCGCGTCTTCGTCAAAAACGCCGACATCACGCGTGTCGACTCGGCCGACGCAGCAGGCATTCGCTACTGCATGCCGACGCTTCGCTCGCGCCACGGTGTCGACACAATCTTCGCGGCCACGCTGGCCCTCGTGCGTCACTGCACCGCGACGCATCTCGTCCCGCAGGGTGTCGATCATCAGATGCCGCGCCTCGCGGAGACCGCCTACGTCGCCTTCTTTGGCGTGACGCCGCGATGGAATGCCGAGGCGTCTCACCTCTGCTTCAAGCGTGTCGATCTCGCTCTCCCCTTCCGCGGTGCCTCACCTCAGCTTGCAGCGCTGCTGGCCGAGCATGTCCCGCAGTTGATGGCGCATTCGTCTCAAGAAACGTCGTTCGATCGCGACCTTGAGAACGCGTTCTGGAAGGCGCATCACGACCGCGAAGCGACCCTCGAATCTACAGCGCTCGTCCTTGGCATCAGCGCAAGAACGCTTCAGCGCAAGCTCGGGGCGATGAAGACGACATTCGCGGAAGAGCGCGCCCGCATTCTTCATCAACACGCCGAGGTCTTGTTGCGTGAGCGCACACTCCCGATCGAGACGATCGCGACGCGCCTTGGCTACAGCAACCGCGCCGCCTTCGAGCGCGCCTTCCTTCGTTGGAGCGGCAAGACACCGCACGCGGTCCGCAGCGGCACGTGAGCCTCCTTTTCGATCATATTCCAACACGATGAAGACACGAGCGCAATCACACCTCGCGTGAAGCCGGGGCGTGAACAGCTTGGTATCGGTCCGGGGCTCCGCCGCGCCACCGATCACACAGAACACGCCATCTGGACTCCAGTGTGCGCCAAGCGCCGGACCCCGCGGGTGGCTACGCGCAAGTAGGGAGGCCGCACGCGCGTTTGGCCTTGTTTTGCTTGGCTTCTCGCGCTCCTACGTTCCGGAGTTCGAGAATGAACAAGTCGAGACACGCCCCCCTTTTGGTTGCAGCCGCACTCTTGTTTGGATGTGGCACCACGCCCTCCCCAGCGCCCGACGCTGGCGGCGATGCCGCCATGAACACGCGACGTGAGCACACCTTCGCCGCGCGTGATTTCGCATGCACGGACACCACATCCACCTCGTGCATGACGAGTGCGCCGACGACACCCGACACCGCGCGCACCGTCACGCTGAACGGCAATCTTGGCGGGATCACACGCGCCTACGTGGTCGACCAGATCACCTTGCCCGAGGCAGCAAGCGTCACGGGCCGACTGCGCGCGGCAGGCTTCAACTTGGACGGCATGGATGTGCGCGAGCCAAGCCCTGACATCGCCGATTGCACGCGTCGTGATGAAGACTTTGTCTCGACGAGCGAGGAGGGTGTCGTCGGCATCGACAACGCGCTTCAGCGCTTCATTCCGACCATCGAAGGGCTCCTCACCGGCTGCCCCGGCGGCACGACGCGCGGCTGTCTCGACGCCGCGCTTCGCGACCAGATCACGCAAGGAAACCTTGTGCTCATCGTCGAGGTCGCGGGCATCGATGACTACACCAACGACGATGCGGTCTCGGTACAGATTCTCCTCGGCCAGGCCGTGACAGCGGGGGCGCCGATGCTCGGTGCCGATGGTCGTCTTGCGAGTGGCGCGGCCTACACCGTCGCGCTGAGCCCAAGCGGCACGCCGCTTCTTCTCGGCCCTGCGTACACCGGCGACATCTTCCGTGGCCGTCTTCGCATTCGCACGGATTTGCTGGCACTCAGCATCAACACCGGTGTGAGGCAGCTCGACCTTACGCTCGCGAACGCCGAGATTCGCTTCAACATCTCAGCGAGCGATCTGACCACGGGCATGATCGGCGGCGCGCTTCGCAACAGCGACATCATCACCGCAGCGACGATGGTCTCGGCGGGCTCCGAGGGGCTCGTCCGGGCCGCAGTCGAAAGCGCAGCCGACATCGCGCCGACGTCGGACCCAGCGACGTGCGGAATGGTCTCGGTGGGCATCACCTTCGAGGCGACGACCGCCAACCTCACGCGCTGATCTGCAAGCGCATGGGATTGCTTCGAGGCGCATCCACGCGGCCTCGCGTGAGGGCTGACATGTCACCCGCCAACGTCTTTGCGAGCCTGCATCGCGACGCGCACTTTCTTGTGCGCAACTACCTGCGTGAGCACCTCACACTCTGGGTCGGGCTCGGCGTGCTCGCGCTCGCAAGACACACAGAGCCAGTGCCCGCGCTGCATCTCGAAGCACATCATCTCATCTTCTCGTTGCTCGCGATTCCCTTCGGCTGGTGGGTCGCATCGGTGATCCACAATGCCGGTCACGCGAACTTCACCAGCCCTTGGCGCAATCGGCTGATGGGCGAATTCGCCGGCCTCTACCTCGGCTACGGCTTCACCAATTTCATCCTGATCCATGGCCTTCATCACGCGCACTCGGATGGCGAGGACGACCCTGTCTCGCCCGCGGGGACGACCTTCTTTCAGTACTTCACGCAGCCACTTCGACATCCGACAGCACGCGCCCGTCGCACGCTGCGCAAGCTTCACGAACATCGCCCCGACGCGGCACGCACAAGGCTCCTTGAGGTCGTGCTCTTCCAAGCGAACTTGGTGATGCGCGTCGCGTTTTTCTATCTGCTCCTTGGGCCCAATCTCTTCTT
This sequence comes from Sandaracinaceae bacterium, assembly GCA_044373065.1. Taxonomy (GTDB): domain Bacteria; phylum Myxococcota_A; class Polyangia; order Polyangiales; family Sandaracinaceae; genus JAFLCL01. Next base: position 6,107 of record JBILQT010000095.1, read on the forward strand.
GAGCTTCTACGTCGTCTCCATCGTGAGCGACGTCGCGATCCTCGCGCACATCAACTTCGCCTGTCATCGCAACAACGCCGATGGCTCGGTGGAGGTGGTCAATCTCAGCGGCAACCTCTACTACCGAGTCGCGAACTTCGTGACGACGGGTGGGTACTTTCACAAGAACCATCACCTGCGTCCGGGGCTCTTCGATCCACGTCAACTGGAGACCGACCCGCGCCCCTTGCTCACCGTGCAACCATCGCGCATCGCCCAGCAAAACAAGGCATTGCGGCGCTCATCGCGGCTCAAGCGCCTGCTCGACGTGGATGGAATTTGGGGTGAAGGGTGAGCGCGCTCGTGCATGCGTCGCCGCGTCGTCCGCGGCTCGATCATCTGCCCGGTCCGCGAGGCTTCGACTTCGTGCGCGGCATGCTCCACTTCCGAAGGGACAGCCTGGGTGCACTCGAAGATTGCTATCGCCGCTTCGGACCCGTCGTCGTGTTTGGTTGGCCGATCAACACGGTGATTCTCTACGCGCCGCGCGACATCCGACGCGTGCTCGTCGACAACCATGCGAACTACAAGAAGGGCGCGCAGACCAAAGAGCTTCAGGTGGTGATGGGCCAAGGCTTGGTCACCAACGATGATCGCCTCTCGTGGTCGCGAAGACGCCCCCTCGTGAATCAGGCGCTTGGTGCCCGTGCGGTGCGTCTGGCGATGCCGGTGGTCGATGCGCTGGCGGAGGACGCAGCACTGCGATTGAACGGTGAGGTGGAAGTCAGCCAGGCGATGCGACGACTCACCTTCAACATCGCGGCGCGCGTCTTTCTCGGCGCAGAGCTCACAAGCGAGGAGGCAGAGAAGATCGATGGAGCAGTGCTCTACGCATCGCACGTCGTGCACCTTCATATGTTTCAGCTCGTCGGCTTTCCCTATGCATTCCCAACGCCCACACACCTTCGCTTTCATGCGCATTGCAGGAACCTCGACACGATCGTTCAACGGCTTACTTCGCATGCGAAAGCGCATCCCACTGCGGGCTGCGGGAGCATCCTTGAGCGGCTCGTGGAGGCGCGTGACCCGGAGACGAATGCGCCCCTCTCGGACATCGAGCTGCGCGATGAGATCGTGACGCTCTTGGTCGCGGGCTACGAGACGACGGCGAACACGCTCACCTGGACGCTCGGCCTTCTCGCGATGCATCCGGAGGCACAAGCGCGTGTGCATGAGGAAGTCGCTGCACAAGGTCACTCCACCGACGTCACGACCTTCTCCAAAACACATCCGTTCACGCATGCGGTGCTGCTTGAATCCATGCGTCTCTACACCGCGATCCCGATGTTCTCGCACCGCACGGTGGAGGAGGACTCTCTCGGTGGGCATCGCATCCCCGCGAACACAAATGTCGTCATTCCCACCTGGGTCATTCACCGTGATCCGCAGCACTGGCAGAGCGCACCTTCGTTCAAACCAGAGCGCTTCACCGGCTGCCCAATGCATCGCAAGGACGCGTACCTGCCCTTCTCCAAAGGCGAGCGCGGATGCGTTGGGCAAGTCTTCGCGATGATGGAGCTCGCAAGCATCGTGACGCACATCATCGCGCACCTCGACATCACACCACTCGATCGCGCGCTGCCAAGGGCCGTCTCCGAGGTCAGCCTCAAACCTGAAGGATCCTTCAGCTTGCGCTTCACGCGCCGCGGGCGCGCATGATCGACCAGCTATTCAAGGCGATGGAGGGTCGCTCGACGGGACGCGAGGCAAAGCGTGCGGCGCATGTTCTTCAGTTTTTGTCCGCCGGGCTCTTCGCGGCGCTCAGCCTGACCACCTCGGACGGCTGGCTTCGTGTGCTCTTCTGCTCGGAGGCGCTGGGACAATTGCTGCTCGCGGTCGAGGGATTGCGAACGCTTCAGCGCGGTGACGTTGTGGTTCGATATCTCGCGCGTGAGCCGCTTGGCGTTGCCGCTGCACTCGTCTTCGTGATCACCGCGATGAGTCGGTACGCGCTTGCATTGGAGGTGGCCGGAAGCGCGCTTTGGCTTGTGGTTCCAGCGGCTGCGTTCATGGCGCTCCACGTGGTTGCGGTCGCGTTTCGTCACGTGCGCACCGACATTGCGATCGGCACCGCGCTCTCAGCCTCGGCGCTACTACTGGGCGTTGCGCTGCTCGCGCATGGCGCGCTCAGCGCCGCGGCGAGTCAGTTTGCGTATGCGGCGTTGCTCGCTTTGGGCGCGTTGGCCCTGCGGCCTTGGGTGGCTGAGTGCCTGAACTTGGGCGTGTTCGCGAGTGCGCTCGCGATCGATATGCAGGGAGGAATTGGATGAGTGCGCTCTGGCTGCTCTGCGTCGCGTCGCTGCTCTGGCTCGGCGTTCTTCTCCACCTCTTGCGCGGCCTTCGCCACATGGCGTGGCTCTCGCCCGAGGGCGCGGAATCCGCACAGATGGGGGCGCTTCCGTCGATCAGCGTGATCTGCGTCGTGAAGGATGAGGAGCGTCTCGTCGGCGCAACGGTCGCGAACCTGCTTGCGGTGGGGAGCCCGCTTGATGAGGTTGTGGTGGTCGATGATCGATCGACCGATCGCACGCCGCAGATCCTCGCGGAACTCGCGCGCAACCATCCGCGTCTTCGCGTCGTGCGCGTCGATGTCTTGCCGGAGGATTGGCAGGGACGTGTGCACGCGCTCTCTGTTGGAGCCAAGCACATCACCGGCGAGTTTCTCCTCACCGTGGATGCCGAGGTCGCGATCGATCCGGCGGTGCTCGCCGAGGTCGCGGCGCTCCTTCGTGATCGAAAGCTGGATCACCTGGCGGTGCTGCCACAGCTCCATCGCAAAGCCTTCTTGCTCGACGTGCTGCTCACCACGGCGCTCGTCTTCTATGTCGGCTCACAGCGCCCGTGGATGTCGATCGAGACGCGCCCTGTGCGCTCGGTGAGGGGCGTGGGTGCATTCAATTTGGTGCGGCGATCCTTCCTTGAGACGACGCCCGGCTTTGAAGCGTTGCGCATGGAGATCATCGACGACGTGGGGCTCGCGCAGCTCATCGCGCATCACGGTGGGCGCTCGCAACTCGTCTACGCGAACGTGCGCGGGCCAACGTTTCATTGGTACCGCACGGTGCGCGAGATGACGCTTCGCTTGGAGAAGACGATCGTTGGTGCCTTCGCGAACTACAGTCTTTTGCTGGCGATTTGGATCACAGCGCTCTCCTGCAGCTGTGTGCTCCTACCGCTCATCGCGCTGCTCTTCTTGCCTCACCCGCTCGCCCTCGCAGCGCTCGCAAGCTTCGTGACCGCGACCTTGGCTTGGTCACTGGCCGCATCGAAACTCCTCCCGCGGCGTCCCCTCGTGCTCGCGTTCTTGCCGCTGGGCATCGCACTGATGGGCACGATCCTGCTGCGCGCAGCACTGCTCTGTCATGTGCGTGGCGGCATCCTCTGGAAGGACACGCTCTACCCCGTGGCGGCCCTGCGCAAACATCGGCGCACGGCCTTCCACGTGTAGAAATGTCTCCGCGGCAAGCGCGTCAGCTCCGCGCGGCGCGCAGCATGCGAACGACCCAGTTCACGTGACGGGTCGGCGCGATGTCTCGGGCGTGCTCTTTCATCATGTCGGTCTCGAGGACGCGCACATGGTCTGTGAGGTTCGTGCTGAACGACGAGCCCCGCACCACCTGGCCCGAGGGGTTGACCTGCCGGCCTTCGATGCGGGTGCGCCCGAGCACCGCGAGCGTCGCGAGGCGCAGGAGCTCGTAGCGCTCCTCCTCGTGACCCGCTTTCGCGGCGACGGAGACGATGAGCTTGCCGAACGTCGGGTCCTTGTTGACGAGCTTGTCGCCCGTCTCGAAGCCGACATCGAAGCGCACACCAAGCTCGGCGATGCCACGGACTCCTTCAGCCTCAAGGGCGTGAAGCACCTCTTCTCCGGTGGGCACCTCGATCTTGTCGAACACACCCGCGTTCGGGAGAAAGACACCGCGCTCGCCGTCGCGGGAGTCTTTCAGGTCGGCGCGCCACGACTCGGCGTTCACGCGGAGCTCGCGCGCCACCCGTGTGCAGACCACGTCCTCCTGCGCGAAGGGGATGGGCGCGCCGCGCGCGATCTCGACCTGAAGCCGCACGAGATCGAGCGGCAAGAGCGCCTCTCCGCTGCGGATCCGATGCGCCTCCTCGGTCACCGGGTGCTCCACCTGGATCCGGGTGTTCATCTCGAGCAGGTAGAAGTGCCCGTTCTTGTACATAAGCTCGACGGTGCAGGCGCCCACGTACCCGCAGGCGTCGGCGATCCGCACTGCGATGTCTTGGATATGGGCCTCAAGCGCTGGCTGCCTTCGCAGAAGCGCCGGAGGGGCCTCTTCCTGGATCTTCTGGCTCGCTCGCTGCTCAGAGCAGTCGCGCATACCGAAGTGACGCGTGTTGCCATAGCGGTCGCGCAACACCTGCACCTCAAGGTGCACCGTCTCGGGGATGTTCTGCTCGAACATCACGCCGCGATCCCAGCCGTTGACGCGGATTTCCTCGAGGACTTTCTGCACCGCCTGAGGGACGCCAGCAGGTGTCTGGATCACGGCCTGACCGCGGCCGCCGCCGCCGTTGGCTGCCTTGAGACGCCCTGGGAAGGTGAACCGGCCCGCTGCGAACGCCTCCTCAATGCGCGCCGCAATCACGTCGGGCTCGCTCGAGTCCAGGATGATTCCAGGCGTCACCGCGCCAGGATCCTGGGCTTCCGCGAGTGCACGGAATTTCCGCTTGTCGCCGGCACGTTCCACCACGTCCTGCATCGGGCCCACGAAGGTGATCCCCGCGCGACGGAAGTGCTGGATGGCCGCTCCGTTCTCGGCGAGCGGCCCGTACCCTGGATAGAGCGCCGAGCGTGCGAGGGCAGCGCCTGCGCCGTCACCGAAGCGCGCGCGATAGGCCTCACGAACGCGCGTCGCGATTTGCTGCGGGTTCGCGTACGTCTCGCGGAACGTACCCTCGAGCGGGATGCCGAAGCCGCCCGCCGCGGTCGCGAGCCGAACCTGCAGCGCATCGAGATCGTCGCTCCGGCTGTAGAGCACCACCGGCCGCATTCCGGCAGCGAGCGCGACACGCACGGCGCGTACGCCCATCTCGCCCTTGTCGGCAATGATCAGGTTCTCAAGCGCGCCCTCGCCGACAGTCGTCGCCGGCAAGGTGCGGAGGTCGTACGTCGCGAGATAGACCAGGTCGCACGTGCGCGGCGCATGCGCGTGGAGCGTGAGTGCGTCGTGACGCAGGCGCGCGCGGAGGCGAGCCACGGCCTCATCGTACGTGTGCACGCAGAGGAGGAACTTCAGCGCATCGTCGCTCGGCTCGGTCTCCACCTCGAGCAACGTCGCCAGCGACTCCCACGGTGCGTGCAACAGGTCTTCTGCCGTCGTCGCCGTGACGGTGGCACGCAGCTGCTCGATGCGCGCGAGCAGGGCGCGCAGCCGCGCCGGGCCATCCTCGGCGGCGCGTGTGAGCGGGCCTTCCCAGGCGAAGTGGGCAAGCCAGCTGCTCGCATTGGCGATGAGGTACCGAAGCGCCACCAACCGATGACCGGTGGCACCAAGCGGCAGGGAGAGGAGCTCTGGCAGCAGGGCGCCAGGAACGCCGATCGCCGTGGAGAACACGGCATTGCAGCCGATGCTCCCGGCTGCAGGGACCACCTGCGCGCGGATCGCGGTGAGGAGGTCTATCTCGCGCATCGCGCGTTGTGACTGAGGTTGGGGCATGGCTCTTCGACTCCGGTCGGCAAACGCCTACTACGAATCCCGCTCGGAGTCATGGACGGTCCCGGGGTCCAGCACGCCGAGCGCGCGTGCGGAGGTGCTCACGCAACACGAACCAGATGATGTGTCGCTGGGAGCCTCGTTCGATCCTGCGCGCGAGCGATGGCACCGCGCTTCCCGAGCGACGGACGCTTCGTGGTGGTGGCGGCGGAGGGCGGCAATGTGGAGATCATCGCGGTGCCTTGAGCTGCGAGCGTCCATTTCGGTGGACAGAGGGCTGGCGTGTTGAGCGAGGCAGCTACAAGAGATGCCCATGACGCAGACGTCTCGACTCACCTCGTTCGCACTCTTCGTGGGCCTCAGCGGATGCAGCGATCCGATGATGGTCGCCACACCCACGACGCTGCGTGAGGGAGCACCCGTCACGTTCTCCCCCGTCTATGACGCGGTGTCGTATGACGCGGGCCGCGGGGTGGTCCGCGCGTGGCACCCGGTCGATCTCGCCGTCCATCCTGGAGGCGAGCTCTGGCTCGTGCAGCGTATGGAGCGCAACCCAGACTTCGACGAGGAGTCCGAGTGCACCGTCCGAGGCCTTGAAACGAGCGCGCCGGACGACTGTGTGAGCCTCCAGGGCAGCACCGTCGCCATCACTGAGCCGACGGCGATCGAGCCGGCGACTGAGGAGAACGGTCGCGCCCGCCTCGTGGTCGACTCGAACTCCTGGCACTTCATGCGTCGCCCGAGCGCGATCGCCTTCGGCAATCCGAGTCTCCCCTTCGAGCCGACGGACCCAGGCGCCATGGAGGCAGGCGTCACGGAGAGCCGAACCTACGCGAACACCTTCGCGACGTGCCACGAGCACTGGACCGCGAACCCCACAGACGATGACCCCTTCATCGGTCCGACACTCTGGACCGCCGACCCTGCGATCTACAACGGGGAGAACGGGTCCTTCGATTGGTCGAACGGCTCGCACCTCGACATGCTGCACGCGACTCAATACTGCATGGGCATCGCGTACGAGCGCGACAACGTCTACTGGACGTTCAACGGCCAGGAGGGCTCGCTCGACCGCTACGACTTCGCCGCGCCCCACCACGACGGTCACTACGACCACAACGACGGTATCGTGACGCGCTTCATCCTCGGCTCCGATCTTCGCCGGGTTCCGCTCGTGCCGTCGAACATGGTGATCAGCGACTCGTCGCTCTACGTCGCGGACACCGGCAACGGCCGCGTACTCAGGGTCGACATCGCCTCGCCCGCAACCGAGCTCAGCACGTTCCGGACGTTCGAGAACCTGCCCGCCACGACCATGGAGAACATGGCCTACGAGGTGATTGCAGATGCAGGGGTGCTGGGCGCAGCCTGGGGCACCAGCGCGCCAGAGCCGAGCGGTCTCGCGCTGCTCGATGCCAACACACTCGTCGTTGCCGACCATGCGACGGGCAACGTGTCGCTCCTTGAGCTCGACGGAACGCCGATCCGCACGATCGCCACAGGCACGGGCAGCGGCCTAGGCGGCCTTGAGGTCCTCAATGGCCGCGTCTACTTCGTGCAGATGTCCGAGCGCCGCGTCTACCGCATCGACGTCACGACGCCGTAAGTGAACCGCTACTCGCTTGTAACGCCCAAGTAGGCTGCGAGGTCAGCCACATCGGACGAGGAGTTCACGCGGTGTACGGGCCCACCGCAGCGTTCGGTGAGCATCGAGGCGAGGGTGTCGCCGCAGCCTCCGTGCCCGTAGGGCGCTCGCTCCGAAAGCTCGACCAACGAGGGCACCTGCCAGCCGCGACCCGGCTCGAGGTTCTGCGGAGCAACGCCAAGCGCGCCATGACAGCTTGAGCAACCGAGCGACTCGAAGAGCGTGCGGCCTCGCGCGACGGCGTCGTGGTCGCTCACGGGCGCGCCGGGCCGTGCGCGCAAGGTGTCAGCCCACGCGGCGAATGCATCCACCTGGTCGCGCCGAAGGGTCGTCCCATTCGGGCCGGGGAAGTGGAGCGCCATCAAGGTGTCGACGTCGCCCAGCGAGCCATCCCAGTGAAACGGGGCCGTGCTCGCCACCCCTCCGCTCAAGGGCGTACGCAGGCGCAGCGAGGTCGTGCGACGCGGCACGCCAGGAGTGGACTCCCAGACGTGTCCGTCATCCCCGCCGTCGAGGTGGCATGCGATGCAGGGCACGCGATCGTCATCGCCCACATGGAAGATGTCGTGACCTGTGTCGCGGGCGGAGCGTGTGTCGAGCTCAAGGCTTTGCCCCAACGCGACGATGCTCGCCGGCTCGCGGGTCTGCCAGACGAACGACCCCGCGTGACCGCCTTGTGGTTCAAGCCAGGCAACAGCCGTGACTTGTCCTTCGATGTCGAGGCTGAGCGGCGCAAGGCAGCCATCGTGAGCCTCGTGGGCGGCGCTTCGCGCACCGCGCCGATCGCCATCGATGAACGAGCTCGGTGAAGCGACAGAGAGTGCGCTTGCACTCCATGCAAGATCGCTCGCGTAGGTAAGCCCCTGAAGCGTGTTCGAGGGCCCCACGCGACCCTCCGCGTCGATCTCCGTCACGGCCACCTGCACGGCCAAAGCGCCGCAAGGCCCACTCCGCTCGTGGGTGGTGTAGGCGCCTGCGACGCGGCTTTGTACAGGCGGGCCGAGCCGTGCGCGCTGGTGAAGAACAACGACCCCGGTGCCGCGCGCAACAAGCCGCAACGCAGCCCGCGGCATGTCCCTTCGCGTGCCTTCAGGATGAACCGTCGTGGAGACCGTCAACGCGACTTGATGCACGACGGCAAGCGTCGTGGTGTCGAGGATTGCCACGCGCGCGAGGCGCGTCTGCGCGACAAAAGCGCGACCCGCTGCGATGGCGATGTCGCCCGTGTCCGGTCCAAGGGCCAAGCGGTTTCGCACCGCGAGCCCACCGCTCGTTCGCTCGACGATCACGAGCTCACCCGTCGTGCACGAGACCCACGCCCGCGCGTGCTCCGCATCCCACGCAAGCCCGTAAGCGCTACTGCACACGCTGGCTTCAGCGAGGGTGGCAAGCGAATCGTCGAGCAGCATCAGCTGACCATCCGCACGCACAAGCCAAGTCTCGTCGTCCACGGCGAGCGCGCGCTCAGGACGCATCGCAAGCCGAAGGGAGGCAGTCCGCACGAGCCCCTCGTTGCCACGTTCGATGCGATCGATGCGATTGCGGTCTCGGTCGACAACCACGAACCACGCGCCATCGCTCGCGACCGCGATCGTGCCGCCACGTACCGGAGGCGGAGCCGGTGAGAGCGTCACCGCATCGCGCGCTGTGCCGCCATTCCAACCGCATCCAAAGAGAAAGGCGAACCCACACGGAGCAAGCCAACCAAGCCATTTCGTAGCGTCCATCGAGACCTCCGCACACTCGATGCACGAGGCGAGCGATTCGGCTCATCGCATGCGGGCAAGCAACGCCGCGGACACCGTGAGCCCTCCCGCGCCCCACTCCGGGCTGCATCCACCGAGTTCGCAGCGCTGCAAAAAGATGTGCGTGCGTGCACCAACGGCAATCTCCACTCCAAAATCACCTGCCTCACGACCTTCGGTTGGCCAATACCGAACGCCCGTTTCGAGGCCCTGCCAGCCCAGTTCAAAGCTGAGCTCCACGCGCGCGATGAGAAGCTCCAACGCATCGCTCGCAGGCACGAGCACCTCCAAGCGCGCCTCACCAAACGACACGCCCAGCACGTCGCTGTACGCCAGGCTGCCGCGAAAGTCGGCGTGGGCGTAGTCGAGGAATCCCAGCCTGATGCGCAGCCCGAGGACGCCCGCCAGCGGCGTGCCGGGCCGCGGAATCGCCGCGACGCCCGCATAGACCCCCACGGCCAACACCTCGCTCGTGAAGAGCAAGTGTGCGGTCGTCATTCCTCCACCGATTCCTCCAACGATGCGCTCTCCAACCCCAAACCAAGCCGGCGCGAGCTCCACGCCGAGCGTGATCAATTCGGTCAGGACGTGCTCGACGCTGAGCTCAACATCCAAGGCGGCACCCGTGCGATCCAGCATCGCGAGCCCTCGGCCTCGCAAGCTCGCGGCCCAGAGGCCGGGGCGCGGCGTGAAGACCCGATTGGGGAAGTAGCGTGCGCGGTCCTCGTCGGTGGCGGGGGCCCGCTCATCGGTCCACACGGGCGCGACCTCGACAGCACCCGGCAGGTGATCGCGCACCACCAACGCAACTGTCCGAGCACGAACCTCGAGACCTTCGGCCTCGGGGGGAAGATCGGCCAGCGGAACGCGCAACGTCTGCTCGCTGCTCGCCGTGATGATGCGCAACGCCACATGCGCCTCGGTCCATTCGTCCACTTCGATCTGAACGCGCGCGTCCGGCACGCCCATCTCGACGATGCGCGCCATCAACGCGCCACAGCGCACCGCATGCGCGTCCGCGCTGCATACGCGAACGGAGTCGCGCTCGACACAAGGACGGCCCTGCGCGCCAGCGGGCGCAGCGCTGAGAAACACAGTGAACGCGATCGCGACAATCCTTTGCAAAGCGGCCATCAGCGCCACGCCTCAGCACGCGTCCGCTCACGACCCAAGACGCCTGCATCAAACGCACGCTCGGCAGCGTCATGCGCACCATCCAGGTCACCGCGTTGTCCGCGAAGCTCAGCCAAGTGCGCCCATGCGGCTCCCACCAACGCCGACGGCAAGCCGAGCGCAATCGCGCGCTCGAACGTCCGCTCTGCTTCGGTACCAAGCAACGCGTCGTCCAGGAGGGTTCCAAGAGAGAACGCGGCCAGCGACGCCTGCGGTGCCCGACCATGTGCAACCACACGCTCCAGCAACGCGCGCGCCTCTGCGCCACGGCCCTCGCGACGATAAGCATCTGCGCGGGAGAGAAGTGCATCGTCAGACTCTTCTGCATCACCCGGCGCTTCAACCGTCGTCTCGGAGACGTCCGGCCCAGGAGCCTCGGTACTTCCCTGTCGGCTCGGCGCCTCCATCGTTCTGGAGCGACGCACCTCATCCGTTTCGCGGTCTTCGAGGGCTGGAAGAAGCGAGGCCTCACGCATCTCGGTGGCGGCCGAATCAGGCACCAACGTGTTCGGCGGCGGACGCTGCGCCTCCACGTGAAGACGCACGCCCGCTTCCATCCTCACAACGTGTTCTTCGAGGTGTTCACTGCGCACCACCACCACGCCGTGCATCACCTCCACGTCGACCGATTCCACACCGTCCACGCGATGCCGCTCGACCGTGAACTCCGTGCCGACCACCTCAACCGTCGCTATCCCCGCCTCGACCACGAACGCGTGCGACCCTTGTGGTGCGACCCGATAGCGCACTCGTCCGTTCGACTGACGAAGCACCAAGCGAGTTCCATCGTTCTGAATGCGATCGACCTGCGTGCCCATGGAGAGACCGAGTTCGGTCCCATCGGAGAGGGAGAAGACTTCATCCCTCGATGTGGCTTCGAGATGCACCAGCGCCTCACCATTCGCGAGGCAACGCTCTGTGGGCGCGCCACGCTGAACCAGCATCACAAGAATCAATGCGGCGGCGGCGAGCCCAGAGACTGCAACCCAGGTACGCGCGCGCCTCGCGGGCCCTCGCGATTGCCGAAGACGCGCACCGACGCGGTCAATGGCTGCTGGGTCTGCGTCGCTCGACAGCAAATGTGAGATTGGCTTCTTCACATCACACCTCCCTCGTCGTTCAGCGCCAAATGCGTTCTCAGCGCCTCGCTCGCACGCGTCAACCGCCTCTTGGCCGTCGCGAGCGAGACATCGGTCAGATCCGCAATCTCTTGAAGGTCCCGACCCTCCACGTGTCGCAACACCCAGGCGATCCTGTCGTCTGCGGAGAATCGCTGAAGCTCCCTCGCGATTCGGGCGAGCTCCGCGTGCGAGGCGGGGTCGATTCCGGGTGCGGCAAGCGCGTCCAGCGTGGCATCGGCCACGTATCCAAACCCGAGACGTCGAAGCATGTTCGCGCGGCGCAACTTCATGCGCGCTTCTTGAATCGCTATGCGCGTAAGCCATCCAGGGAAGGAGGCGGCGTCACGCAAACTGTCTACGTTTGCCAGCGCGCGAACAAACGCATCGTGCAGGACATCCTCCGCATCAGCGCGGTTGGCGGTCAGCCGGAGGACTACGCGCAGCACATCTGGCGCATGCCGTCGGTAGAGCGCGTCGGCCGCCCAACGCTCGCCGGATCGAACACGCGAGACCAAGTCCGCATCGCTGGGCAGTGCCTGTTCGAGCACCCTTGGCACCTCGTGGTTTCGCCGAGAGACGGTCATATTCACTTCGATGCGCGACACGGCAAAAGTGGCTCAGGAGAGCCGAAAAGTCTTCGCCGTGCATCGTAGGTGCATGAGGCACCTTCATCCTCTCGCGTTGTGTTTGTGCTGCATTGCTGCACTGGGCGGCTGCCTTCCGTTCGCAACGCCCCCGGTTCGCACCACGCCGACACCCACCGGTCCCGCGCCAGAGGAGGCGGCAGTCCTGGTGCTCATCTATCCGGCGACCCCGAACTCCGGCGACTGGATCGATGTTCTCTCCGAGGATGGCGAGGGGCTCGCGCGGCTCCTTCCGGGTACCTGGACAACGCTCACACGTCCTCCAGGGCAGCAGCGGTTTCGATTCGTGCCGACGGGCGGACCAAGCGCATGCGTTGGTGGCGCCAATGCGGGTGTCGGCGTGCTCGACGCAGATCTGGTCGCGGGTCGCTACGCACACGTCATGGTGCATGCCTACGTACCCACGTTCTCCACCCGGCTGTCGGCGATGTGTTGCGGTGCGTGGGGCGAGAGCGATGTCTGGGTCGATCTCGTCCGCGTCCCGCTTCTTGGTGAGAACCGCCAGGCCGCACTCGATGTGATGATGCGCGGACGCGCGCTCGAGCCACTCCCGCGAGGGATGATCTCGCCCCTCGCCGACGAGGTTCGCCGACTCGCCACCGAGCGTGAATCTGCCCGCTGCTTTGACTGGGAACGAAGCCGCATCCGGCGTGAGGACCAGACGCGACTTCCGATGACCGAGCAGAGCTCGTTCTGAATTCAGCGACGCGCTGTGCGCATGCACGCGGTGATGCACGCAGACGCATTTCGCACCTGGCTCAGCGGCCAGTGTTGCGTTCGCGGAGTCTGCTTATTCGTTGCGTGTCGCCGAGACGACGACGAAACAAAACCCGCGCAAACCGCACGGAACATAAGGAGATTCGCAATGCTGACCCAACACCGCTGGCCCTTCTTCGAGACGCCCCGATTCATCCCGCAGCCCGAGCGCGAGGCCTTCGCGCCTGCCGTTGACATCACCGAGGAGAACGACTCCCTCGTCGTGCGCGCAGAGCTCGCAGGCGTGAAGGGCGACGACGTTCATATCGAGCTGGAGAACAACGTGCTGACGTTGCGCGGCGAGAAGCGAAGTGAGCACACCGAAACCAAAGACGGAGTGCATCGCGTCGAGCGTTGGTCGGGAAGCTTCGCGCGGCAGTTCGTGCTGCCGAAGGGTGTCGAGGCCGACAAGATCGATGCGGCGATGAAGGATGGCGTGCTCACGGTACGCATCCCAAAGAAGGCCGAGCCCAAGTCGCAGCGCATCGCGGTGAAGGTGGACTGAGGCCACAGCCAACGTTGGCGGTCGCCACAGCCAACGTTGGCGGTCGCCACAGCCAACGTTGGCGGTCGCCACAGCCAACGTTGGCGGTGGGGTCAAAAGCACAACGCGCCGGGAGAGACCTCCTGGCGCGTTTCGCGTTCAAGAGCGTTGACAAGCCGAGCACAGTTGCCTACCTACCAGTCGGTACAATGCATCACGCGGATCGAACGCAACGAGTCGTGCTCGAACATCCAACCTTGCCTTGGCAGGCATCGCCTTCGCCGGGGGTGGAGCGACGCTTGCTCGAACGCGAGGGGGATGAGGTGGCCCGCGCAACCTCGATCGTGCGCTATGCGCCAGGGGCTCGCTTCGAGGAGCACACGCACGAACTAGGCGAAGAGCTCTTCGTGCTGGAGGGCGACTTCAACGATCATCTGGGGCGCTATGAGGCGGGCAGCTACGTCCGTAACCCGCCGATGTCAGCGCATGCGCCTTGGTCGGAGTCAGGGTGTGTCCTCTTCGTCAAGCTACGTCAGATGGATCGGAGTGAGACGGAGCGCGTCGTTGTGAACACGCGAAAGGCGGCGTGGTTTCAGGGGCAGAAACCAGGGCTCTCCGTGATGCCCTTGTCCGAGGTTGGGGTGGAGCACACTGCGCTCGTGCGCTGGGCGCCTGGAACCGTCTTCGTCCCGCACCGTCACTACGGCGGGGAAGAAATCTTGGTGCTTGAGGGCGTCTTCGAAGACGAGCACGGGAGCTATCCGGCCGGGACCTGGATGCGCAGCCCACACCTCAGCACGCACCATCCCTTCAGCACGCACGGCTGCACGATTTGGGTGAAGACAGGGCACCTCGTGCCTCAGGAAAAGATGGGGAATGTGCTGTGAAGCACTTCTCCGAGATCTCCGAGAGCGCAGAGCGCGTGGTCGACGCAGCCGAGGAGCTGGTGCAGCGGCTGGGCTACAACGGCTTCTCCTACGACGACATTGCGAGCGTGGTCGGGATCAAGAAGCCGAGTGTTCATCATCACTTCCGGACCAAGGCCGAACTCGTCGCCGTAGTGACGCAGCGCTACACGCATCGCTTCCGCGGCGCGCTTCACGACATTGAGGGACGGCATCGCAAGGCCGATGAACGCTTGAGCGCCTATGCCTCGCTCTTTGAGACGACCTTCCGGGCGGAGAGGCGCTTCTGCGTCTGCGGAATGCTGGGTGCGGAGCGAGACACCCTTCCCGAGGAGGTTCGTCAGGAAGTCGATCGCTTCTTTGCTGCAAACCTTGAGTGGCTCCGCACCGTCTTCGCCGACGGGCAGCGCTCGGGTTGCTTCACGCAAGCCACCTCGCCAGCGGCATGCGCAGAGGCCTTTCTCTGTGCGCTCGAGGGCGCGTTGGTGGTGGGTCGAGGCATGGCCCGCGCAAAGGGCCCTGCGGCGGTGAGCAAAACGTTTCTCGCGGCGTTTGCACGCTGAGGCATTGAACATGTCTCTGCGTGCACTTTCTTTGCGCGCGAAACAAACCAACTAGTCGGTAGGTATTTATGGATATGAACTTTGTCGGGAAGAAACTCTTGGTCGTCGGCGGCAGCAGTGGGATGGGGCTTTCGGCAGCGCGGTTGATCGTCGCGCGGGGAGGTAGCGCAGTCATCGTGGGTCGCGATGAGGCGAAGCTTGCGCAGGCGCTCGGCTCGCTCGCGGGCTTCGGGCAGGTGGACGCCGTCGCGGCCGATGTGTCTACGCCCGAGGGCTTGAAGGCGCTTCGGGCGGTGATTGCGCATGCGTCGGGAGGGTTCGACCTGCTCCTCAATGCGGCGGGCGTATTTGCGCCGAAGCCGTTTCTTGAGAGCACCGAAGCGGACTACGAGCGCTACCAGGCGTTGAGTCGTGCCGCGTTCTTTCTCAGCCAAGAGTTCGCGCAGCAGCTCGTCCGAGCGAAGCGCCCTGGCTCGATTGTGAACATCGGCTCCATGTGGGCGCACCAGGCGATCGAAGCTACGCCCTCGGCCGCGTACTCGATGGCCAAGGCCGGTCTCCACGCGCTGACCCAGCATCTCGCCATGGAGCTCGCTGCGCACAAGATTCGGGTGAACGCGGTGGCTCCTGCCGTCGTCGAGACGCCAATCTACGAGGGCTTCATTCCGCGCGATCAGGTCCATGATGCCCTTCAGGGGTTCAACTCGTTTCACCCCATTGGCCGCGTGGGCACACCCGACGATGTCGGACACGTGATTGCGTTCTTGCTCTCCGAGCACGCGAGCTGGGTGACCGGCGCCATCTGGGATGTGGATGGCGGCGTCATGGCGGGACGAAATCGGGGCTGACCTGGCCCTTAAGAACATCGCTCCGAAGGTGGACAGAAGCTGCAACCAACGACGGAACGCAAAACGCGCCGGGATGACCTCCTGGCGCGTCTCGCGTTGTGAATTCTCTGTTGGCTGCGTTCACCTCGCGGTGAACGCAAGCGTTTCAGTTCGCGGCGCGCGGACGCGCTGAGGGGCGCGCGCTCTTCGCGACTGCGGGTGCGAAGGCCTCGTGAAGAAGCTGCTCCTGCTCCATCTTGTGTGCCTTCTCGGAGCCCGTTGCGGGGCTTGCGCTCTCCTCGCGCGAGATGACGCGGAGACCAAAGCGGTCGCCGATCATGCCGGGGAGGCGTGCGTTCATGAAGAACCAGGCGCCGGAGTTGAAGGGCTCTTCTTGCACCCAGACAAGGTCCGTCCCGTCGGCGTAGGGCGCGAGCACCTCGCGAAGCTCTTCGGTACGCAGCGGGTAGAGCTGCTCGATGCGGATGATCGCGACGTCGTCGCGGTTGTCCTTCTTCCGCTGCTCGACGAGGTCGAAGTAGACCTTGCCGGTGCAGAGAAGAACGCGCTTGGCCTTCTTCGGCGCGATCTCCTTGTCGGGGATGATGCGCTGGAAGGAGCCGCTCACGAACTCGCTCAATTGCGACTCGCTGTTCGGGCTTCGGAAGAGTGACTTCGGGCTCATCACGATGAGCGGCTTACGCCACTGGCGAACGACCTGACGGCGAAGCGCGTGGAAGATCTGCGCGGCCGAGGTGAGGTTCACAACCTGGATGTTGTCTTCGGCGGCGAGGGCCAAGAAGCGCTCAAGACGTGCGCTCGAGTGCTCGGGGCCGCTGCCCTCGTAGCCATGCGGAAGGAGCATCACGAGGCCCGAGAGGCGATGCCATTTGTCTTCGGAGCTTGCGATGAACTGATCGATGATCACCTGCGCGCCGTTGCCGAAATCGCCGAACTGCGCCTCCCAGACGACGAGGCCGTCGGGGCAATCGAGCGAGTAGCCCCACTCGAAGCCGAGGCAGCCCTGCTCGCTGAGCGGAGAGTCGTAGATGTCGAAGCGGCCTTGCGGCTTTTGAAGCGCTGCGCCGATGCCGAGCAAAGGCGTGTGCTGCGCGCCCGTGGCCGAGTCGTGAAGCACGGCCTGACGATGCGCGAAGGTGCCGCGACGACAGTCCTGGCCGGTAACGCGCACGGTGCTGCCGCTCGCGAGCAGGGTGGCGTAGGCGAGGTTCTCGGCCGTGCCCCACTTCACCTTTCCGGAGTCGAGCGCGTCCTGGATATTCTTCAGCACGCCGTCGGCAATCTGGCGACGCACTTGGAAGCCCTCGGGCAGTGCGCGCATCGTCTCAAGCAGCGTGCGGAGGAGCACCTCATCGACGCCCGTCTCGGCATCGGCGACGCTCAGATCCGCACCGCCGCGGTAGTTCTGCCAGAGGCCGCCGAAGGCATTCACCTCAAAGACGCGCTTGGTCTCGCGCACCTCTTGAAGTGCATCCTCAAGCGCCTTCCTCTTGCGGGCAACGAGCGCCTCGGACTCGCTCTCAGGCAAGAAGCCGCTCTGGGCGAGTTGCGTCGCGTAGATCTTGCGAACCGTCTCTTTCGCGTCGATCGACTTGTACATCGTCGGCTGCGTGAAGCGCGGCTCGTCGGCCTCGTTGTGGCCGTATTTGCGATAGCAGTAGAGGTCGATGACCGCGTCTTTGTGGAAGCGCTGGCGGTACTCGGCCGCAAGGATCGCAACCTGCGCGACGGCATCCGGGTCATCGCCGTTCACGTGGAAGACGGGGCAGCGGAGCATGCGCACGAGGTCGGTGCAGTACTGCGTCGAGCGCGCGTCGTCGGCGACCGTCGTGTAGCCAAGCTGGTTGTTGATCACGATGTGGATCGTGCCGCCCGTCGCATAGCCCTGGAGGTAGGCGAGGTTGAGCGTCTCGGCGACGATGCCCTGGCCGATGAACGCCGCATCGCCATGAATCAGAAGGGGAAGCACGCGCTCGCGCTGGGTGTCGCCGCGCCTGTCTTGCTTCGCGCGCACACGGCCTTCAACGACCGGGTTCACGAACTCAAGGTGGCTTGGGTTGAACGACATCGTCAGATGCACGCTCTTGCCCGCGAAGGTGCGGTCGCTCGAATAGCCGAGGTGGTACTTCACATCGCCGCGACCGAGCAGCTTCTCCGGGGCCGAGTCTTCGAACGCCGCGAGCATGTCCTTGGCGGGCAGTTCCATCACGTTGAGGAGCATGTTGAGACGGCCGCGGTGGGCCATGCCGATGACGACCTCTTCGAGGCCCATCTCGGCCGCGCGCTCAATGATGAGATCCATCATCGGCACGGTGCTCTCGCCGCCCTCAAGGCTGAAGCGCTTCTTGTTGACGTAGGCCTTGTGGACGAACGTCTCCCAGACCTCCGCCTCCGTGAGCTTCTCAAGCAAGTGCATCCGCTGCTCGCGTGAGAGCGTGACCTTGTTGAGCGTCGACTCCATCGCCGTCTGAAGCCAATCACGCTCTTCGTTGTCCTCAAGCTGCGTGACCTCGACGCCGATCGACTGGCAGTACGTCGCCTCAAGGCGGGCCACGATCTCACGCAGCGTGAGCGTCTGCGCCATCGCGTTGAACGTCGTGTCGAGGTCGACATCGGAGAGGCCAAATGCCGCGAGGTCGAGCTCGCCCGTCGGACGCTTGGCACCACGACGCGGCAAGATGCCGAGTGGGTCCAAGTTCGCGAAGAGATGACCACGCACGCGGTACGCATTCACCATCGCCGAGACGCGGCTCTGAAGCTCCGTGGCGACGCGCGTCTCAGGGCCCGGCGCAAACGAGCGGCCGGTGCTCGTCGCATTCGTCGAGGCTGCGGGCGAGACATGACCTTGCGCGGTGGGTACCGACACGGCGGCTACATGGCCGGCAACGCTTCGACGGGGCGGCAAAGGCTCGTCGTCGAGGTTGTCGAAGTAGCGACGCCACGCATCGGATA
>JBILQT010000395.1:0-5767 GCA_044373065.1 Sandaracinaceae bacterium
GTCTCGGTTGGGGCTTGGTCGCTGTCGCTGCGTCGGCTGCTGTCGCTGAGTCGGCCGCTGTCGCTGAGTCGGCCGCTGTCGCTGAGTCGGCCGCTGTCGCTGAGGTCGGCCGCTGAGGCTGCGGCCGACTGAGTAGAAGTGAATCGTCTGCTCGCAATGTCGTCGCGTTTTGCGAAAGCTTGTTGCGCTGCGAATCAGAGCGTTCGCAACGCGGTGCGCAGCTCCATCAGCAACTGCCCAAGCATGTTGCGACCCGAGCCATCGCCGCCGTCGCCCCAATACGCATCGTTCTCCGTGTGCTCGACAAGCTTCGTGTCGCACGTCGAGAGCAAGAGCGCGCGCAACTCTGGGTGCTGCGTGAACTTCGCGCGCAGCGCCTCGCGCATCACCGAGACCTTCACGCTCTCCCAATCACGCCGCAGCTTCTGCTTGCGATCACGTCCAAGCCGCGCAGCGATCATCGGCGTGTTCGCCTTGCGAATCGTCTCGCGGTAGCGCGCATCATCGAACTTCTGCCCCTGAAAGAAGTGCTCTGTTGTCGGCCAGCGCGCGCCCTGCAGCGTGATCGGGAAGAGCGCGAAGTTGGAGAACTCTCCGTAAGCATCGCCGACTGAGTAGAAGCGAATCGTCACGCGCCGCAGCCTGCCATCACGCGGCGGGTGCTTGCCATCACGCGGCGACTGCTTGGCAACACGCGGCGAGTGCTTGCCATCACGCGGCGAGTGCTTGCCATCACGCGGCGACTGCTTGCCATCACGCGGCGACTGCTTGCCCTCACGCCCGCATGCCTTGCCCCCACGCGGCAGCTGCTTGCCCTCACGCCCGCGTGCCTTGCCCCCACGCGGCAGCTGCTTGCCCCCACGCGGCAGCTTCTTGCCCCCACGCGGCAGCTTCTTGCCCCCACGCGGCAGCTTCTTGCCCCCACGCGGTAGCTGCTTGCCCCCACGCGGCGAGTGCTTGGCATGACGCGGCGGATGCTTGGCATGACGCGGCGACTGCGTCGGTGAACTCAACCCGAGCCGCACGTGTCACAACACCAAGTGAGCGCATGACGATTCCCTTCAGCCCCGAGCGCTACGGCGATGCAGGCCGACGACTGAAGTCGCTTGTCGATGCTTGGGCGCCGCCACTCGACGACCAATCCAGTTTGGGAGTGGAAAACTTCCTGACGCACGGCGAGTTCGAGATGGCCTACGAGGGCCTCATCCTTTCCTGCATCGAATGCGGAGTGCGGTGCGGTAGCGAGCGCGCGGTCGAGCTGCACGAACTCGGGCTGGAGCTGGGCCTCGATCAAGAGTCGGTGTTCGCGGACGACTTCTGGGAGCGCGCGCAGAAATACTTCGGCGAGGAGGAAGGATTCTTTGGGGCACTGATGAGCGCGCGAGCACGCGCCGCGGAGCGTACGAGCATCGATCTCGCTGTCCTCGTTGGCACGAACGTGCTGCGCGTTCGTGAGGCGCTCTACGTCGTGGATGGGGTCGCCTCGCGCATCAGTGCGTGGATGGAGTTTGACGACAGACCGACAGTGAGTCTCGGCTGTCGCGGTGATGGAAACGTCTTCGTGCGTGAGCGCCCCGAGCCTGAGTGGACGTCCCGCCCGCCAAACTTCCAGGCGCGTGAAATCAACGGCGTGCGCGGCCGGATCACGTCCGTGCAATCCACGATGGATTGGGAGGGCGAGATCACGATTCACTGCGAGCAAGGCGTGCTCGTGGTGCGCAACTGGGGCGACCAGTTGGTGCTCCTCGTCGATGGCGTGCTGGTCGCGGAGTAGCGACGTTACTTCTCGCAGCAGCGCTTGAACTTCTTGCCGCTTCCGCACGCGCACGGGTCGTTGCGGCCGAGCTTGGAGTCGTTCTTCACGGGGTCACTGCGCGTGAGCCAACGTGCCTTTCCGTAGTTGGCCATCACCTGGGCGACAGCGTCCACGTCCGGGCCCGGAAGGATCTGCGCGAACTCGCGCGGGAGGAAGAGCTCTTGGGCTTCGGCCCGCGCGAGCCAGGGGATGGAGTACGCGAGGCACCGCGCGAAGTGAGGCGCGTTCGGCCCCAGGAAGCTGAACGAGGTGCTCGCGAGAAGGGCGCGCCCGATGGGTTCGGAGATCGCGTCCGTTTCTTCTTCGGTCGGCTCGCTGCGCTTGATCAGCATGGCGGCAAGGCGCTGGTTGTCGCGGAGCGCGTAACGATCCACGTCGGCTTCGTTCTCCAGCGTGGCGTGCACAAGCCCACCAAGCGAACCCAGATACACCATCTGTGCGTGCGCGTAGCGTTCAGTCGCGTCGAGGCCGGGCGGCGCCTCCTCGCCGATGGGTCGAGAGAGCGCCTTCATCGCCTCCGCACGAAGCTTTGGTGAGGCAGAGGCGACGATGCCAAGGCCAAACTCACGCAGGGTGCGCATCTCCATCCGCGCGTCGTCGCGCAGCGCCTTCAGTTGGCCGATGTACTGCTTCGGTCGTTGCGCAAGCACCCAGAGGGAGCGCATCCCGAGCGAGATAGCGCCAAGCTCAAAGAGCGTCTGCGCGGCGAGGAAGCGCACGTCCGTCTCGACAGAAAGCTTGGCGCAGAGCTCGTCCGAGGCTTCGTGGGCGCAGAAGACGATGAGGTGTGCGGAGTTCCACAGCATCTGCCCGTACGCGCGTGCGAGCTTCACCTCGTGTGGCTTCAGCTTGTCGAAGCGGAGGTACGCGACTTCCTTTCGGTACGTCCGCAGGCCGTTCATCAGACCGACCATTGCGGTGACGCCGGCCAGTGAAACAAGCGGCCAGACTTGATGCAGCGTCTCGGCATCCTCGCGGCAAAAGCGCAGCCCGTCCTCGCTCATGCGACGAAAGATCGAGGCAGCGACGCCATCGGCCTTGCTCTCGCGAAGCGCCATCGTTGCGGCCATCCGCTCGCGCATGCGCTCCACTTTTGCGATGGCCGCATCGAGACGAGGTCGCGTCAGCAGCGCGACGTCCGGGCCGAGCAACATGCCTTTGGCGAGACACGTCACAAAGCCACCGTCGCGACTCACGATCACGAAGGGGCCTTCCACCGGGTCTTCGAGCGAGATGGCGAGACGCCCAATCCCTGGAGGAAGCTCCGCACGGTTGAGCACCTCCTTGAGCAAGGCCTGATCACGGTAGAGCGTGAGCGAGAGCTCCACGTGGTGATCGGCAACACGATCGAGGCGACGAAGGAAGTGTTCCGCGTGACCCATGACGCGATGGTCGCCAGCGCGGCCGGGGAGGTCAACGCTCAGCGACGCGGTCGCTGAAAGAGATGAATCGTCGACGCGGCCTCGCTCACCAGATGCCCTCGCAGTGCCACGGCGATCGAGGTCTGCCGCATGTGGAGCGAGGGCGCGTCCATGTCGCGGTAGCGCGTGTCTTCATCGATGCGCTCGATGCGCCAGCTCTCGCTGAGGAAGGCGCCGTAGTAGAGCTCGGTGGCCTCGCCCATCTCGCCGCGATGCTTGGTGAAGGCCGCGTGAAGCTCGCCCTGCGGGTCGATGGCGAGGGTGGATTCGCAGGCGCCGAACTCGATGCTGGCGATGTCTGTGCGGGCCCAGGCCTGGGCCAGCGCGAGGTCGCTCGTCGAGGCGAAGTGCACAAGGGCATCGCCGTTCTCGCCGCCTTGAACCGGCACAAGCACGTGCGCGGTGCCGTCTGCGCGGAAGGCGAATCCGAAGCTTGCGGGCATCGTCCCCTCGCCGCCGCAGCGGCCCTCGAAGGTGCCAACGCTGATCGGCGGTGTGGGCGTCGCCGGCGTGGCCGCGAGGCGAAAGATGCTGAGCTCACTGCCGCTCTCCACGCGCGCGCAGGCGGCCATCCAGAGCTCACCACGCGGGTCGCGTGCGATGTCGGAGAGGGCATCGAGTTGGTCGAAGCGCGCGGCGACGCTGCTCTGCCATGTGCCGTCTTCGCTGCGGCTGAGCTGGGTGATGCTGGAGGCGCCGACATCGACCACCGCGCCGTGCACAGCGCCTGCTCCGTCGAAGGCCAGATGGGGAAGGGCGAGCGCCTCACCGCCGAGCACAGCCTCGGATTGCCAGGCGTCTCCGTTGCGCGTGACGTAGCCAACACCAGGTCGCGCAGTGTCGATGAAGAACGCGTGCGGGATGCCGCCTTGGGCAAATGCGAAGGCGACGCCAGCGCGCGTGAAGTCGAGATGCGGCTCGGTGCCCGGCACCTCTTCGAGTGGCCCTGCGAGCGCGCCGATGCGCAGGCCCGTGCGCGTGTAGAGCGCGAAGACGGGGCCCCGTGAATTCACGTCGAAGGCGATGCCGTGAAAGCCGTAGTCGCGCCCCTCGTAGCGCGTGATCTGCCAGCCCGCGGAGGATGTCGCCTCAAGCGTGGTTGGTTGCGTCGGCGTAGGCAGCGGCGCAGGCGGCGCGGGCACGGTGGGCTGCACGGGCGGTGTGGGTTCCGCGGGCGCGGGTGGCTCGGCGGTCTCCGCCTCATTCCCACATGCGCATACGAGCATGGATGCGAAGAGCACGGGCGGAAGAGCGAGACGCATCCCGCTTCATCGCACGGCGTCAGCCAACGAACGAGCGAATGCGCGGCAAGAGCACCTCGCGCTGGTCTTCGAGGATGTAGTGGCCGGAGTCGGGGAAGCGCAGCGCCTCGGCCTTCGGGAAGTGACGCTCCCAGGTCTCGAGGAAGTGCTTGTCGAAGACGAAGTCTTGAAGCCCGAAGGCGAGCAGCATCGGCTTCTCTGCGAGGAGATGAAGCTTCTGCTCCGTCTCGTGCACCACGCGGTAGGCGTCGTCGCTCTCGCGCAGCGGGATGTCCTGCACAAAGCGGAGCGTGGCGATGCGGTCTTGCCAGGAGTGGTAGGGCGCGGTGTAGGCGCGACGCACGGCCTTGGGCAACGCACCGCGCTTCACGCAGACATGCGAGGCGACGCGTGAGAAGGCATTGCCACCGCGCACAAGCACCGCACCGAGCGGCGTGCGTGTGAGCGCGAGCGGCCAGGGAAACGACTTCGACTCGGGGAGTCGAAAGGCCGCGGTGTTGAGCGCCACGATGCGCACGACGCGCTCTGGATTCTTCACGGCCCAGGCCGTCCCAATCATGCCGCCCCAGTCGTGCATGATGAGCGTGATGGGCCCCTCGGGGACGGTGCTGCGGATGAGCGTGTCGAGGTCCTCCACGCGCTGCGCGAGCGTGTAGTTGTAGACGTCATCGCTCGGCTTATCCGAGAGCCCCATGCCGATGTGATCGGGGACGATGCAGCGATGCGTGCTCTGCAGCGCGCGCACGACATCGCGGTAGTAGAACGACCACGTTGGGTTGCCGTGCACCATCACGACGGCGCCCTTCGAGGGCCCGGTCACTGTGCGTGGGCCCTCATCGAGGTAGTGCATCTGCACGCCGTTCTTGAGCGTGAGGAACTTGCCTTCGAAGGGGTAGAGCGTGCTCGAGATGCCAAGTGCATCACGACGCTGCGTGCTCGAGGGCGTGTTCGAACGACTGTTCACCAAACAATCTCCGCCATGGCGACATTGATGCCGCTGCCGATGCCCATCATCCCGATGCGATGCCCTTTGCGAAGGCGACCGAGCGCATCGGCCTGCGCGATGACGAGCGGGATCGATGCGGGCCCGATGTTGCCGAACTCGGGATAGATGGTGTGGAGCTTCGCCGGGTCGAGGCCCAGGCGCTCGATGAGCTTCTCCGAGTGCTGACGGCTCACCTGATGGATGGCGATCTCATCGAGCTTCTCGGGCGCCCAATCCAGCTCCTCGCGGGCGCGTGCGAAGGTGCGCTCGGCGAGCTCAAGAC
>JBILQT010000396.1:0-5761 GCA_044373065.1 Sandaracinaceae bacterium
GAGCAGACGCGAGAGGGCCTCGTACTCGGAGGCGAAGGTGACGCTCAATGCATCATATCGAAATGAGCTGCCCCAGATTTCTGGCGTCGTGTCGTCGATGACCCAAGCGCTCTCGGCGCGCGCCTGATGCACGAGCAAGACGAGCGCATCTTCGAGCGTGTTCACGATGGTATTGGGCACCTCGCGCACCGCCGGCAACGCAGCCTCGGCGAGCACACCCGCGAATGACTCTACGAGCGCTTCGAGGCGCGTCTGCGCCGCCGCGAGATCCGTCTCCTGCGCGAACTTCACCTCGACGCGAAAGCCGTGAAGCATGGCTGCCCAAGCGACGCCCTCCTCGGGCGGATGATCCGTCAGCACGATCTCCGCGCGCGATGCATCCAGCTCACGCTCGACCATGGCCAAGAAGCGAAGGAGGGGTTGGGTCAGCATGCGCGCAAGGTAGCTCCTACGGCGTGCGTGTGAGCGAGAGAAAGCCCGTGCGCGTCCCGCGCAGCAAGTCGAGCAAGTCTTCTTCGATGCTGCGCGTGGGGTGCTCGACGATGCGGCCCACTTCAACGCCCTCGCGACGCACGATGATCGTCGGCACAAAGCGAATGTCTTGGCCCTCAGTGAGCTCGCGCTGCGTCTCTGGATCGAGGGCGTGCTTGAGGCGATCGACGGCGATGTAGCGAAGCGAAAAGGGCAGTGGATGAAGGCTCTCCGCGATCTCAAGGGCGACAAAGAGACGCGTGATCTGCTGCCGACTGTCGCCACACCAGGTGCCCAAGAAGACATCCACTTCCGCACCCGGAGGCACGCTCGCGAGGGCCTCGGAGGTGGCGCGTACGGGCGCGGAATCGGCACTGCGCCAGTGCTCGTGGTTGGCTTTGATCTGAGCGCGTGTCGTGAGGCCGACGGTGTCACGAAAGGGTGAAGGACGGGGTGTGGAGGAATGCACAGCGCCGGAGCTTGCTGTGGATTCGTGCACGGCACCGCCGCAACCGACGAGGAGGATGGAGGATTGAAGTAAGTGGCGACGAAGCATGTGTGCGTCCTTTCGCGTCAGTGAACGAAGGCGGAGGCGATGGGCTGCCCGCTTGTTGCGTCGACGGCGAGCAAGCGGCCCTCGTCATCGAAGCACACCAATGTCTCGGTACTGACGTTCGGGGTGAGCATGCGATGCGCTGTGCGCGCGGAGGCCACGATGCGCACCTCGATATCCCCTTGGACGCTGTTCACGAGAACAATCCCCGGCTCCACAGGCGCGTGCGCTGAGCCCTCTGCACGCAGGTCATCCGCGAACTCACGGCGCATCCATGTCGCGAGCGCATCGCTCGATGCAGCTTCGACCTGGAGCGCCTTGAGTGCGTCGCGCATCTCTGCTGCGGACTGCCAGCGATCGCTTCTCTCCCGTGCGAGCGCCTTGAGGAGGATGGCCTGCACCTCGCTTGGGACCTCTGCTGTCGCATCGAATGGCGGAACGATCGCGTCGCGGATCGCCTCCACGGTTTTGAAGTCCGTGTCCGCGTGAAAGAGCCGTTTGCTGGTGAGGAGCTCGTAGAAGATCGTGCCGAGGTTGAAGAGATCGCTGCGCGGATCAAGCGGCAATCCGAGCACCTGCTCTGGGCTCATGTAGCCAATCCGACCTCGCATTCTCACGCCCTCATCGGGCACAAAGAGCTTGCCGATGCGCACCTTGGCCGTGCCGTCGAACGCGATGAGACAGCGTCGTGGAGAGAGTGCGCGGTGTACGAGCTGAAGCGCCACCTCGTTGCTCGACGTTGCGTTGTGAAGCGCCTCGAGCCCCTCGCAGAGCTGCATCGTGATCCCGAGTGCAAGGTGCAAGGGAAGGAGCGCCTTCTGGCTGTGGAGACGTCGAACGATGGCAGCGAGGTCTTTGCCAGCGACGTACTCCATCGCGGCGAACTGCGTGTCTCCCTCACGGCCTGCCTCCAAGACACGAACGACGTTCGGATGGGTGATCCCACGGAGCAAGCCGAGCTTGGCCAGTTCCTCATCCATGACCCACCCCTCACCCGAGTAGAGGACACTCGACTCCACGAAGTGCGACGGCTTCAGCACGGGATCAAGTGTCAACTTCGCGCGGTAGTTGGCGGTCAAGCCCTTGCTGTGAAGTGAGAGCAGCGTGTAACGACCAAGGGCCTGCGGCTCGAAGCTGCTGGCCGCGTTGAACGCGACGTGGGTCCTTCCAACACTGAGAAGTGGCATGCGCAACTGCCAACCCATGAAGCTGTGGGGCGTCGGATGCGGCGCGGCGCCGACCGTCAGGTGAAGGTTGCGCTCATCCGTCTGAAGGTGCGCGATGATGGGTTCATGCGCGGACTCGAAGGGCTTGAGGTTGATGCGGCGATCGAAGCGCTCGGGAAGCGCTTGGCGCACACGCAATACGATATTGTGTTCATCATATCGTAATCGCTCAAGGGTTGAGCCCTGCACCTCAAAGCTGATGCAGCCAAGCACGCGGTCGACACGCGTGCAGTGCTCCAACCGAAAGAGCGAGCGCGGCCTCTCGGCCAGCACATCGAGCACATGCCCGTGACCATCGAGCACGACCGCCCAGCGTTCCCCGTCGAAGGAAGCTGCATGCGCATCGAGACGCGCGAGCTCGAAGGCATCACCGATGCGCCGCTGCACGAGGTCGATGCGATGCACCACGATGAGCTCTCCGCGGACTGAGAGCGCAAGGGCGCGCGTGCCTGTATCGGAGACGACGAGCTTGGAGGCAGGTGCTTCCATGGCGACCAACGTGGTGCCATCGGGCTTGAGGATGCGCGTGCCCGCCTCGCCCAGTGCCACAAGCCAATTTCCGTTTGGCAGGAGCACCGCATCGCGGATGGCGAGCGCGCCGCGCGGGCCCATCGAGAGCGTGCGTGTCTCACGTGTTGCGATGGGGCGAGCGGCCTCGATCGTCGGCCGGTCCTCACGGAGCACGCCTCCACCACCGAGCACTTCGAGCTTCTCCAGCGTGGCTGCGGGCGGTTGATTGTAGAGGGCGCGGTCGCGTGTCGCAGTGCGCAGGCAGAGGCGCGCAAGCGGCGCGAGGAAGGGCTCGGAGCGTTGCGCCAGCGCACTGATGAATGCGAGGCGAAGCGGAAGAGTCTCGCGCTGCGAGTCGAGGAGAAGCCTGCGGACGCGACGCTCTGTCTCCGTGTCGATGGAGCCCATGAGGCGCGCGCGCCAAACAAGGGCCACCACGCCATCCGCCCCACCTGCTTCCTGCGCGAGCTCGCACCACTGAAGCGCGAGCGGTGTGGTCGCCACGTCGAGTGCCTGCCCCATCTGAAGCGCGAGCAATGCACCGAGGTAGTCGCCGGCCTCGGCACGCATATCTGCCCACGCAATCGCCAACGTTTTTCGGGCTTCTGGCTCATTGCCGAGGTGCGTGATCGCGGCTTCAAACGCGCCGTGTCTTCGCGCGAGGAGAAGTGCGCGGGGGATGTTCTTCGCGAGGATCCACTGGCGCACCACGATGGCCGGCTCGAGCTTGCGCGCTTCGGCGAGCTCGGCGGCCTCACGCAAGCGTCCGCGCTTCTCGAGCAAGGCAACGGCGCCGAGCACATCGTCGAGCAACTCCGCGAGCACGAAGGCGGCATCGTCGATGCGACCCATCGCGATCAGCTTGTCGAAGAGTGCGCGGTAGCGCGCCTTGAGCATCGCGTAGAGCGAGCCCTCGAGGCCGAGGCTTCCACCGGAGACGCGCGTCTTTTGGATCGAGAGGTCGGTGCGCGGTGAGGGCAGGCTGAGCGAGGGCGCTTTGGGCGGGCCGCCAGCGGTCTGCGAGAGCGGGATCGCATGGCGAAGCGCAGCGTCGACGTCACCTTGATCGAGCTGCTCCATGAGGCGCGCGAGGTACTCCGCATGCTTGCGCGCGAGGTAGTCGCCGAGCGAGCTCCTCCATGCGCGCATGCGGAGCGCATCCATCCATGAGGCGAGCTTGCGGACGAGCCATGAGGGCTCGCGTGGTCGTGTTTCGGGCAGTGCTTTGGTGTTGGACGTACTCTTGGGTGAGGGTGCTGAGCCACCGCCAAAAAGCCCTTGGCTCAAGCGAATTGCAACGGCCAGCGCGCGTACGATCGCGTCGAGCACCGGAGACGGTTTGGGTGAGGAGGACGCGGCCGCACCCATCAGCGCGTTGGCCGCCGCGATGCCCTCCTCGGAGAGCTCGGCCTGGCCCAACACTGCGCGCGCACTGCGTGCCTGAATCGCTGCCTGAATCGCCGGAGGTGGCGCACCGAGCGAGCGCACCGGCAGGAGCCGAAGCGCGTCGACATCAAGCCAACGCGCTGGCTCGATGCGCGCTGCGATGCGCGCGAACACAGGCGCGCCCTCCATCGCAAAGACGAGCTGTGCGCGCGCCTCAAGCGCTTGATCGCTCAAGGCCTTCGAGAGCGGAAGCGAGGCGAGCAGCGTGGATTGTTGCGTCAGCGCAACGCCATCGAGCTCGCTCACATCCACGCGACGCGACTCTGCAAAGTGAATGACGAGGTGCGCGCTCGCCTCCTCGCGATCGAGGCGATCGATGGCGTGAACACGATCGCCTGGGCGCATCGCCAGAAGGACAATGCGCTGACGTGACGCTTCATCCTTCTCGGTGATGAGCATCGCGACGGCCTCGACATGACCGTGATGCACGAGGCGCGTGAGAGGGCGCGTCACGCCTTGGCCTCCACGCTCCGCAACACCTCAAGGTCAATCGGGCGTGCCGCGGCGAGCGAGAGGAGCCGCTCCGGCATCACCAGCAGTGGCATCGCGTCTTCTCCATGCGCATGCAAAAGCGCCCCTTCGAGGAGCTCGGCTGCGAGCGCACTGCTCGCTCCCTCAAGGCCCACACCGAGCGTGGTGGAGAGACGAAGTCGCGGCGCGTTGGGGTCGATGCCGAAATACGAAACGCCTTCTACCCAGGGCAGATCCGTCTCCTGGCCGAGGAGCGCGAGGAGGAGCGCCTCGCCCTCTTGATGCACGACACCGCGAAGCGAGGTGATGCGTGTCACGTCATCGAGGAGCAGGCGCAGAAGGGCCCTCGCGGTTTTGCCTTCAGCAACCACAACGCACGGCGTAAGCGGCACCTCACGGGTGCATGCTTGGACCTCCACGCGCATCGACTAGGTGGCGCTCGCGGTGAGGGCTTGTTGCAAGAGCGTGCGCACTTCTGTCAGGGCTGGAGGTCGCGCTCTCTCGGCGAAGCTCGCATCGATCTCGCGCAGCATCGCCTCAACCTTCAGCCTCTTCTGGCGTGAGGCATCGGGTGTGGAGGCCGCCTGCGTAAGCACCTCGCGCGCTTCTTCTGCAATGCGTGCGGCACGCGCGAGCGGGCCATTCGAGGCATCGAGGGCGGCCGAGGTGAGCGCCGAATTCGCAGAGTCTTTGAGCAGATCTGCAAGCGCTGCGCGGCCCTGCGTCTGCGCTTCTGCCGTGGGAAGCGCATAGAGAATTGGCCACAAATCACGGGCTTCTGCGCGGTCACGGCCCTCCATCGCCGCGGCGGCGGCGACGAGCTTTTGCAGCTTCACGATGCGGCGATCCGAGAGCGCAATGCCTTGTTTGCGCAGGATGCGCACGGCCTCTGCGAGCGTCGCGCGCAGCGGGCTCACATCACATTGCTGGGCGCGCTCGGCGAGTGTGTCGAGGTCCTTCAACGTGGCCTTCACGGGGCTCTTCTCAGGCTTGCTCGCGCCTTGTGTGAGGAGTGTTTCGAGCATCGCATCGGGCACGGGCTCGACGAAGACGCGGAGCAAGAAGCGGTCGGCGAAGGCGGCGA
>JBILQT010000397.1:0-5726 GCA_044373065.1 Sandaracinaceae bacterium
AGCTCACTCGGCTGCGATCCACAGGTCGTCGATGAGGGCGATGCCTTCCGCGGGCGACGCGATGCGTATGTCACCCCCGATGCACGCATCGATGCTTGGAGCACCGACGCGGGGATGATCGCCTGCGCGGACAACGAAGCATGTGACGACGGCATCGAGTGCAACGGCATCGAGAGTTGCAGCGGCGGATTCTGCGTCTTGGGCGCAGCACCTTCCTGCGCGGACGAGCTGGCCTGCACGGTGGACGTTTGTGATCTCACCATGGGTGTGTGCGTGCATCGAGCGCCCGATGGCGACGGAGATGGGGCAGCAGATGCGCGCTGCGTCAACACACTCGGCGAGAGCCTTGGCACCGACTGCGATGACGAGGATGCGCGCCGAAAGCCTGGAAACCTTGAGGTCTGCGACATCGAAGGCATCGACGAGGATTGCAACCTCGACACGCGCGGTGGCCTCGATGCCGATCTCGATGGGTTTGAAGACGCACGTTGCTGCAACCCGATGCGCGCCACGGATGCACGTCCGAACTGCGGCCCCGACTGCCTCGACTCCGCGCGCAGCGTGAGCCCGATGGGCACCGAGACATGCAACGGCCTCGACGACAACTGCAGCGGCGTGGTCGATGAGATCTGCACGTGTAGCCCGGGCGTCACACGACCCTGCACATCAGGAGGCGTTTGCGCCGCGGGTGTCCAAACGTGCACCAACGGGTTGGTTTGGTCGTCATGCAGCATCGAAGCCGAGCCCACGGATGTCTGCGATGGGCGCGATGAAGATTGCGACGGAACGGTCGACGAGGGCTCCGCGATCTCGTGCTGGCGCGATGCCGACAATGACGGGTACAGCGATGCCGGCCGCGCGCCCGAACGTCGCTGCCCTGACCCCGATCGTGTCGCTGTGGGTCGCTGCCCGGTCGACTACACCAACCGCGCACCGGTGGGTGCGGGCAACATCGATTGCTGCGATCGCGATCGCCGCGCCTTCCCCAGTCAGAGCATCTATTTCACGATCCCGAGCTACTGCGGTGGCTTCGATTTCAACTGCGATGGTGTCTCCACGAGACAGTTCACCACGGTGGTCGATACAGGTCGCTGCGACCTCTACCCCACCCAAGCGACCTGTGATGGCGCGCGTGTAGCGCCCCAATGGCTCATGGATGTACCGGATTGCGGCGTGGGTGGGATCCTGTCCCCAGGCTGCTTCTGGTTCCTCAGCGTTGACTTCAATCCGGCGTGCGTCTTCACGCCTGCCGGTGAGATTCAAAGCTGTCGTTGAGGCATCAACACCTCGCGTGGAGCTGCTTTCTGCGTGCGCGCACACCTTGAGAGGGCCGTGCACGTTATCGTCGCCGCATGACGCGCAAGGCCACGAACTATTGGGACTACATCAAGGTTGAAGAGCTCGTGGCTCTTCAGGGCGGGCTTGAGGCGACCGATGCGAATCTTCGCAACGATGAAGTCCTCTTCATCACGGTGCATCAGATCGATGAGCTCTGGATGAAGCTCGCGTTGCGTGAGCTCGTCTCGGTGCGCGACTGCTTCAAGCAAGAGCGTGTGCCCGAGCAATCGCTTGCGACGGCCGTGCGCGGACTTCGTCGCATGGCGCTGCTCTTCGGGCTCATCAGCGATCATTTCCCGCTGATGGAGACGATGACGACGCGCGACTACCTCGCCTTCCGCGACAAGCTGAGCCCCGCGAGTGGCTTTCAGTCGGCGCAGCTGCGTGAGATTGAGATCCTCATGGGCCTCTCGGATTCACAGCGCATCCCACTTGGTCACGAGGGCACGTATATGCGCGCACTGCGCTCGCCCAATGGCGATGTCTCACCGGCCTCGCAGCGCGTCGAGCGCCGCTTAAGTGACAAGCCCACGCTCAAAGATGCCGTCGAAGCCTGGCTCTACCGCACCCCGATTCATGGCTCGACGCCCGATGATGCGAGCGACGATGCGATGGTCACCAAGTTCATCGATGACTACTGCGCGGCCCAAGCACGCGAGGTGGACGCGGCTTCGTTGCTCGCATCGCATGACGCACTGACGGATCAAGATCGCGTGCGTCTCAAAGAGAAATTCGAGCGCGAGAAGCAGGGCGCACGCGACTTCCTCGAGGCCCTCGACAAGCCCGAAGAGGAGCGTCGCAAGGTGCGTCGCATTCGTGCCGCGCTTGTGTTCATCGAGAGCTACCGAGAGCTCCCCCTGCTCGCCTGGCCGCGTGAGGTCGTCGATACGATCGTGGCGCTGGAGCAGGCCTTTGTGATCTTCCGGCAGCGTCATGCACGCATGGTCGAGCGCGTGATCGGAAGGCGCACAGGCACAGGCGGATCGGCCGGCGTCGACTACCTCGACCAGACGGCACTTCGCTACCGCATCTTCCACGACGTGTGGGCCACACGAACCTTGCTCATTCGCCAGGACGCACTGCCAGCCGTCGACAACGCAAATCGCTACGCGCTCAGCGTCGACGATTGATTCCCGTGCATATCATATGTATATGATATTTATCATATAGCGACTCTCGTCGGCGTCTAGTTCTGTGTCGCGTTTGTCACCGCAACGAATTGGTTTGAGCCCCACGTCGTGTTTGGAGACCATGCGCTCGCTCAACGAGCAGAGGAGGACGCATGGCGAAGCAGGGTTCGATGGTTTCCCTTTCGGGAAAGAAGAGAGTCGCGGTCGTGGGTGGCGGCGCAACGGGTTGCGCGTTCGCGTGGACGTTGTCGAAAGAGGAGACGAAGGACCTTCTCGATCTCACGATCCTGCACGACGAGGATGAGGTTGGTGGGCACTCCAAGACGATCAACGTCTGGTTCGATGCGGCCGGCAAAGGCTATGCGGTCGAGGCGGGTCATCCGGCGCCTGCAGGCACGCCCACCTACCCCGTCGACATCGGCGTGCAGTTCGTCGCACCGACGATCTACCCGAACCTCTACAAGCAACTGAAGCTGCCGGAGCTTCAGCACGTCGAGCTCACTTTGCACCCGGCACTCAAGCTCTCGGGCGCATTCACGCCCGAGCTGAATTGGGGCAATTTCCCTGAGTATCAAACCGGTCCGCGCTTTGAGGGCTGCTTCAATGACGAGGCGAAGAAGCTCGCGGCGCAGTTCCAGCGCGATGTGAAATTCGGCCCGCTCACGCCACTCGACGGCATCACGTTCTCTACGGACATGGAGACGTACCTGAGCGTGAAGGGCGTGCAGTACACGACGAACTTCTTCCGCTACCTGCTCATCCCCTACCTCACGATCATCAACGGCTACGGCACGTCGGATCTGTTGAGCACGAACATCGAAGACCTCTATCCGATCTTCGTGAAGATCCCGCTCCTTCAAGAGCACGGGCCCTACGGAAACTTCCTTGAGCCAGGCATGGGCTGGGACCGCTTCACACACGGCGCAACCTCGTGGTGTGTGGCGATGGCCGAGTACGGGAAGTCGCGCGGCGTGAAGGTGCTGACGGGCAAGACCGTGCTCGCCGTGTATCCGAATCTCGAGGCCACGGAGGTCACCGTCGAGTGGGCCAACACGAGCGATGTGCAGCTCAGCTACACGGACCCAACACACACCTTCACCAAGCACGTCGAGGTCTTCGATGAGGTCATCTTGACGACCGACATGACGACGAATCGCAAGCTCCTCGGCAACGACAAGAACCTCATCTACTCGGTGCAGAAGGACTACATCACCGAGGAGAAATTCACGCTCATTCCTGGGCTTTGCTACATCCATCAGGATGACGAGTGCCTCGCGCCCCATCTGCGCGACAAGCTTGAGGATGGGCAGTTTGTGAGCGCGTATGCCTGGGGCAAAGAGACGCCTGGCCACAACGACTACGGCCTTCCCTATGACCTCGCGACGTCGTTCCAGACGTACCTGATGAAGAACATCTTGAAGACGCCGCACGATTGCTACGTGTCGATGTACGAGAGCGGCGTGGGCGCCAAGCACCCTGATCCCTCGAAGGTGCTCTACACCAAGACTTGGTCGCATGGCCGCTGGGTCGCGAGCTTCTTCGACAAGGCGAAGAAGGATCTGCATCGCATCCAGGGGCTTGGGCACATTTGGTTTGCGGGCAACAACACGACGGTCGACTCCGAGGAGGGCGCGCTTGTGAGTGCGATGATCGTCGCCGACGAACTCTTCCCCGAGTGGGTCTATCCCTTCGACCTGACCTCGGAGGCCTACCTCTTCTACAAATACTTCCAGAGCACGATGTTCCCCGCGCCCTCTCTTCCATGGACGCTCGGTCGCATCGCAAAGGACGCCGAAGAGAAAGTCGAGAAGGCCCTCGGCACATGAGGTCTTTCCCGCGAGGGAAACCTGCAGGGTGTCGCCAAATGTTTCGCGAGCACACGGGACCCATCAGCTAACGTGCCCCGCTCGTGACGCGCACCGACATCATTGCGAATGACAGCGCCTGGGCACTGGCTGTGTCCGGGCGTCTTGTCATGACCGTCTGGCGTACCGACGTGACCCTCGCGCGCGTGCAGCTTGTCGATCGCACCATCGCGAAGCTTGTGCCGACATTGGGCGGCGAGAAGTACTGCTCGATCACGCTGCTTGAGCCGACTGTGTCGATGCGCCTTCCCGATGATGCACGTGCCTCCTCGACCGAGCTTCAAAAGCGCTGGGGGCCTCACGCTTGCTGCTCGGCCTATCTCGTCTTCGGCGAGGGCTTCCTCCCGGTCAGCGTGCGCACGTTGACCGCAGGCATGTCGCTCATGACGCGCTCACCCCATCCGATCAAAGTCTTCTCGGACACGCCCTCATGCGCGAGCTGGGTGGCTTCCTTCGCCGAGAGGCCGGCCTCCGACATCGTGCTTGCGATGAGCCAAGCGCGCAGCATGCCGGGCTGAGCGTGCGTCTTAGACCGCTCAGATTTTGAGTTGAGCCTGAGCGCGCCCGCAAGGCCGACGAGGGAGCCTACTTCTGTAGGTGACCGAGGAGGCCGCGGACGTAAGCCAGGATCAACTCAAAAGATGCGCGGTCTACACGAAGGTGATGTCTTCGTGCTCGAGATGCGGCACGCCGTTGAACGAGAAGAGCGAGAGGTTCGGCGCGGACTCTGCGCGTGATGCAGCCCGCGAGCGCTTGGCGCCCAGCTCCGTGAGCGCCGTGTTGCGCATCGACCACATCATCTCGAAGGTCGTGTCGCTGTCTGCGCCGAGCGCATGTGCGGCGACGGCCGAGATCAAACCACCGGAGCTGATCGCCCACGCGTGCGGGTTCTCGTGGCTCTCCTTCAGTGCGCGAAAGCGGGGCTCAAGGCGTGAGGCGCGCGCGAGGAATTGCGACCACGACTCGACATTTGGATGATCGATCTCGCCGCGGCCCCACAAGGGCAGCGCATGCAGGATGAGCTCGATGTAGGCCTTCTTCGCGCCCTCGCCGCTGGTGGAGATCACCCGCCTTGCCGTGTCTCCAAGGCCATCCTCGCGCTTCACAAGCTCCGCCATCGCGAGCGTGAGGAACTGCAGCCCGTGATGTTCGTCGAGATCCTCGAGGACGCTCACCTCGGGAAATGCAACCTCTGGGTTGCACATCCGATAGCCCGCTTCGAGCTCCTCCCAGGTCTGCTTGTGGCGCTTTCGCGGGCCGATGAAGACGTGCGTTGGAAGCGCATGCTTGCGCTCCGCGAGCCATCGTCCGAGCTGCTTGCTCTGCGCCCGACCGAGCACCGAGAGGTTGTCGTAGTCGCTTGCGCCCGCCGAGGCCTGACCATGCCGAACCA
>JBILQT010000096.1:0-24177 GCA_044373065.1 Sandaracinaceae bacterium
GACGCTTCTGACAGGGTCACCCGATGACGTGCGGCGCACCACCGAGCGCGCGTTCTTCCAGCCAGCAGCAAACCGTGTCGAGATCAGCGGCGCGCCTGGCTACGACATGCTGCACGGCACAGGCGTCTTGCTCGTCGACCGCGATGGACGCTGTCGGGGCCGCTATTCAACCGACGGTGCAGGGCTCGATGCCCTGGTGCATGACATCGAGCGACTCCTCTAGGGCATGATCTAGATATGATTGCGATATGTTTTCGTGCATATCGCAATCGCATCGCCCTCACATCGAGGAACCACAGGTGGATGTGTCGACGCTGCCTGCGGCGCAGGCGCAGCAGCCGCACATCGTGACGGGGCCACCGCAGACTGTGACGCAGGTGATGGGGCGGAAGCACGTCGGTGTGCATGCCGTGGCGTCGCACATTCCGGGGGCCGCAGGGCCTGTGTCGCGGGCTGTGGCGCCTGTGTCGAGCGCGCTTGTCCCGGTGTCGACGCCCGTGTCGCGGACGCTCGCGTCATCGACGATCGGCGTAGCGGCGTCGTCGCTTGGCGGGGCGTCGACGAGGGTGACAAACGCGTCGGTTCCGATCGGTGAGTCGAGCGCGACTGCGGCATCACGCCCTGCGTCGTTTCCTGCGTCCTCGGAAGCGGCACTGGGGCAACCGGCGAGGGTGAAGAGGGCAAGCGCAACCAAAGCCATGCGAAGTGTCATGGCCTCACGGTAGCGTGTGTTTGAGTGTGCGCTCGAATGCGCGGCGAACCTGTCTCGAACTATGTTGTCGAACGTCTCATGCGCTCGCTCCTGCTCGCCGCTTGTCTGTCGTTCGGCTGCACTGGCAGCGCCTCCACGACGCCCTCACCGAGACCGGAACGCCCTGTTTCACAAGGGGAATCGCCGGTCTCGACCGTGACGGGCGCGTGGCAGTCGCTGGGTCGTTTTGGCGACGCCAACCATCGCGAGTGTGTCGTGAGGGCGTGGGTTCCCGAGCATGCCGAGGGAGCGCGGTTGCCGATGCTGATCGTGCTCGATGGGTCGGGGGTGTCGGAGTGGTTTCAGGTCGACAGCACGGTCGCGGCGCTCGCCTCGGAGCATCGCATCGAGCCCTGGATCATCCTTGCGATCGAGAGCGCGTCCGATCGCGATCAGGTGCTGGCACGTGTGGATGGGCAACTCGCACACTTCATCACGCGCGAGATTCTTCCGGCGGCGCGCGAGGCGCTTCCGTGGCGTGAGGAGCGCGCCTCCACTGCGATTCTTGGGTACTCGTATGGAGGCTTGAGTGCGGTCGCGAGTGCCATCGCAGCGCCGGATGTCTTTGGCCGTGTGGTCGCCATGTCGCCCAGCCTTTGGGTGCAGGAGCGCGCGATCATGCCGCGCTTCGAGGATGCGCGTGTCTTGCCGTCCCGCCTCTGGATCGACGTCGGCAGCGCGGAGCCCGACGAGGGCGATCTCATCCCCTACATGGTCTCCGACGCGCGCAACCTTCGCGACCTTGCGCTGCATCGCCGCATGATTTTCGGGCGCGACGTGGGCTACCTCGAAGCCATCGGCGAGGGACACGACATGCGCGCAGGCGGGCGTCGCATGCGTGAGGCACTGCTCTTTGCGCTCTCGGAGATCGACTTTCGCACCGAGGCCGCGAGCACACTTCACGTCACCCGCTATCCCGCGCCCAGGGCACCCAACGCACGCAACTCGACCTTCGCGATCGAGGTAGGCTACGTGACTGGCGCGCGGCTCACGTGGCCCGAGTCGCTCCTTGAAGTGCATGCGGGTCAGACGCGTTTGCGACGAGACATCGCGCCACTTCGCTCACGACTGCGCGTCGATGCGTTCGGTCTTCACGCAGAGACCGAGTAGGAGCTCAGCTCCAGTAGTAGACGCTGCCGCCGTCCTTCGAGAACATCATGAAGCCGCCGATCGTCCAGCGCGTTTGCGGCCCATGGACGACGTCGACTTTGTGGAAGTAGCGGCCTCCGTCAAAGACGATCAGGTCGCCCGCGCGCGGCCTGTAGCGCTTCTCTTCATGCAGGTGGAGCACGTGGTCGACGATGGTGTGTCCGTGGTCGAACATCGAGGCATCGCAGTCGTCGAAGGTGAAGGAATAGACGGCGAGCTCACCGCCCTCATCGGGCGCTTGGAGCGTGACGAAATAGGAGATCTGATCGTGGCGATCGATGATCGTGTTGAGGTGTGTGTAGGCCGAGCGCGTGGAGGCCTCGTTGCCGCAATGCGTGCCGATGTGGCCTCCTTGAGGGAGCACGCGAATCGTTGCGGGGGTGTACGAGCGACCATCGGGCGCTTGCGGTACCGAGACGGGGCGCCCGCCTGACATCTGCGTGAAGACCTCGGTGATGCGCGTCTCGAAGTCGGGCCCGTCACGAAAGAGATGCTGCGTGCAGGTGCGAAAGGCTTCGGCATCGCGAAGGTACTCGCTCAGATGTGGCTCGGATCCATCGAGCACGCGGCCGTAGAACCAAGCCTTGAAGCGCTCCGGAAAGAACGTTTGTGGAAAGGGTGTTTCCTTCTTCTCGAGGCGCTCGACGACACGCGCCATCACATCTTTGTCGAAGACGTTTCGAATGATGAGACCGTGGAGCTTGCCCTCGTAGATCGCGCGCAGCGCATCGGGGTGTTGGTCGAGCTCGGAGACATCGATGTCACGCATCCTCGAGAAGAACTCACTCGTCATGATGTGACGCTCGCATCCGCTCACTTCGAAGATCAAGCGTGTAGGCTCAACGTGTGCGCGCCACGTCAGGAACATCCGCAAGCTTTCGCGATCCACCCGACGTCACGATGGAGGCGCAGCGACGCAAGGTGAACATCGTTCGCGCACTTGTCGGCGCCACCGCGTTGCCGCTCCCGCTCCCGCGGTTTGGATTGGAGCTCTTGGATGTGGAGGCGAATGGGACGTCGATCGACCTCTTGGTCGGCGAGAGATTTCCCGTGGCGTCGGTTCGCATCTCGGCATCGGAGGGGCCGCATGCCGTGAGGGTTGAGGCGCGTGAGACGCAGCCCAGTGCAGTGCGGTATCGACGTGCGCTGGGGGTGATGCGCGAGCGCTTGGAGCTGGGCATCTCGCGCGAGAAATGGCTCCTCGCGAAGACGGAAGTGCAGGCCCTTCGCAAGCTGCCTACGGATGTCCCTCTCAGCCATTTTCGACAGGTCGTGGAGGGCATCGCGCCGCCCGCCGGGCTTGTGCGCACCGGCTTTCTTTGCAACCAAGATTGCGGCTTCTGTTGGCAGTCGCGCGAGTGGCCGGGCTACGACGGAGTGCAGCTGCGGACGTGGATCGAAGACCTCCGCGCGCTCGGTGTGGACGACCTCACGATCTCAGGCGGAGAGCCCACGCTGGACCGCGAGCTCGCAGCGCATATCCGTCATGCGAAGTCGCTTGGCATCTCACGCGTCGTGATCGAGACCAATGCGATCCAGATCGGCAAGCGGCCCGCACTTGCGACCGAGCTTCAGGAGGCCGGGCTTGATCGCGCGTTTGTGTCCTTCCACAGCGGCAATGCAGAGGTCTCCGATGCCGAGACGCGCGCGCCGGGGACACACGCCAAGACGGTTGCGGGCATTCACGCGCTGCTTGCCGCGAAGGTGCACGTCATCCTCAATGCGGTGATCACACGCGCGACGTTGAGCGAGCTTCCCGCCCTACCAGGCTACGTTCGACGCACGTTTGCGCGCGGCTGGCTGGGCGGAATTACGATCTCGATCCCGACACATCCCTACGAGCGTGCGCTGGCTGCGAGCATCGTCCCCGAGCCTGAGGCGATGCGTGATGCACTCGCGCGAACGATCGTTGCCGCGAGCCAAGAAGGCATCCTGCTCTTCGGTCTCGATGGGCCCTGTGGCCCGCCGCTGTGCGCTTACGGTGCCGACACGCGCGTGACGGATCTGAGCCCGAAATCACCGCTCTCGTTTCGCGGCCATGTGACGGAGTGCGAGCGCTGCAGCGTGCGAGGCTCTTGCCACGGTGTGCGCAACGAGGACTACGCGCGCTTTGGTACGCGCGCCGTTTTGCCGATCGCGCGCACATCGCAATGACCGCTCAGTTGGTGATCGTGACCGTGTAGCTGTCGCACGTGGGTGCGTCGCCGAAGGCACGAGACATCCTGATGATCATGCTGCTGACGCGTGGCGTAAGGTCAGAGCAGCAGCCTGGGCCAACCACGTAGCCGTTGTAGTTCTGCTCCCACGTTGTGACGCGATTGCCGCTCTCGTTGTCGGCTCCGCCCGTCGTGCTGCAGCCAGCTGCGGTGCTGCAGTCTGAGAGAATCGACATCGTGTACTGACCACCCGCGCTGTTCGCGAGGGTGATGCGTGGGTGGTAGGGCGAGCCCACGGCCGCGACGGCGAAGTTCACGCGCAGGAAGTCGGACCCACCTGCTGTCTCCACTTTGCCGATCATGTTCATCGTGCCGCCAAGGGGGACCGTGATGGACGAAGCCGATCCGCACACGTTGGCGTACGCATCCGTGACGCACTCACAGCCGTTGCCCACTGCGCCGTCGATGTTTGAACGCCCCGCAGCGCACGCAGCAACCGAGCATGTCCCTGCGCAGGCCCAGCTCGTCACGAAGGACGCCATGGGATACTGCGCGGCGCACATCACATTGGGATTCCGATCGTCCGGCAAGCCGTTGCAATCGTTGTCGAGTGCGTCGCAGAACTCAGGCTGTGCGCCCGGCGTGACATCAGGCACGCACATGGTCGCGCCCGCAGTGCAGATCGTGCGACCGGAGGAGCAGATGCCAGGGAACGGAGTCGCGCAGAAGACACCCGCGCCAGGATTGCCGTCGTCGTTGATGCCGTTGCAGTTGTTGTCGAAGCCGTCGCAGGCCTCGGGCATGCTCTGATCTTGGGTGCCCGTTGGGTCAGTCGAGCAGCGCGAAGTGCCAGTCGATGCGCACTCGATGACGCCCGCGCCACAGAGACCCACGCCATCGCAGGGGCCACCGACGTTGAGGCCATTGAGCGGATTGCCGTCGCAATCTTGGTCGAGCATGTCGCAGAGCTCAGGGCGGCTTTGGTCCACGCTTCCGCCGCGATCCGTGGAGCAACGCGCCGTCCCATCTGCCGCGCATTCACGAAACCCGGCACCACATTCGCCGATTCCGTCGCACGGATCGCCGAGCGCGAAGGTCTCATCAAGCGCACCGTCGCAATCGTCATCGAGCATGTTGCAGCGCTCGGCCATCGACTGATTGGCGGAGCCGCCTGGGCCGGTTGAACAGCCCGCCACCATCGACGGAAGACACTCCACGACGCCCATGCCGCAGACGCCTGCCGGGTCGCATGAGGAGCCCACGTTGAAGCCCTCGTCGACCCCCATCACGCAGTTCTGATCGACGCCGTCGCACACCTCGATCGCGCCAGGAAAGATGGTCGCGATGCTGTCGTCACAGTCGTCGCCACCGCAGGCCACCGCGTTGTGCGTATCGCCGTCGGCGTCGGGCTGGATGTCGCATTCCGTAAGGCACACGTCGCGCATCTCATCGCAGGTCTGCGTGGCGGTGCAGCGCGTCGTGTCGGAGGGCGCACAACCATTGATGTCGGCTGCTGGGTCCGTTGGGGCGCAGCGCTCCGGGCCATTGCAGAACGTCGTGTCCTGACACTCCATCGCGCTCGTACACACACGACGTGCATCGACCACCGGCGTGTCGAATGTGGCGGCATCCAGAAGGTTCACGTCGACCGGAGCAAACGCATCCACCGCAGCGTCTCGACGAGCGTCCGCCGGATCGGGGATGCCGTCAGCACACTGGCAGCCGGACCACAGGGCGAGCCCAACCACGAGGCCCAGGCAGGATTTCGCACGCATGTTGCTCCTTCGGCTGAAGCTTCGACGGTACGCCCCTGCGAACTCGCGCGTCAAGCAACGCACGTCTTCAGCGCGAACCCTCGTCGTAGATCGGCAAGCGCCGGACACTCGCTGCGCGTGTACGCGCCACGGCTTCCGCTGCAAGCGCCGCTCGCGTCGCATGAGTCTCGGAGAGCCACTCGGGACGAACTCTGCGCGTCCAGGCCTCGAAGGCATCGACGTCGCGCAGGACTTTCTGCACGGCCTCGGCATCAGGATAGAAGTCCAAACCCTCGTGATTCTCAGGG
The DNA here is from genome assembly GCA_044373065.1 of Sandaracinaceae bacterium. GTDB lineage: Bacteria > Myxococcota_A > Polyangia > Polyangiales > Sandaracinaceae > JAFLCL01. The sequence goes on from JBILQT010000096.1 coordinate 6,119, forward strand.
TTGAGCGCCATCAAGCGAATCCGAAGATTGCGTGCATGCGCGAGCTCACCGAAGGCGATCAACGTGTGTGAGGAGGCAGGCTGCACAACGAAGCTCAGCGTGATGCCAAACCAACGGTGATGCGTTCCGCGGAAGCGAATCAGCGCATCGAGGTTCTGGAGCACGCGCGCCATCTCGATGCCGCGTTGCACGCGCTCGTACACCTCCGCCGTTCCAGCGTTGAGGCTGACGGTGATGTCACCGAGCGTGCAGCGCTGCATCCGCTGCAACACCGACTCGCTGAGCAGCGAGCCATTGGTCACGAAGTCGATCGCGCAGTCCGGGTACTTAGCGACATCGAACTCACGCAAGAATCGCATCGTCGAAGGGTTCGCGAGAGGTTCACCGCCCAGCATCGTGAGCGTCTGCAGCGTCGGCAAAAACGCGGGGAGCTCCTCCCAGATCGACTCAGGGAGCTCGCGACGCGGCGTGCGTCCGAGGTCGCACATGATGCAGTCGTAGTTGCAGTAGGTGCTTGGGCAGAGCGCGAGCCTGAGCGGCTTGCTCGTCACGATCTCGCGTCGCTCGGCGATGTCTTCGGCAATGCGAAGTTGGTTCTCAACGAAGCGCTCGCTGCCCGTCTGAATGCGAAATTCCGTCTCGCTGTATTTGCGATCGTGCAGGCGCGAGCAGATCGGGTTGCAGAGCGCACGGTGCTCCGCCTGGCTCATCTGCTGACGTGCTTTCTGATAGCCCGACCCATTCCAAATTTCCGTGAGCGGAGCCTGATGCACGTTGCCGCGATCGCCTTCGGTCCACGTCGAGCAGCACTGACGAACACGACCATCGGGGTCGACCACTTCCATCGTCGTCCAGGGCGTGGTGCAGATGACCTCGGGCCCGCTTCGCTTGCGTGTGATGGACGCTGGCACCGCTGTCTGCGTGGTGCGCATGCGATCCCACGGAAGCGTCTTGTCTTGAATCGGCACAGCGCTCTTGAGGTCCTCGCCCGTCAGTGCGTTGCGGTCTTGAAAGCGACAGCGCGTGCGCAAGGTGCACTCACTGCAGATCGGCAAGAGCGTGTTCGCGTGCCCAGCCTCGCCTGCGACCTCATGCGAGAGGGCCGTGCGAAACGCTGTCGGACGCGAGGCCCAGACAGAAGGCAACACGCATGGCGGGAGATGGCCGCGATCGAGCGCGCGGTGCCCAGAGAAGCTGATGTTCGGGCACGCCAAGAGCAGGCGAGAGAGAGGCCCCGCATGCATCGGGACATCCTCCTTGCCCCAATCGCGTCGCACGAGCTCAAGCCAGACCACACGCGGCGCAAGGCGCGTTGCGAGCGGCGCAATCATCGGAAACGTCGCTGGACGCGCGATGACACGCGCCTGCGTCTCAAGGCCAAGTGACTCGGCATCGGCAATGACGCGCTCGCCATCGCCCGCGCGCATGACGCGAAGCAACTTCTCGCCAACGCCCTCGATCTGAACGAGCACGCCATGAACGCCGGCTTCCTTGAGCACACGAAGGCGCTCCCGCGTGAACGCGATGGCCGGTGCCTCCACCCAGACACGCACCGCATGCGTCCGCGCCTCGGATAAGAACATATCGAGATATGGCCATTTTGTCGCATCGCCACCACCAAGGAGAATCTCCTCGTGGGTGAAGAGCGCACGCGCCTCGGCGAGCGTTGCAGCGCGACCGCCTGGAGGACACGCATCGCAAGAGGCACAGGGCGTTGCGCAACGGGGCATGACGGCGAGCCTGTGCACTAGCGTCTCTCCGGGGGTGCGAACTCCGAGTCACCGTGAAGCGCGAGGTAGTGCTTGGGGATGCCCATGCAGGCGTCTCGCATGCCGCAATTCGCGCATGCAGGCACGTGCGTGAGCCAATCCGATTCCCAGCGATGGAAGCGCGGCGAGGTGTGCTGTGCGGCGATGCGGCCGAGGTACTCCGCGTCGGCTTCAAGCACACAGAGTGCGGGGATCCCAGTTGGGTCTTGGAGGTCGCGCACGGTCAGCCCAGCGGCACGCGCGCGGTCGATCGCCATGCGAAGTCGCGACCCGTAGTCGGCGTAGCGCGGCACGTGCTTGAGCCCTTCTTCACGCGAGGTGAACTCATTGCGCGGCGAGTGAAACTGCACGACCAACTGCGCGCGAAAGGTGCCCCAGCGCGCGCTCACCATGTCGACGAAGTCGAGCAAGAGCGGTGCGTTGTCGACGAAGATCAGGTGGTTGAGCAGCACACGCACGCCTGCTTGGAGAAGGGCATCGACGCCCTTCAACGTGCGTGCGTGCGTGCCAGGTGCGGCCGTGAGTCGATCGCTCACCGAGGCATCGGGGCCGTGCAGCGAGACCTGCGCACTTGTGAGACCTGCATCGCGAAGCGCTTGGGCTGCGCCCGGCTTGTCCAGCAGGACAGCGTTGGTCTGAAGCTCGATCTCTTCGAAGCCAAGGGTGCGTGCATGCGCGATGTGGTGCAGCAGATCTTTCGAGAGCGTTGGTTCACCGCCGGTGAGGATCACGCGGAGCGATCCGCGTGCGCGTGCGGCCTCAAGTGCGCGCTCGATGACCTCGCGGGAAAGGTCGACGTCCATGTCGGCAAGCTCACAAAAGGTGCACGTTTGGTTGCAGCGGTAGATGAGGCCGATGCGGCTCGTCGGAAGCGGTGCGGAGTCGGGAGATGGGCCAGCCTCCGAGCCGCTGTAGTCGTAGTCGACGTGGAAGAATTGCGTGACCTCCTCGGCACCAAGCACGCGCAGCCGCGACCCCGCGCTCTTGCCCGGACGCAGGTAGGTCGTCGCATCGGCAATGGGCTTGGGCGATGCGCTCCGTGCAACACGCGCGAGCTCCGTGGCCGTGACGGTGCACCTTCCACGAAGCGCACAGACATCACACGCGGCATGAGCGCGACAGTGCTCGGCATCCGGCGCTTCGTCTCGCATGCGCGTGGCAAGGAGCGGTCGCGCGCGCGATGACAGCTCGGCAAGGCAAGGCGGAAAGGGATGATCGGTGGCCAGCACGAGTGTGAGCTTGGCGCGCTCTGCGTAGGCGTAGGACTCGGCGATCTCGTCAGCGATGGCGCGTGTTGCGGCGCGCGGCGCGAGCTCGAAATGACGCTGCGAGGGGAGTGCCTGATGCACGAAGCGAAGGCGCGAGAGCGCACTGGGCGCGCCCTCGTCGAGCGGCAGCTGAACAACGACCTCGCGTCCCTCTGCTTGCCAGGCGCGCGCCAGTTGCAGTGCCTGGGTTGGGTCGCGTCGCAGGATGCGCAGGGTGAGTGTGGTGACACCCGAGTGCGCGAGAGCCGCAACCGCATTCGTTGCGATCACGGAGCCCTCCTCGACGATGAACTGCACCTTCTTCGCGTCACGCAACACGGGAAAGAACGCGTCGATGTTCTCCAGCGCGGCGTCTCCACCAAGAACGATGGTGCGCGTGCCCAAGCGCACAGCTTCCTCGATCGACGCACGCAACATGGCCAACGTGTCGGGTGATGTTGGCCGTCGGATGTCGAACTGCTGTGTGTGCATGAACGAGCTCATCGATCAGCCAGCAGCGAGGATCTCGCGAAGTGTGATCGGCATGAATTCTTGGTCGCCGTGGAGGTCGACGTACGCACGCAGAAGCACACCGGGGCAGAGCGTGCGCATCGCACATTGGTCGGCATGCGGGCACGGCACCGTCGCTGCTGAGAAGGTGTCGCCAACGCGATGTCGGTAGCGCTTGTCGCGGTACTCCGTCCCGGGGAGCGGCGGTGCGAGCTCTGTCTCAGGGAGCCAAGCAGCAAGCTTGATGTCGTGCTTGCGCGCGAGACGATGAACGATGCATGGCGCGACGCCCTCGAGAAGGCGCACCGCATCGCGCGGCGAGAGCTTGGAGGTCGCATCCTCTGCACGTGCCTCGAAGAGCGCTTCGGTCACCTCGGATTGCTTGGGTGCACTTGCGAAGTAGCGATCTGCACGCGACTCGAAGCTTGGATAGGGGAAGTGCGCGGAGAGCGGCAACCTTCGCGCCTCAGCGAATTTTGCGAGTGCATAGAGCTCGCGTTGGTTGGTCTGCGTGGTCACGCCCAGGAGCGCGACGCGTGTGTCTTTCATGCGCGCGAGGTGATCGAGGGCACGCATGACTTCATCGAACGCGCCCTCCCTGCCGACGACTTCATCGTGCACCTCAGCGCGTGCGCCATAGAGCGGCACGTAGACTTCGCGCTCGGGTGGAAGCGCGGCAAAGAGCGCGTCGGCGAAGGCCGCGTCGGCAAGGCGTGTTGCCGGCGAGAAGACTTGGACGCGTGTGTAGCCAAGCGAGGTTGCAAGGCGCGCCACATCGATGACTCGGCTGTACGAGAGCGGGTCGTAGCCATTGAGGCGCATGCCGCGCACGCCACGTCGCGCCTCCCGTCCGAGGTCCGCAGCGAGCGAGGCGAAGGTCTCATCGCCTCCGTCGTACGCAGGTGCCGTGCTCTTGACGCTGCAGAACACGCAGCGCTGACCACACTCGGAGGAGATCGCGAGGTTCAACACCTCGTGCTCGCCTGCGCGCTCCATCGCGCTGCCCTCGGGCAAGACGAGCGCATCGCTCGCAAAGAGCACACGCAAACGCGGATGGTCGTTCAGCTGAAGGACGAACGAGACGAGGGCACGAAGCGTCTCCACCTCGGGCGATGCCATGCGCCCCATCGAAACGTGATCGAGCTGCAGGTGCGCGCTGCGTGCAAACGAGGGCGAATTCGCGTCGTGCGGTGAGACGCGAAAGAACACGCGCTCATCGAGGTTGCTCACAAAATCGAGCACGAGGGAGCTGTCGGCGGAGCCCTTCAACATCGTGCGTGAGGCTGGGTAGACATCGGCGAGCGTGAAGACGCCAGCCACAGGCAGGCCCTCGACAATCCACGGCGTGAGCAGCTCGCGCAGACCCTCTGGCGTGAACTCGATCACGTCGCGATCGGCACGGCGGCCCATCACCTCGGCGATGCTGGCGCGCGGCTGGGTTGCCATGCGCGTGTCGACTGCCGTGGCGACTGCGAGCACCAAATGAAGCACCGCCTCGCGACCGCTCTCCCCTGTCTGCGCGATGCTTGCGCGGTAGCGCACCTGGCAGTGCTTCAGCTTGCGAAAGAAAGGCCCGGGAAGGCCCAGCGGCACGACGCGCACCTCCACCCAATCGCGCGACTGTGTTGCGGAGAAGCGCACGAGGAGCTCGTCGGCGGAGGGCAGATCCACGCGGTCGTAGACCCAACCGGATGCGGCGGTAACGAGCGAGAGCGGGCTGCGTCCGTGGTCACGTGAGGACGGACTCAGAGGCGCGGGTTCTTCGTGAGCTTCGCCCGACATGGGGCGAGGGTATCATCGCCGTGATGAACGAAGGCGCCCCTTGGTGGTGGATCCGCGATGAAGAAGCGCGCGCGTTGGGCATCGGCGTGGGCGCTGCGCGGACGACCCAGGGCGTCGTGTTTGGTGACCCAGAGGGGCGCATTCGTCTTGAGATCGTGAGGCGCGATGCAGCGGCCCCGCTTCAGCTTGGGCCCGTCTCCGTGCGTGTCTGGGGCGCAAAGGCCGAAGAGCCCGAGGTGACCCGACTCCTCCATCGCTTGGGCAAGACACTGCACGCGCGCAGGGCGATGGATTTTGACCCAGGGCGCATCTCATTCGTCTCGAAGGAGCGCGCCGACGTGCGCACGGCGACCTTGATCGATGTGCCCTCGGTCTGCCTTCGCGCATGTGCCTTCTGCGCGATGTCGAAAACGCCACACGATGCGCGTCGTCCACGTGGCCTTGATGCAGACGTCGAGCGGCAGATCGATGCGGCTCGATCGCCTGTGCTCTTCACCGGAGACGATGCGCTCGCGCATCCGAAGATTCAGGGCTTCATCCAACGCGCGAGCGCGCATGGTCCGGTCTCGCTCGTTGGGCCTCCACGCAGAGAACGAGAGCCTTTGCATGCACGTGCACTCGCGGATGCAGGGCTCGCGCGTTGGTCGAGCGGGCTCTTCGGTGCGGATGCCTCCACGCACGATGCGATCGCTGGTGAAGTCGGAGCGTTCGACGCACTTCATGCAAGTTGCCAGGCGCTCTCTCAGGCGGGCATTCACGTTGAGCTCATCACACCGCTCGTCACACCGCTCTTGCACGCCCTGCCTGCGATCGTCGCGCTTGGTGCAACGTGGACGGGGCGTCCCGTCGTCACGCAGCTCTACGTGCCTGACCCCAGCGTCGGTGATGCGATGGATGCGATGGTGCCCGTGTGGCCTGCATTGCGCGCCGCACTGGCTCCCTTGGATCGCAGACACGCAAGCATCGAGGGCGTGCCTCCGTGCTTGGTTCCAGAGCCTCTGCGCGCAGCGAGCGCGCGCCTTGATCGTTCCGAGCGCAACGAGGTTTCGTACCCGGAGGGCCCCTGCGGAGGATGCGCATTGCGGCCGTTTTGCCCCGGAATTGCGGCGACCTCGCTTCGTGTCGTCGGCACCGTAGGGCTCGGTGCCTAGCCTTCTTCGTCCTCATCGATCCGCGCTTCCCAGCGCGCGAGCGCACGGTGAACTGCACGCAGGATGCGCGCATCCGAATTCATATTGTTAACATATCGAATTGAGAATCGCTTCGTCGTCGCGAAGGCGCTCTCCTCGTCACGTGGATGAAGCTCGATGACCGTCTCGCCGAGCGGCCCCACCGCGCGAAGCACGTGCATGTCGCCCTGAGCGCGCGTCACCTCCTGCACCGCAAAGGCAGCACTCGACGCATGTGCAAAGAGACGTCGCAGCGCGCGCGTCGTGTCCGTCTCCACGAGGCTCACCGCATAGCCGCGGCCCTCTGTCGGAGCACCCTCCACACGCGCATCGAGCGCGCGCAATTCGCTCGTCCCGTAGAGCGCGGCATAGGGTGCTTGCAGGCCACCGCACACGTCGTCGTACGCACACGCCGCGCAGCCCTCCGCCTTCACCTGATTGCCCCACTTCCAGGCGCGCTTGAGCACCACAAGGCCAGTCGTCTGACCACTCTGGGTGGTGCCAGTTTCCTCGCTGACGAAGGGCGCGAGATCCGGTGCAACGCAGGCGGGAAAGCTGGTGAGGCGCACGACGACGTGGGCACGGTGAAGGGTCTGCACGGCATCGCGAATGGGACCTATCGAGGAGGTGAGATGCGGCACGAGTTCGCTGTAGCGCGCGCGTGATTCACCGAACGCCGCACTGGGCTTCACCGTGTCGAAGCCGACCTCTTCGGGCCTCAACTCCGCAAGCAACGCAGCCAGCTCTTGGAGTGATGCAATCGCGTGCACCGTCAGCACCGTGTTTGTCTTCACGCGCTGGCCCAGCTCAAGCAGTCGACGTGTGCCGCGAATCGTTTGCTCGAACGCACCGGGCGCGCAGACAGACGCGTCATGTGCCTCGGCCGTGCCGCCCTGAATCGAGACCTGAAACCACGTCGCGCGCATGTCCGCGAGAGCACGCGCGCCCGCACGTGAAGAGGCCATGCGGGCATTGGTGAAGATCGTCGTCGCCTCGTAGCCAATCGCGCGCGCATCCTTGAGCAACGCGCCCAAATCCGAACGCAGCGTGGGCTCACCGCCTTGAAAAAGTGCTCGTCGCGCGCCCTTCGCGAAGGCCTCCTCAAGCTGCATGCGGATGCGCTCTCTTGGAACGTGCTCAAGCCGCTCGCTGCGCTCTGCGTTGACCCAGCCTGTCGTGCAGAACGCGCAGCGGTTGTTGCACGCCTCGGTGACGTGAATCTCCACCTTCGGAAGTGAGACGTCGTCGATCATGCGGGCTCGGGTTGCAGCTCAGTATCACCGTGCCGCGCGAGGTAATCCGCGCGCATTCCACCGCAGCGCGATCGGAGCGCGCAGCCCTCACAACGCGGGGGAAATGCACCGCCCTCCATGGCCGAATCCTCCAAGCGAAATCGACGTCCGGAGGCGTCGTGCACAAGCAGACCAAGCTCGGGCGCGAAGAAGCGCGCGCGCGCAGCATCGCCGCGCAGAAAGCATGGAGGCGTGTGCAACGAGACGATGTGCTCCGGGTCTTCGGAGAGCCCGAGGTCGCATGCAGCGCGTACCGCCGCGGCCACCTCAGAGAGGCGCGGTTCTTCGCGCAAGGCCTCCGCATCGGAAGCATCGGGCGCCATCGTCCACACACGAAAGCGCTTCACGCCCTGCGCGAAAAACACACGCACCACCTCGGGCAGTTCTGAGGTGGTGGAGCGGTAGAGGAGCACATCGCCTTCCACCTCAAGGCCGCTCGCACGCGCGTTCGCAATGCCGCGCATGAGCAAATCAAACGAGCCCTCGGAGCGCGCCATCCGATCATGCGAGGTCGCATCTGCACCTTTGATCGACACGGAGATTTCCGTCACGCCCGCTGCAGCGAGACGTGTTGCGACCTCCGGATACGCAAGCATCGCCGCGTTGGTCTGAAGTCGAATGCGCGCGTAACCGCGGGTGCGTGCCTCACGAATGAGCGGGAGCAAGTCGCGTCGCAGGGTCGGCTCACCGCCGCCGATCCAGAGCTGCGTGATGCCCTGGCGACGGCCATCGATGAGCGCCTGGACGAGCTCACGCGACGTGCGTGAAGGGCCCTCCTCGCCTGTGACCGCGCAGCCAAGACAGCGCTGATTGCACCGATAGTCCGGCGTGAGCTCAAGCCACTTCGGCGCAGCCTCCACGCGCTTCTCCTTGGCCCTCGAAGCACCGACTTCGAGGCAGGCCGCGAACGTCTCCGCGAAGGGAACGCCTGGAATCACAAGGAGTGGGCGATCTGCCCGCAACACGCGGCGCTCGCCCTCAAGCGTGTGAATCACGACGCGGTCCGCGAAGACCTCCAGCGCGCGGATCTGATCGATGGGCGTGCCAAGACTGCGGCCCGGAAGCGTCTCGATCGCACGCACCTCAAAGCGCGAACCCGTCAGCGTGCCCTCGAGAATGGCCGAGCGCGCGTGATCGAGAAAGAGCGCGGGACGCGCGAGGGCGTGCTCAAGCCACTGCGCACCCTCGGGGCTCACCTGCGCGACACGCGCGAGCGCGCGATCGGCAATCGCGATCGACTCCGCACAATCCACACGACAGAGGTGATGGGAGAGGAGGCGCACGCGGCCAAGGCGCGTGATGCGCGAGTCCACGACGGCGCCTTGGGATCGACGCAGCGTCCAACGCTCGTTCTCCAAGTTGTCGCGACGGTCTGGCTGTGCCGCAAAGGCCTCCACGCAACACGCGGGATAGCCCATGAGCGCACCCATCGCGTGGGTGTCGCGCGCACGTTGCAGGGTGAGCACACGGGTGAGCACCTCATCATCGAGTGCGACCGCAACGATCGCGTGTGAGGCGCCTTCGGTGTGGCTTCCACCCGTCGCATCCATGTCGTGCGTCTCGACCACCGCCGCCGAAAAGCCCATCGCGACATAGGCGCGCACAAGCTCGCTTGCCTCTGTGACGAGCACGCCTTCCTTCAAGAGCGCAGCCTTCTCACCCGATGCGATGCGCTCGAGCTCAAGGTCGATCATCACGCCCGCGCGAAGGCTCGTGGCGACATCGCGCGGATGCACATCCCAGGTTCGCATCGCGACGATCAGAGGCAGGTGCGCAACCTCGGGCGCATCCTTGAGCCCGGGCCAACGCAGCACAAACTGCGTCGCAATCTCAAGCACATCGGCGTCTGCCAAGTCGCGCGTGAACGATCGCAATCCCTCACATGCCGCGAAGATCGCTTCCACGCGCGCATCCGCAAAACGCCAGGCGAAGCTCGCGTCATAGCCCTGCTCTTGCGCACGATCGCCACGCGCGCCGAAGCTCGAACTCAGCAGGCCTTCGGCCTCGGCCAACGCATGAAGCGGGGTGCGCGGGTAGAGGCGCAAGCGCGTGCGCGCGGCATCACTTCGGAGTTCGTCGAAGCCCACCTCGCGCATCATGCGTGCGTTGCGCAGCAAGGATTCGGGTGTCGTCCACGGCGTGAATGCGACAAAGCCGTGTGCGCGAAGTCGCCTGTACTCGAAGCTCGCCGGAAAGCTCCGCGAGAGGTCACGAAGGAGCGCGATGGCCCGCACGTTGTCGTCTGCACTCGAGCCTTTGTTGAAGAGCCTCAAGGTCTCGTCATCAAAGCTCTCAAAGCCGACGAGGTAGATGTGCAGCACGCTCTTGCTGTCTTGAGCCAGCACCGAGGCCTCGCGCACCTCGGCTTCAAACTCGAAGAGCCAATCGACGCGGCTCTTGATCAGGAGTTCAAGCGGCGCGAGGTCGGCATGCGCGGCAGTCAGCTCGCGAAGGAGGCGCGGCAAATACGGATGAGGTCGCTCATCCACGAGCAGCACCTCGATGCGCCCATGGGGCCTCTCCGCGCGCAGGATACGCAGCTGCGCAAGCCACCGGCCTACGGTCTCGTCTTCACTTGCAACAGCGTAGGTGCCCGTGTTGTCGAGGCAGAACGTGCAGCCACGTGTCTGTACTTTCTCGCCGCCCTCGCCGACGTTTTCGCCTAGCGAAAGATGCCGAAAGCGATCCTGCTTCGCAGAGTCCACGAGGTAGGGGCAGCCCGTCGCAGGCCCTCGGATCGCAGGTCGCTCGCCAGCACGCTCCGGCGTGATGTCGTCTTCGGTTCGCGCACGAAGCACACGCAGCGCGCGCGCATTCTTGGGACGCTCCGCCTGTGGAATGGGCGCGCCCTTGAGCCACGCAGTGAGGCCCGCCTCGTCGACGACGGCATCGAAATGCTCATCGAGTGCAGCGACCTCGGTGCCCAGCCGCAGGAGCTTTCCGTCATCACCCAGCGCAGCACGAAGCGCGCGCAATGTCTCCGCATCCCAGGCGCGCAAGAGGACCACGGTCGTCGCGCCGCACGTGCGGATCTGCTCCGCGAGCGACGCCAAGAACGAAGCGTGGAGGGCCTTCTCTGCTGGCCACGTCGCCTCGATGCGAAGTGCGCGATGGCCCTCTTTTGCAAGCTTCTCTGAGATGCGCGCAAGGCCCCCGTCGCCGAGGAATCCGCTTCCGCTCACTTTCAGATCGAGGAAAACCAAAGCCACAACCGACTATACACAGGTCGACATTCAGACATGCGCCGTGTGCGCTTCCCGCATGCGGACTGCGAAATCCGCATGTCACGCGAGCGAAGTCTCGCTGAAGACAGAGGCCTGCAGTTGGCGCATCGCTTGCTGTGTTTGGCTGCATGCATCCACGTGTGACTCTCCTCCTCACCGCAGCCCTCATCGGCTGCCCAGGCCCAAACAACACGGGCGATGTCGGGGTCCTCGGCGACGCACCCACAAGTGATGCACCCGGAGTCAGCGTCGGCATCGTGCCCGCCGATTTCCTTCCGGCTGCGTTGGTTGCGGGCAGCACGATCACGACCGAGCCATGCACGCTCTCGGGTGGCGCATCGTCCACTTGCTACCGCGTCTCCCTCACCGGCGCGCCTGCAGATCATGCCGTCGGGCCCTTCTGCCCGCGCACGATCACCGACGGCGCCGAGGCTGCGGGAATCTGGATCGAGAACAACAGGACTTACGACGTGACCGGCGCTTGGGTCACGCAGCTCGCGACCTTCTACAGCGACCCGACATGGCAGCTCTACGATGCGACGACAGGTGTCGTGCGCGTCACCGATACCCAAGCTGCTTGCCAGGCTGCGGCAAGACCGATGGTCGACCCGGCCTACAACAACTACTGCGTCGAGTGTGCAATCTCGTATGTCGGCGGCGGAATCAGCGACACGTACCTCTTGCCTGTCACGCCCGTCCCGCTCGCAACGCCTGCTGAGATCGGCCGCATGAGCGTCGTCGGTGTCGCACTCAACGGCGTCGCATTCGACCCACCGGCACCCACCGACGCCATCCTCGCAGCCCACACGATTGCCGCATTCGATGATTGCGGCGGACACGTGAACTTGATGGCCGGTTACCACTATCACGCAGCCACCGGCTGCTCGCATGAGGTGGCCCAGGCCGACGCGCACGCACCGCTCATCGGCTACGCGATGGACGGCTACGGCATCTTCGCGATGACCGATGCAGGCGGCGTCGAGCCCTCCGATCTCGATGCATGCCGAGGCCACTCGGATGCCGAGCGCGGATACCACTATCACGTGGCCGGAGCCGGCGAGAATATGTTCATTGGCTGCTTCCACGGGCAACAGGGCTCTGTGGTGCGATGATGCGCATCGCCTTGTTTTGCATGGCGATTGCATCTTTCACATTGCTTGCGCACAACCCTGCATTCGCGCACGCAGGCAACCTCGATCAGGCCCCGTGGCATGCCTGCGAGGGCCTCTCGCTGAGCGCCGCATGCAGCTTCGAGAATGCCGCACACGACACGCATCGCGGCACGTGTCGCTCCATCGCCGACTCACTCCTCTGTGTGCGCAACCAACCCATCGAGCACGCCTCCGGTGGGCCCGTGCCCGCGCTTGAGACAGCGCGCTCTTCGAGCGGAAGCGTTGGCTTCTTTGCACTCGCCATCCTCGCCCTCCTCAACGTTCCGCTCGTGCTTCAACGATTCACCCGGCGCGCGTCCACGTGAGCGCCGCTACTGACAGACATGTCAATAGCGCAACGGTGCTCAGTGACCTCGTGCGGCGACGTACGCTGACCTCGTGCTGACCTCGCCCACATCGCGCTGGCCCTTGCTCTCGGTTGCGTTCTCCATCGCAACCGCATGCGCGCTCGTGGCGAGCACGTGGCTCTCGTGGTCGGCCGTGCATGCCGCTGCGGACACGGTTGCGCGTGGTGACGCGGAGGCCGTGACGCGCGCGATGGAGCGCATCCTCGATCGCACCGGAAGGCCACCCACCGAGGGCGAGCTCGCCGATGTGCACGCCTCCTTCGCGGACGAAGGCGTTGTTTTTCTAGCCATTCTCGACGAGCGCGGTGAGATGACTTCGGGCACGCCGATTCGTGGCCTCGACGCACTGCCAGCGCCCGGCGACCTCGACCACGATGGCGCGAGCTGGCGCGTCGTCACCCTCCTCGGCCCCGCGCGACTCGGCCGTCCTGGGCGTCCACCGATGGGCAAAAGACCTCCTCCTTTCCCGCCTGGGCCACACCATCGGCCTCCGCGTCTGATCGTCGAGATGGTCGCGGCAACGGCAAACGCGATCGAAGACAAAGCAAGGCTCACCCTGGCCGTGGGCGTTGTCGCTGCGCTCCTTGTCGTGATCACCTCGCTTGCGTTGAGGCGCGCCGCACGTGATCGCGAAGAGGCCCTCGCGAAGTCTGCCGAGCGCGCGCATCTCAGCTCGCTGGGCGAGATGTCCGCCGTGCTCGCACATGAAATTCGTAACCCGCTCGCCTCGCTCAAAGGCCACGCGCAGCTCTTGGAGGAGTCGCTCGCGGAGGGCTCGAAAGAGCAAGCCAAGGCGCAGCGCGTTGTGCGTGAGGCGGTGCGCATCGAGCACCTCACGACCGACCTCTTGGCCTTCGTGCGCTCCGGCGCGTTGTCGCGCAGTGAGGTCGACCCGCGCGTGATCGCAGAAGAAGCGGCCACCGCCTCTGGGCTCTCACCACGCATCAGGTGGGTCACCGCTGAAGCCCCGGCGCGTGCGCGCATCGACGCCGATCGTGTGCGCGGTGCGATCGAGAATCTCCTTCGCAACGCAGGCGAATCCGCGCCTCAAGGAGAGATCACGCTGACCCTCACGTCTGACCGCGAAGCCTTGATCATCGAAGTGCGCGATGAGGGCCCCGGCATCCCACGCGATGAACTCGAGCGCATCTTCGCGCCCTTTCACACGACGCGGACCCAGGGCACAGGGCTTGGTCTCGCGGTCGCGCGGCGTATCGCGGAGGCCCACGGCGGAAGCCTCACCGCACGCAACGTCGACCCAGGCGCGTGCTTCACGATGCGTCTTGGCGACGCCGTGACTTCAGATCAGCGAGGATGAGGCCATGGCACGTGTGCTTGTCGTCGATGATGAAGAAGGCATTCGCTCGTTCGTGGCCGAGTCGCTGGAGCGCGATGCGCATGAGGTGAAGCAGGTGGCGAACGGCGAAGCCGCCCTGCGCGCGCTCGAATCCGAGGCCTTCGATGTGTTGCTGACGGATCTGAAGATGCCCGGCATCGACGGGATGGAGGTCGTGCGTCGCACACGTGCGAGTTGGCCTGAGTGCGAGGTCATCGTGTTCACCGCGCATGGCACCGTGAGCACCGCCGTCGAGGCCATGAAGCTCGGCGCGCGCGACTACTTGAGCAAGCCCCTGGGCAGCCCGGCGGAGGTGCGCCTCGGCGTTCAGCGCGCACTTGAACATCGCTCGCTTCTGATGGCGCCACTGCGTGAGCGCATGAAGGGCGCGCCGCGCTTGAGCTTTGGAGACCTGGCGATGACGCCCGTGCTTGAGGCGGTGCAGAAGGTCGCGCGCACCACGGCCAGCGTGCTCTTGCTCGGTGAGAGCGGAACGGGTAAAAGCCTTGTGGCGCGTGCGATTCACGATGCGAACGCGCGCTCCGCCGGGCCCTTCGTCGCCGTCAATTGTGCGGCCCTTCCGACCAACCTCATCGAGAGCGAGCTCTTCGGTCACGAGAAAGGCGCGTTCACCGGCGCGCACGTTCAAAGGCGTGGTCGCCTCGAGCTGGCCGAGGGCGGCACCTTCTTCCTCGACGAGATTGGTGAGCTCGCGCCCGAGCTGCAGGCAAAGCTTCTGCGCGTCATCGAGGAGCGGAAGTTTGAGCGTGTCGGCGGCACACGAACGATGCACGCGGATGTGCGCTGGGTGGCTGCAACGCATCGCGACCTGCGCACCGCAATTCAACAAGGCCAGTTCCGCCAAGACCTCTACCACCGGCTCGCCGTCTTCCCGCTCTCGTTGCCCGCGCTGCGCGCGAGAAAGCACGACCTCCTGCCCTTGGCAGAGAGCCTCCTCATTGAGGTCTGTCGGGAGGTAGGCCGCCCCGCGATGACGTTGAGTGAGGACGCGAAGGAGGCGATTCTCGCGCACGATTGGCCGGGCAATGTGCGCGAGCTGCGCAACGCGCTTGAGCGCGGCGCGATCATCGCGAGCGGTACGCAGATCGATGCGGTCTCGCTCGCGATTGAGCTTCGTCATCGTGGCGAGAGCACATCCCCCTCGGGCTCGCTCGAAGCCCTCGAGCTCGATGCGATCAAGCGCGCACTCGAAGAGAATGAGGGCAACCGCAAGCGCACTGCGGCTGCGCTCGGCATCGGGCTCCGCACGCTCTACGAGAAATTGCGCCGCTACGGATTGTCATAACTTCACCGCGAAGAAGTGTTGTCGTTGCCACTTCGGCATCAATTTCCGCATCGCGAAGCACAATTCTCGGGCTTTTAGCGCGGCACGCTCACTGCAGTCTCACGGATGTCTCCAACCCATGAGGTCTCCATGAAGGCTCTTTCTGTATCGGTCGCCATCACGCTCTTCGCACTCACCGCACCCCTCGCCGCACAAGACGGACCGCCTCCCGGAGGAGGGCCGCCGCGCGAGGCCTTGGCCGCATGCAGTGGTCGCAGCGAGGGCGCGAGTTGCTCGTTTCAAGGACGCGGTGGCGAGTCCGTCAGCGGCACATGCGGCGCACCACCCGACCGACCACTCGCGTGCATGCCCGCCGGTGGGCCTCCGGGCGGACACCATCGTCACTGATGGAAGTCGGGTCTCAGAGGGATGGTTCAGGCGCAGCGAAGTAGGGGCGCTCGGGCACGAAGAGAAGCGTCGTCGCCTCCATGCGCCAGGCCGGCGGCGCCTCCTCGCGCAAGAGGATGAGGCCCATCGCGTAGAGCATCCCGCGCTCGACTGCATCGTGGCCGAGGGCGAGTGCATCGAGTGCCTCGGGCGTCTCTCGAAGCGATGCGAAGACCTCGGCGATGCGCGGCTCCCATGCGAGTGAGGGAAGGTAGCGCGCGGCATCGCCGCCCTCGCGGAGGGCGAGTGCATACGCATAGCCCTGCGCATTGATGAGTGCTTCGGGCGCAAGGACAAGCGCATCGTGGATCATCTCTGGGGTCGCGTTCTCCGAGGCGCCGACGAACACCGTGAAGTCCGGGTCACTCGAGGATGCGGGGACGGTGCGCCGTGCGCTCTGTGCCGTCTCCAGATCGCCCGCGCGCAGCGCAAGGAATGGCGCGAGCGTTGGGTCCGACGCATCGGAGATGCTGAGCATGAGGAACTCAAGGTTCGAGCCCGGCGCAATGCTTGGAACCGGCACGCTCACACCCACCGCATAGAGCCTTCGTCCATAGCGCGCCTGATTGATCTCCGTGTGGTCCTGGAGTGGCGGCAGCTCACGGAACACGACCTCGGATGCGGCACGCGCGCGCGTCCAATCCGCTTGTCGCTCGAAGAGGTTCCCGGCTGCCCAGGCGAGCCATCCGTTGCCCGGATGCGCCTCGAACGCGGCGAGGAACGCGTTGTCTTGTTCGAGGTCATCGGGACGACAGCGGATGGCCAAATAGAGCTTGTTGGGGTCATTTGGAGCGTTCGCGGAGGCTTCGTTGTCCTCGCTGCAGATGCGCTCGTGGTCTGCACCCTGGGCGCGGTCTTGTGCGAGACGCCGCAAGAAGACGTCCTCTGGATTCGCCGCGATGCGCGCTTCGATGAGGCTCGCCTCGGTCTCTTCTCCGAGCGCGAACCACAAGCCGATGTCGCGGGATGAGGTGGGCTCGAAGCGCAGGTGCGCGCGTACAAAGGCGAGCCTCTCCTCGGGGTCGCTGATGCTGTTCCACTGCTGCACCGCGCTGATCAAGTTGCCTTCTGGGAGGGCATCCAGCGCGACAAGCACGCGCATGGAGTCGTTGCTCGATGAGTGCGGCGGGGATCGGAAAAACAAATCTGCGCGTGAGTCGACGAAGCGTGGTGCACCGAGCAGGCGCTGAGGCTCTTCACGGTTGCTCCCATAGAAGGCAGTCCACTCCACCAGCGAGGAAGCCTGCGCGACGTTGTAGACGTACTCGGAGAAGCCGCCTCCGATCGTGGTGTGGAAATCATCGACCACTTCGCCGCGCAACGAGGTGGTCACGACATGCGCATCGCCGCTTCCCTGGATCGAGAGCGTGGCGTCGCTGTGGGCGCCGACGTCTGTGCGACTCTCACCTATCTCAATATGAACATGAACCGGCAGCCCGTTGTGGATGTGAACGGTGGAGCCACCGACACGCGACCCGACGAAGAGCGCGGGCAAGAGCAGGCCGCTGGCAACGATGAGACGCGCCGCCCCGGGGAAGAATCCATCCGCAACCTGGAATCGGTCCCACCAACCGAGCGTCTTCTGGCGCTCACGCTCGCTGCCGATCGGACGGGTGGGGTAGTTCAAAACAGTCTTCGCCTGCGCGGGTGCTTCGCCTGGATCGGTTCCGTCGCGAAGGCGCTTGGCGATCGATTCTTCCACCGTGAGCAGCGTGTCGAGCACAGCGTCCGAGAGGACTCTCATGTCGCCTGTGGCCCCACCCGCCCAGCCATCGACGACGGCCATCCAATCGCCCAGGTATTCGCTCGAGGGCGCGTTGAGGCCGAGCTTCTGCTGAAGCACCTCAAAGCCTCCTTTGTCCGCAAAGCGCGCCTGCACGGCGGGCGGCAACTCGAGCGACGCCTTGGTCCGCCAGAGCTCCGAGAGCGCGTGATGCATATCGCTCGCCTCACCGAGCAAGCGCTGCCTCTCACTGCTGGAGAGGCTTCCATCCGCGAGCACGATGCGCAGCGTGTGATGCAGGCTGCCATGGGCATCGGCGACATCGCGATAGGCGTGCGTTGTGTAGTGCAGAAGCGAGATGAGGCTCTCCAAATAGGCCTCCCAGTCGGCACCGAGAAGCTTCGCCGCATCGAGGTAGGCCGCACGCTGCGCGCGGTCATGCATGCGCAGTTCTTCCTCCACCTCACGCCGCTCGCGCTTGACCTTGGAGATGACCTTGTCGAGCTTGCGACGCGGGATTTCCTCGCCCTGATAGCGAATGACGCCTCCCGGTGCGGTGAGGACACCGCGCTCAAGGCCTTCGAGAAGATGCTCCTCCTCGCGTCGATCACGCAGCCGACTCAGTTGGTCACGCAATGAGTCCGGGTAGCCCGCATCGATCGCAGCGAGCACCTCTTCGCGTACTGGCTCCGCTTGTCGCTTGCCGATCATGTCGCGCCATTGCTTGTCGTAAGCCGCGATCGAGCGACCCATGAA
>JBILQT010000398.1:0-5672 GCA_044373065.1 Sandaracinaceae bacterium
AAGCAAACGCGGGAGGCCTTGCGTACACAGCGTTTTGCAATCGCTACAAGTCGTGGGTGAAGCGCTCAGCAGTGACGCTTCGGCAAGAGCATCGCGCAGGCGAAAAGTTGTTCGTCGATTACTCGGGCAAGCGTCCCGAGATCATCGATCACGCCACAGGCGAAGTGATCAAGGTCGAGCTCTTTGTCGCAGTGCTCGGTGCATCGAACTTCACCTATGCCGAGGCGACGATGACGCAGCAGGGGAGCGACTGGATCGCGAGCCACGTGCGCGCACTCAAGTTCATTGGAGGCGCACCCAAAGCCATCGTGTGCGACCAGCTCAAGAGCGGCGTCAGCAAGGCGTGTCGCTACGAGCCGGAGGTGCAGCGCACGTACGAAGAGCTCGCCAAGCACTACGGCACATGTGTGCTTCCCGCGCGTCCGCGAAAGCCTCGCGACAAGGCCAAGGTCGAGGGTGCTGTGCTGATCGTGCAGCGCTGGATCTTGGCTGTGATCCGCAACCAAAAGTTCTTCTCGCTGAGGGCGTTGAACGAACGCATTCGAGAGCTTCTCGACATCCTCAATTCCAAGCTCATGCGTCGCTACAAGAAGTCGCGTCGCGCGCTCTTTGAAGAGGTCGAGCGTGGCTGTCTCACGCCTCTTCCCGAGACGCCTTTTGAGCACGCCGACTTCAAGAAAGCGCGCATCAACATCGACTACCACGTGACCTTCGAGGGCCACCTCTACTCGGTGCCTTTCAAGCATGCGCGGCAAGGGGTTGTGCTCCGTGTGACGCGCTCTTCGGTCGAGGTGCTTCTGCGTGGTGAGGTCATCGCGATGCATCGACGGAGTGCGCGTGAAGGTGGCTACACGACGGTGCCCGAGCACATGCCATCGGCACATCGCGCGCATGTCGAATGGAGCCCTCAGCGCATTCTCAATTGGGCGGAAAGCATTGGCGCCGAGACGCGGAATCTTTGCGCGCGCATCCTCGATACGAGGTCTCATCCCGAGCAGGGATACCGCTCTTGCTTGGGCATTCTGCGGCTCGCGAAACGCTACGGAGACGTGCGTCTTGAGCGCGCATGCGAGCGAGCAAACGGAGTCAACGTGATCTCCTACAAGCACGTCGACTCCATCCTCAAGAAGAACCTCGATGGCGTCCCGCTCACAGCCAACGACGCGCCCTCACGAACTCCGATCGCGCACGAGAACGTGCGTGGTCCTGGCCACTTCACCGTTCACTGAAAGGACCCCGACATGCTGATGGAACCCGCCCTCGACAAGCTCCGACTGCTCAACCTTTTGGCCTTTGCCAACGCATGGATAGCTCAACGCAGCGACGCCTCATCGCACGAGATCGACTTCGACACGCGGCTTGGATTGCTCATCGAAGCTGAGCTCACCAGTCGCGATCAGAAGAAGCTTCAGAAGCTCCTCAAAGACGCGAAGCTGCGCATCTCGGATGCGTGCATGGAGGGCATCGAATACGTGCCGCGAAGAGAGCTCGACAAGGCGCAACTTCGAGCCCTCGCAACAGGCCGATGGCTGATCGAAAAACACAACGTGCTCATCACGGGCATGACCGGCACAGGCAAGACGTACATCGCATGCGCGCTCGCTCAACTGGCCTGCCGCCTCGGCATGCGCGCGTTCTACACACGCTCCTCGCGCCTCTTCGAAGACCTCGCGCTCGCGCATGCAACGGGCACCTTCAATCGCCTCCTGACGAAGCTCGCGAAGGTCGATGTGCTCGTGCTCGACGACTGGGGCCTGACGCCGATGAGCGATCAACAGAGGCGCGACATCATGGAGATCATCGACGACAGACACGGCCTTCGTTCAACGGTGCTCGTGTCTCAACTCCCTGTCGAAAAGTGGCACGACCACATCGGAGACCCGACCATCGCAGACGCGGTCCTCGACCGCCTCGTGCACAACGCGCAACGCATCACCCCGAAGGGCCCGACGCGTCGCAAAATCCAAGAGGTTTCCCAGAGCTGATTCAACGCGACGAGAGCGTCGCTGCGCTCCGATCACGATGGGTGAGATGGGTGATCACGATGGGTGAAATGCGCAGCGACAGCCGAGTCGATTTCAAAAATCGACTTTCTCGTCCCCTCCACGCAACACCTCGCTCCACCGCCCGATGAGCCCTTCGGTTCGCCCACTGCGAGCCAGAAAGAGGCGTGTTCGGATGCGGCTTGGGACTTACAACGTCGAGAATCTCTTCATGCGCGCTCGCGCGCTCAACCTCGCGACGTGGGCGGAGGGGAAAGGTGTGCTGGAGCGTTTTGCGGCGCTGAATTCGGTGCTGAACAAGGCGCGCTACACGCGTTCGGACAAGACGCGCATCGTGCGCTTGCTTGCGGAGCTTGGGCTCAGCGATGCGGATGATGGCGGGGGTTATGTCGTGCTGCGGCAGGTGCGCGGAAACCTGCTGCGTCGTCGTCGTGACACGGGCGTAGAAATCGTGGCGCGTGGTCGAGGCGATTGGATTGGCTGGGTCGAATTACAAAACGAACCTGTTGATACTCTGTTGGCTGGTTCACCTAGCGGTGAAGCGCCACGCGCTGCACCGCGCGCGTCGTGAACGATGTCGCTGCCGATGTGCTCTGCGTCGTCGAAGCCGAGAGCCGTCCCGCGCTCGCGCGCTTCTCGGAGCAACTGCTCCCGGCCGTGGGCGGCACACCCTTCGCGCACGCGATGCTCATCGACGGCAACGACGCCCGCGGCATCGACGTCGGCCTCCTCTTGCGGCGCCATTTCGACATCACGCGCATGCAGAGCCACCTCGACGATGAAGACGAACAAGGCCGCATCTTCACGCGCGACTGCGCGGAGTACTGGCTACGCACCGAGCGCGGCACCGAGCTCGTCGTCTTGCTCAACCACTTCAAGAGCAAGGGCTACGGCGGCCAAGTCGAGAGCAACGCAAGGCGCCTACGCCAAGCGCGGCAAGTGGCGAAAATCTATGCGTCGCTGAGCGCGCGCGGCGTGAAGAACATCGCCGTCATAGGCGACCTCAACGACACGCCAAACAGCGTCGCGCTCGCGCCTCTCCTGCGCGAAACCAACCTGCGCGACGTGAGCGCGCACTCGACGTTTGAAGACGGCGGGAGACCCGGGACTTACGCCAACGGCTCTGCCTCGCAGAAGATTGACTACGTGCTTCTCTCACCCTCGCTCTTCGGGAAGATGACGTCGTGCGGCATCTTCCGCATGGGCGTGTGGGGCGGGAAGAACGGGACCTTGTTTCCGCACTATCCGGAGATGACGAAGGCGGCGGAGGCGGCTTCGGATCATGCGGCGGTTTGGGCGGATTTGGATGTTTGAGGACGGGTGTTCCGGATGCTCTGCTCGCGCGTACCGGTAGAGCCTTCCCGCTTGCTCGACACGACAGCGGGGAGCAATCATCCGCGAATGGCCCCTCAAACGTTAGAGCGCTGTTCCGTCGACGACCTGCTTTTCGATACGGCGAATCCACGACTGCCCGAGCACTTGCTTGAAAGTACTTCGCCAGTTGAAAACGCTGAGGCGGCGCAGCTCAGGATTGACGCGTACTTCCTCAGTCACGGCGTCCTTGCCGAGCTGGTCAGCTCTTTCGTCGACAACGGCTTTTTCCAAACCGAGCCCATGATCGCAGTTGCCGAGGAGCCGCCGGCGGACAAGACGAAGACTCCAGCGCAAACTCCCGCCGAGAAAAAGCGATTCGTTGTGCTTGAGGGAAACCGGCGCCTAGCTGCGCTGCGGTTAGTGCGAAACGGAGATACCGCAGGAAAACTTGGGATCGATGTGCCCGCCGGAAGGCGGGATGAGTTGATGAAGGTCCCGGTACTCATCGTCGCCAATCGCTCCGACGCAGATGCGATGATCGGTTTCCGGCATATCGGCGGTCTCAAATTCTGGGAGCCTGAGGCGAAGGCGCGCTGGATTCGTGCACAGGTCGACAATGCTGCTGCGACGACCGCTGACCCCTCAGGACACGTGGCGCGCATGGTCGGTCTGCCGAAGTCCCAGGTGCGATACTACTACTTCGCTGCGGCGGTGATGAAGGTTGCGAGGGACGAGAAGTTCGAGACTAGGCACCTCGCAGAAGAACGGTTCGGCGTTCTGGTTCGCGCCGTCGAAAATACCCATGTGCGCAAGTACATTGCGCAGGAAAAAATGACCGACCATGTGGATCTCATGTCGGCGGTCAGGGTGGCTGGCGAGAAGGTCAACGAGGTTCTTGAGGTCCTGAATGACATCGCAGTTCCGGACTCTGTTGGTCGCTACGCCATTGGTGACTCGCGAAACATTCCCAAGTACGGAGAAGTTCTGGCAAATCCCGAGACTCGCAAGGTCATGCGGGAGGAGGGGTTCGAGGCTGCTGTTCAGGCGCTCGCTCCGATCAGTCTGGGAGAACTCGTCAAACGTACGATTCGCCAAACGAAGAAACTGCGCGAGCGGCTGGATGAGACGTCAACTCTCGACCAATCGGTCGTTAGCGACCTGCTGATGCTCAAGCAGGTCGTGAACAGCCTTCGGGTGTCGTAGTGCTAACGCTTGAGAAGGATGCTTACGGCACACGGGGACAGTTATCGCTGGTGGCCGATTTCATCGAACTCAGGGCTTGGGCTGAGAATCTCACGATCCATGCGGACGCCCTTCGCGAGTACCTGCGGGACAAGCTCTTTCGCATTCCGCGGTTAGGTACCGTGCCCCTTCACGACGACTCCGACGACGGTCAACTCGATGAACTACCAGAAGAAGCGGAGCCGACGGACCACGCAACTGCGAACGATCGACGCGCAGCGTTTGCGAAAGAAGACGCTCAGCGAGTATTCCAATTGTTGCTTGAACGCGGGAAATATCTCGGCGGCAAGTACCCGTACGATGTCGTCAATCAAGCGTTGAGTCGGCGCTGCGACACGGTGGTTGGGTACGACGTAGTGCATGCCATTGCGCTTCGTCACGGTTGCTTGAGGGACGACCAGGCCGCCTACGACTTCGAGGACTTTGTCGAACGGTGTTTGCGAGCACAGCGCTACCAAACGTTTGCACTCGCTCCAGCGATTCGAAAAGCACCGGGGAGTGGTGCAGACCGATTTCGCAGCATCCACAAGGAGTTCAGCGCACTGCTATCCATGCGGCTAGATCCCCAGGCACGAGTGTCGCCGAAAATCCACGATGGCGGCGCCGATGTGTTGGCGCGCATTGGTCCTGCCGACGACCGACCAGGTTGTCGGACGTTGCTTGTGCAGGCGACTGTTGGAAGGGCTGAGACGTGGCACCAGAAGCTCCATCAGCCGAAGGTGAGTGACTGGGCCCAAATATTTGGAGATCCGGTTCCACCAAGCGTCACTCTCGCTGTTCCGCATCACATTGAACTGGACCAGCTTGGCGAACTCGTCCGAAATGGAATGGGCGGAACCGTGTTCGACCGTCTTCGTCTCGTCGCTCACGACCCCGAAGTGACCGCAGATGATCAAAAGATGGTGGAGCAGCTTCTGGCGGACGGTGTCGAATGGTGAGACCGCTGGCTCTCTCCCTGTTCTCGGGAGCAGGCGGCATCGATCTGGGACTCGAAGCGGCGGGCTTTGATTTGCTCGTCGCGGTCGAGAAGGACGCGGCCGCTCGCAAGACGTTGGCATTGAACCGTCCAGACTGGCCTCTTGCCGACGATGCAGACGTCTTTGACTTCGTCCA
>JBILQT010000399.1:0-5662 GCA_044373065.1 Sandaracinaceae bacterium
GCAGGCGAAGAAGGCGATGCCGCCTGCGAGGCCATCGAGCCCGTCGATGAGGTTCATCGCGTTGATGACCGCCGCGATCCAAAGGACGGTGCAGGGCAGGCCGAAGATGCCGAGCTCGATCTGGCCAATCCACGGGAAGGTGAAGCTCTCCATGCGGAAGCCGCAGCTCCAGGCAACGATGGCTGCGACGCATTGGATGGCGAGCTTGTGCCAGGCGCGTACGCCTTTGACGTCGTCCCAGGCGCCGAGTGTGGCGACGATGAGGCCACCCGCGAGCAGGCCGACCATGCGCGAGGGCTCGGCGTAGAAGAGCTGCGCGACACCGCTCTGTGTGAAGCCAAGCGCGATGAGCGGTGCGAAGAAGCCGATGACCACCGCGATGCCGCCGAGGCGAGGAATCACCTTGGTGTGAACGCGCCGTCCGCCGGGGCTGTCGACCACGCCCATGCGGCTTGCGGTCGCGCGCACCACGGGTGTGAGGAACGCGGCAACGGCGAGCGAGAGGAGCAGTGCGCCTATCGAAGCGTTCATCGGTCACCCCGGGTTGTGTGCGTGCTCGAACAACGGGCGCGCGGCGTAGTCGATGTCATGGCGGTATCCAGAAGTAGACGAAGAGCTGCCGACCTTGTCCCATCTCCCGGTGGCTGGCGAGCCACCCCTCCTGCGCACTGTTGCACGAGTCGACGAAAACGTTCGCGACGCTTTTCGTCACACGCGGCTACGCTCCTCATCTATGCGTTTTCTAAGGTTGATTCATGAGGGAGCAGAGCATTGGGCGCGTGTCGTGGACGATGCGTCCGCGAGGCTCTGGACGGGTGCGCCGTATCTTGGCGGCGTCGAGACGGAGCGCGTGGTTCCGATGGAAGGTGCCGTGTGTCCTGTCCTGCCGAGCAAGATTGTCTGTGTCGGCCGCAACTACGCAGCGCACGCGAAGGAGCTGGGCAATGAGGTGCCGAAGGAGCCGCTTCTTTTCTTGAAGCCCCCGAGCTCGCTCATCGGTCCTGGCGCGGCGATTGAGCTGCCTCCGGAGAGTGCGCGCGTGGAGTTCGAGGGCGAGCTCTGCATTGTGATTGGGAAGTCACTGCGGCGTGCCTCGGTGGAAGACGCGCTCGCTGGCATCTTCGGTGTGACAGTCGCCAACGATGTGACCGCACGTGACCTTCAGAAGAAGGATGTGCAGTTCACGCGTGGCAAGGGCTTCGACACGTTCTGCCCGGTCGGCCCGTGGATTGAAACGGCGCCGCTGGACTTGGCGAACCTCACGCTGACGACCCGCGTGAATGGCGAGATCAAGCAGCACGGCCTCACCTCGAACATGGTCTTCAACGTCGGTGTCCTGCTCGCGTACATCTCGCAGTCGATGACGCTCGTGCCTGGCGACATCGTGCTCACAGGAACGCCCGAGGGCGTAGGTCCGCTCGTCTCGGGCGATGTGGTGGAGGTGGAAGTGAGCGGGGTGGGCGTGCTGCGCAACGTCGTGCGCTGAGGTGTGCGATCAGGGCGCCGTCGCACCCGTGTAGCAACAGCGGAAGCCCACGTTCTCAAAGCGGAACGTGGAGGAGACGACCTGCCAGTCGAAGTCGCAGGTCGCGCCGAAGCCGCCTTGGTTGTAGCTGCCGCCGCGGAGCGGGATGCGTCCGGTGGGGCGGGCCTGCATGAACTCCTTCACGTTGCCGCTGAGGTCGTAGACGTTGCCGCCCATCGTGACGGCGCGGCACTCGGCGAGCGCGCCTGTGGTCATGAGCACATCGGGGTCCGTGCGGTCTGCGGTGTTGCAGGCGGTCGCCGAGAAGGTGCTGCACATCGGCTGCTGCGCCCAGGTGCACGTGCCTGCGGTGCCGTGGCAGGCGGTCTCGTACTCGGCCTCGGTACACAGGCGCGCGCCGAATGCGCTGCAGGCTGCGGCCGCATCGCTTTGACGAAGGCTTGTCCACGGGAGCACGCCGCTGACCGAACACGCGCGGTCACTGAGTGCGCCGGGTGTTGACGCTGTCGCATCCGGACGTGAGGCCTCGTACTGCATCATCCAGACACCTGCGCTGATCTGCACCCAGGCCGTGTTCACGAATGAAGGCGAGGTGCCTGGTGTCGAGCGCGGCTCGTCGGTGCGTCCGTCGCAGTCATCATCGATGCCGTTGCAGAGCTCGGCGCCAGGGGCAGGAGCTGCGGGCGCGTTGCAGACTGCGCTTGCACCATCGGCCGCGCAGACGAACGTGCCACTCGTGCGACACGCGCCAACGCCGCTGCCGAAGCAGGCGTTGCCGAGCGTGCGAAAGGCCTCGTCGGTGGCGCCGTTGCAGTTGCCATCGATGCCATCGCAGCGCGTCTCGCGTGCGATCGGTTGGCCGCTCGCCTCGACTTCGACGCCAGGTCCATAGGCGCATCGGAAGCCGAGCACGCCCATGCAGGTGGGGGCGGCGCCTGCGCAGGCACCGAGGGTGCGACAGAGGCCCATCGGTGGCGTGACGTCCTCGTCGATCATGCCGTTGCAGTTGTCGTCGATGCCGTTGCAGGCCTCGACCCCGCCGATGGCGCCAGCACATGCGTATTCGCATCCGGTGTCGGCGTTTCCGTCGAGGTCGTAGAAGCCCGCATCGCACGCACCAAGCACGCACGCGGATGCTCCGCAGGTGCCGACGGCGTTGGCGAAGCGACACACGCGTCCACACATGCCGCAGTTCGCTGGGTCCATCGTGAGGTCGACGTTCTCGTCGATGCGTCCATCGCAGTCATCATCCAAGCCATCACAGAAGACGTCGGTCTCCGCGATGGTGGTGCAGCCGTACTCGCAGCCATTCGCCTCGTTCATGTCGAGGTCGATGAAGCCGACGTCGCAGCTCTCCACCTGGCAGACGCCGAGCGTGCAGACGCCGAAGGCACCCGAGGGTGCGCAGGGTGCGTTGCAGGCGCCGCAATGCTCGAGGCTTGTCTGCAGGTCGAAGGTCTCATCGACGCGCGTGTCGCAGTCGTCGTCGCGTCCGTTGCAGGTCTCCTCGGCGCCGAGGAGACAGCCTGTGTAGACATCCGGGCGGGGTGCGTCGGCGCTGGCATCGATGCCCACGGCTGCGTCGATCGCGGGGTCGTTGCAGGCGAGGCAGTAGGGCTCGACCGCGCAGCCGGATGCTGCCGATAAAGCGACCGCTGTGAGGGCCGCGAGGTGCTTGCGACGCAGGAGGACGACGGCCGCTGCGAGGGCGAGGAGCCAGCCCAGGTGCGAGGTGCGTGCGCCTGCATTCGCCGAGCACGAGCCACCAGAGGCAAGCACGCGTGGCCTGCCTGCATCCATCCCGCTTGTGCCTGCGTCACGTGTGCCGGCATCGGCGCCGCGACACGAGCCATCGACGCAGCTCTCGCCCATCGGGCACGTCACACCGGCGCACATGTCGACGATGCATGCGCCCTCGCGGCAGACCTCGCCCGTCATGCACATCACGCCTGCGCAGGGGTCGGTCTCGCAGAGGCCTGTGGAGATGTTGCAGCGCAAGCCGCTCATGCAGCCATTGGTGCGACAGCTGTCTTCCACGCAGCGCCCGGTGGGGTCGAAGGGGTCGCAGCGCGTGCCGGGGTCACAGGTGACTCCGTCGCAGGCAGGCTGGCATCCTGCGCCCGCGCAGACGCAGGGCCCAATGGTGGTGCTTCCAGGTCCGCAGACCACCTCGCCCAGGCGCGTGACGGTCTCCATCGCGCAGCTCTCCATCGAGCATGGAGGGCGCAAGCAGAGGCACATGCCCGTCGAGCGATCGGGCAAGCGGCCGGTGGGGCAGCGGTCGCCGAATTCATCCGGAATGCATGGCAATGCGCATTGGCAGCCCGCACAGACGCTGTCGCCTGGGCAGAGTGTTCCATCGGCGTCTTCGTCGACGCGCATATCGCAGTCGTCATCCGAGCAGTTGCAGGCCTCACGACGCCCAGGGACGCCCCCGACGCAGACTTCGCGACCGCCCACACAGCGCAACATGCCGGGGCGACACACGCCCTCCATCGCACCGCACTCGGCGCCCACCGGGATGCCGTCGTCGATCGCGCCATCGCAGTCATCGTCGATGCCGTTGCAGACTTCATCCGTGCCCGTGGTGCCGGTGCAGGCTGTGTACATCGCGCTGCCGGATCCGGGTGCAACTTGCTGGATGCAGGTCTCAGTGCCAGGCGTGCAGACACCCAGCGCGCGACCACATGCGCGTGCTGCGCCGCCTTCATCGACGAGCATGTCGCAGTCGTCATCGACGCCGTTGCAGACCTCCACACCGCCGACGCATCCGGAGCGACACACAGGGTTCGTCACGCAGTCATCGTCGGCGCAGTCGATCGTGCCATCGCAGTCGTCATCGATGCCGTTGCCGCAGGCCGCATCGGTGTTCTCTGCAGAGCCCGTTCCCGCCGTCACCGAGCAGACGGTGCCAAGGCCATCCGCGGAGCACGTGCGTGTTCCTGTGCGAAGGCAAGCGCCCACGCCCGCCGTGCATGCGCCGCCGGTGGAGAAGGTCTCGTCGATGCGTGTGTCGCAGTCGTCATCGAGCATGTTGCAGGTCTCGACGAGCGCCGAGTCCGCGACGATCTGGCTGACGACCTCCGCGAACTCTTCCTCGCTGCGTGCGTAGTAGCCGTGGCGCAGGCCGCCCATCGTGAGCGGCGCGCAAGCTGTCGCGGAACAGCCGACGGTGTGAGGCGTCGTGCCGCCGAGGCGGCCTGTGTTCTCGATCGGCGTATCGCAAGCGCAGTCGGTGCCCACGGTGCCCTCGAACTGCACCGGATAGACGCGCACGCGGAAGGCGCGCTGCTCGCCCATGTCGAAGCAATCGCCGTCGTCGTTGATGTCGTCGTTGCGCTCGAAGAGGCCGCGCACGAGCGGGTTCGGGTCGGTCATCGGGATGCGACCGGGTGCGATCGTTCCGTCGCCGTTGAGGTCGACTTGCAGGCAGCCGAGGTTGGCTGCGTTGAGCGGCGTGCCCCACGCACCTGCGCATGTCTCGTTGCCATCGGTGAGCTGGATGATCGAGGTAGGTCGACAGGCGGCAAACGGGTCGGCGGCGCCGGTGCCGTTGAAGTTCACATAAGGGCTCGGCGTGCCCGCGATGTTGTTGGAGAGGTAGTCGTAGACCTCGCGCAGGATGCCCGCGTTCGGTGTGGAGCCGATCAGTGCTCCAGGTGGCGAGGTGGGGACCATGCACATCTCGTTGCCACCAAGCGCGCCCAGCGCAGGCACAGTGGTGCAGCTGGTGTAGACGCCATCGACCCACGAACGAAGCTCGTAGCGCAGGCGCTCCTCGACGGGCACGACGATGCGCCCGGCGTTGTTGCAGCCGTAGAAGCTCGGATAGGGCAGCGACCCTGCTGTCACCGAGAACGCGGGCTGGGAGGCTGCGCTTGGGCAGGTACCGGAGCCGCAGCCGCCGACACCGTTCGGGTAGAAGGGCGCGGCGGCCCGGCAGCCGAAGTTGAACATCGCGAGGCCAAAGCTCGCGTCGCCAATGCCATCGGCCACGTTGCGGATGACGCAACCCACGTCATTGATGCGCCGCCTTGAGTAGCCGCAGCTGTTGGTGGCGCCCGCAGCCCCGGTCAGTCCATTCATCGAGCCGGAGTTGTCGACGGCGAAGATGAAGTTCGGGCGGATGACGGTCTGCGCCTCGGCGGTGGTGCAGAAGCCGAGCGTGAGGAGACA
>JBILQT010000097.1:0-23949 GCA_044373065.1 Sandaracinaceae bacterium
GGAGGATCGCCACGCACGTGTCTCGCTTCGGACGACTCCGGCACAGCAACTACGGTGAATCGCGTTGTTTGGGCAAACGATACTGCCGCAGCCACGACGGTGTTCGCGATTGTCGACAATTTCGATGACCCTGACGCGGGCGGAACCTTCGTCCTCAACGTCACGCTTGAGACCGTTCCGATGGGCGATCGCTGCTTCGGTGCACGTCCACTCGCTGTTGGCAGCGCGATGGGCACCACAGTTGGGGCCGCCAATGACTACGGCTTCGGCACGTCCTGCTCCGGCACGGCCGGCAGCGATGTCGTGTATGAGGTTGTCGTCCCAGCCGGCCAGCGCGCGACCGTCACGGTTGCGCCAGGTGACATGACCTTCAACCCCTCCATCAATCTTGTTGCGGGCCCGGCGGCCACGTGCGGCGGATCGCCACGCGCCTGCCTTGCAGGGGATGACAGCGGAATGCAGGCGACGACGAACAGCGCGGCTTGGGTGAACGCATCCGCCGCGCCGGTCACGATCTACGCCGTGGTTGACTCGGCCAGCGCGACGCTCTCGGGTCCCTTCACGACGACGCTTGCGATCGACACTCCGCCTGTCTCCCCATGCTCTACCGCTCGCAGCGTCCCCGCCGGTGGGACGACGACGCTGACGGCAGAGGACACCCGCACTGGCGCGGCGCGCTTTGCGGCCTCGGGCTGCGGCGGCGGTACCGCTGCGAACAACACCCGCTACTACTCGGTCACGGTGCCCGCGAACAGCACGATGACGGTTCGTGGCACACCCACGGCTTTCGACCTGGTGCTCTCGGCTGCGGATAGCTGCGCGGCCGCGACCTGCTCCACAAACGTTGACGCGGGGGGAGATGGCGGCGCAGAGACGCTCACGCTCTCCAACACAACGGCTGCCACAGTGACGCGCATCGTTATGGCGCGTGCGTACACGGGACTTGGCGGTTTGGTCGACTTGGTGTTCACCACGATTGCCAATCCGATTCCGCCTACGCGTTCGCCGATCGCAGCGATGTGTGTTGACATGTCCGCTGCCACCCCGGTCGCTGGCGTCACGACTGACGACTCGGTTTCAACGGTGACCGCATTGCCGTTCACCGTGTCGTACTTCGGTTCGCCGATGACCCACTACTCGGTTAGCTCGAACGGCTTCATTCAGCTCTGGCCAAGCTCTGCAGGGTCGCCATCGTCATCGTTCTCGAACACCACGCTGCCCGCAGCAGGGACCCCGAACTCGGTTGTTGCTGCGTTCTGGGATGACCTTCGTCCCAACGCTGGCGCGGACGTTCGCACGTTGACCACGGGTGCCGCAGGCAGCCGAATCTTCACGACCCAGTGGACCAACTGGCGTGCGACAGGTGCCGGGACCGAGGCGCTCACATTCCAGGCCCAGTTTGCGGAGACCACGGGCCGGATCGAGTTCCACTATTGCACCATGACCGCTGGGGCTGGCATGGAGAACACTGGTAGCAGCGCGACAATCGGCGTTGAAGACGCGACAGGCGGGTTCGCATCCCTCCAGTCGTTCAACACGGCAGGCGCGGTCATGACCGGCTCCGGCTTCCGCTTCACGCCCTGAGCTGAACCCAGCTCCACACAAGGAACGCCACCTGCCTTCGGGCCGGTGGCGTTTTCTTTTGTCCCGCGTGATCGATCCGACCGCGAAGCGCGCACACTCAGCCTGTGGACTTCCTCTCAGTCCCTGACCCAACCCTGTACGCCATCCCCTTCTTTCTGCTCGCGATGCTCATCGAGTGGAAGGTCCTCGCACGCATGCATACGCGCGGCGGCTACGACATTCCAAAGGACACGGCGGCGAGTCTTGCGATGGGGGTCGGCTCACTCTTCTTCGTCACCCTGATCAACGCGGGCGTCTACGCACTCGCGCGTGGTGCCTATCTGCATCGCATCACGACCTTCGAGAGCGCTGCCCTGGAGTGGACGCTCGCCATCGTCCTCTGGGATTTCGCTTACTACTGGCACCACCGTTTCGAGCACGAGATCCGCCTCTTCTGGGCCTCGCATGTCGCCCATCACTCGAGCGAAAAATACAATCTCTCGACTGCGCTTCGTCAGCCTTGGACGCCCTTTCTCTCGCTCGTCCTCTTCCCTCCGATCGCATTTCTCGGCGTGCGCCCTGAGCTCATCTTGATCTCCGGTGGCATCAACCTGCTCTACCAGTTCTGGGTACACACGGAGGCCATCCAGAGGCTGCCGCACGCCTTCGAGTGGCTCTTCAACACGCCCTCACACCACCGTGTTCATCACGGCTCCAATGGGCCCTATCTCGATCGCAACTACGGGGGCATTTTCATCTTGTGGGATCGGCTCTTTGGCACCTTCGCCGCCGAGGTGGAGCCGGTCGTCTACGGGCTCACCAAGAACATCACGACGTACAACCCGCTTCGCATTGCGACGCATGAGTACAAAGACATCGCGCGCGACGTGATGCGATCGCGCTCGCTTGCGGAGACCTGGAAGCGCGTCTTCGGCCGACCCGGTTGGGAGCCCGAATCTCGGCCTGAGGGGCAGGCGGATCGCTGACTTCTGCGCGTCGGGCGGGCGAGGGTGTTAGGCTGCTTGTGCATGCAGTTCGGGCCCTTCGAGATCCTGCGACCCTTGGGGCGTGGCGGTATGGCCGAGACGTTCCTCGCAGTTCGTCGCGGTCACGAGGGTTTTGAACGCGAGGTCTGCCTCAAGCGTGTTCTTCCAGAGCGCGCCGCCGAGCCCGGTTTCGTTCGCCTCTTTCAGCGCGAGGCTCGCTTTGCCGCGCGCTTGGCGCATCCGCACATCGCGCAGGTCTACGAGTTCGGCTGCGATGAGAACGCCTGGTGGATGTCTTTGGAGTACGTCCCCGGAGGTGACCTTCGCTCACTCCTGAAGCAGCTAGGCCAGCCACTCCCTGTCGACCTCACGCTCGTGCTTGCGCTCGATGTCCTTGAGGCGCTGGCCTGCGCCCATGAGCACACGATCGACGGCCAGCCTGCGGGCCTCGTGCATCGTGACGTCAGCCCGTCCAACATCCTCTTGGACCTGCAGGGCAACTTCAAGCTCGCCGACTTTGGCATTGCGAAACCAACGCATCGCGATCGGATCAAGGGCGAGACCGGGTTCACCACGACAACGGGCACCGTGAAGGGCAAAGCGGCTTACATGGCCCCGGAGCAAGCGCTCGGTAAGCCGGTGGATGGACGCGCGGATCTCTGGTCGGTGGGCGTCGTCCTCTACGAGGCGCTGAGTGGTGGGCGCCCCTTCGATGGCCCGTCGGATCTGGCCATCATGATGGCTGCGAGCCTGGGTCAGCGAGAGCCGCTCGCGAAGGTGGCGCCGCATGTGCCAGCAGACCTCTGCGTCATCGTCGAGAAGTTCCTCGCGCCGAATCCGGACAACCGTTACGCCACTGCCATCGAAGCGATTGAAGCGCTCGGCAATCGTCCATCGCCCATCAACGGTCGCAGGCGCCTTGCGGAGATGACCACCGCGCTGCGTCGTCATGCAGCGGAGGCGCCTCCGACCCCAGAAACCGACCCAGGCGCGACCCGCACGATGCATGACCCGGACTTGCTCGCGAGCATGCTCCCGGCCACAGCGACGCGTCCCAGCGCCGAGCCACGCCAAGCCCGTGCGGCGCCAACGCCGAGCTACGTTGAGCCTCAGCGGACAAGCCCCATCCCAGCCTCAGCACCGGTGCCCGTGCCATCTGGTGCGGCCCGAACCTGGCTCGCATTGGCCGTGGTCGGCGTAGGAATCCTCGGCGTTGGCGGTGTGGCCTGGGCGTTCGCGACACGTCCTGGCGCCATCGCTGGCCCGACACCGGACGCGATCTCAGTCGTAGAGCCCACGCTACCTGTGTTGCCCACCGCGCCTCAGCCACCCGAAGTCCCACCCGAAGTCGCCACGCCTCCAGCGGGTGTGACGCCGCCGCCCGTCGAGGCGCTTCCTGACGCCGCAGTTCCCACAGAAGCGCTCGTGGAACGAGCTCAGGTCGTCTCGAGTGTGCCCTCACGGCCGCGGCATCCCGTGCGTGAGGATCGGCCCACGACGGTCGTCACGCCGCCCACGCCCGTGGCGCCCGCGGCTGCGCCCGCAACCGGACAGCTTCATGTGACCGCGTTTCCGTGGGGAGATGTTTCAGTCGATGGAACGCGGGTCGGGCGTTGCCCGCTCACGGTTGACCTGCCTGTGGGGTCGCATCGGGTGGTCATTACCTCCGATTCGGACACCACCACGCGGACGGTTCGCATCACGGAAGGACAACGCGCTGAGCTCGACATCGACTTCGAGGAGTCGGCCCCGCAGTAGCGACGAATTCTGCGCAACGGTTCGCGCAGAGATCCGATACCTTTCCCACGTGCACCACAACAGGTGTGCGTGTCGAGGAAGGCACCATGTCGAAGGGTTCTCAAGGTCACGCGGAGACGTTCTTGCCGTGTGGGCTCCGAGTCGCGTTACTGGCCGCAGTCGTGATCGGGTTGAACGTCGTCTCCCAACAAGCGCACGCACAAGTGCTCCTACTGCCTCTCGATCGCGGGACAGGCGCGCCAGATGTGAGCCCCGTCGCGGATATGGCCGCGACCACCGGCACCAACCTGCGCTCGCATGATGCGGCCCGCGAGGCGCTCGAGGAGCGCTACGGCGTGGACGCACCCGAGATGTCCGAGTCCGATCTCGCGCGCTGGGTTGCATCGAGCCGACAAGCCGTGCGTTCGCTTGCGCGTGCGGATTACGACGGTGCTCGCTCTGCCCTCGCACAGGCCGAGGCCGTCACCGATCGCGCGCTCGCTGAGCTCAACCGTGAAGCGACGCGTTCGCGCCAGGTGCTCGATACCTGCCTCTATCTCGTCCGCTCCCTCGAAGAGACGGACCAGCACGCACGTGCGCTTGAGCAAGGCTTTGCCTGTCGTCGCCTGGTGCCCCGTGGTGCAGCGACGCCAACGCAACATCCGCCAGAGGTCCGTGCGATCTTGGACGAGGTCGATCGCACGCTGGCCGCGATGCCGGGCGCGCGACTGCGCATCCTCAGCGAGCCCTCGGGCTGCGCGGTGCGCCTGAACGGCCTTGAGTTCGGTTCGACGCCACTGCTGACAGAAGACCTGCGCCCTGGCGAGTATCGCGTGCAGGTGGAGTGCAGCGGGACACGCCGTGGCCGTGTCCATCGCATCGATCTCGGCCGCAACGGCGCTGAGGTGCACATCGACTCGCTCAGCGAGACCCTCTTTCAGTCCGCACCGCTGCGCATCATGGCCACCACGGTCGACGGTGATCTCGTGGCGCGCGTCGCTCGTTTGGGTGGCATCGCCGGAGCACGCGAGGTCTGGCTCGTGGACGCGACAAGCGACGCGACGCCAATCTTCACGCTTCACCGCATCGACGTCGCGACCTCCCGCGAACTCGCCGTCGTGCGCACGCAGGCGACGAGCCTGGCGCTCTCGCTCGCATCGCTGAGGCAGGGCCGCTCGCACGATTGGACGACCGATCAGCACATCGAGACGGTCGTTGCCGTGGCCCCGCCGCCGACAGTGGACCCAGCACGTCCCACCGTCGTTGTCCCCGAGACGCCCGTCACCGTTGTGACCGAACCCGCCGTGGACGCGACGGAGCCTCAGCCAGCGGAGCCGCTCGCCGTCGCTGTCGAGGTCAATGCGAGCTCGGGCGATCACACGGTAGAAAACGTCCTCGGTGCCGTCGCGATTGCGCTCGGTGCGGGTGCCTACGGTGGCGCATGGGCGCTCTGGCAGGATCGCACAGCACGCCTTGGTTCACGGCTCGCTGTCTCCATGCCGACTGACCCCGACTACCTCACGCGTCAGGCGCCCTGGTTGGATGCGCAAGGCCCGATCTGGGGCCTCTCTGCGGCCGGTGCAGTGCTCTGGACCGTCGCTGTGCCCCTCACGTTTGGCCCAGACCACGACGTACCCGCTTGGTCCTGGGTGCTCGGTCTGGTGGGTGTGGCAGGGCTTGGAACGGGCATCGGCCTCGCCGCCGAAGCTGGCTCACGGATCTGCTCGACCAATGTCGAAATCGACCAGCCCTGTGTGGACGCCGCAGCACAGCAAGACTTGGGTTGGCTCATCGCTGCGCAGGCCGCGCCCTTCATCGCGTTTCCGATCACGCATCTCATCCGCGGCGGCTCGGAGCACAGCGTGACGCATACCTATTCGCTTCAGCTCAACGTCTCCGGGACACAGACAAGCGTGACGCTTTCGGGCGCATTCTAAACGGGTCCATATACTATTTGGATATGAATCCAATATGAGCTGTATGGGACGGCGCCGTCCGCAAGACGTCGACATCGCCGCCGGCTTCAATGCGGGCGCCAATCGGCACGAGCGCCAGGCTCTGCGCGGTGAGAAGACCCGCGACGGATCCCGAAGCAGCGCCTCGGGCTGCGGTGAAGACAGCGCGTCCGTCGACGAGATCGAGGGCGCCGTAGTGGAGCGCGATGCGGTCGGAGGCACCGTCGAGGGCGGCCTTCGTTTGGGCGCGCACGAAGCGAGGCTGTGCGGCGTTGTCTCCTTCGAGCGCGGAGAGGAGCGGCAGGACAAAGAGCACGGCGGTGACAAATGCAGAGCCGGGATTTCCGGGGAGCGCGACGAGCGTCGTGCGGCCGCAGCGTGCAAGGCCGACGGGCTTTCCTGGCTTGATCGCCACGCCGCGAAAGATCCACTCCGCCTCAAGGTGCGCGAAGGCTTTGGCGACGTGATCGTGTGCGCCATCCGCCGCGCCGCCGACCGTGATGAGCACGTCGGCTGAACAGGCCGCGAGTCGGGGCTCAAGTGCGCCTTCGACATCGGCGATGTGCTGAACCGAGATGACGTCCGCGCCCGCACACGTCAGCAGCGCGCGAAGCATCGGCGCGTTGGTGTCGACGATGGAGCCAGGCCGGTCTTCGCCTCCCGGTGCCCGTAGCTCGTCGCCCGTGAGGAAGAGCGCAACCGTGGGCCTCTTCGAGACATGAACCTCCGCACGCTCCGCCACGGCCAGCGCGGGGACATGCGTGACCTCAAGGCGGGTTCCCACTGTCGCCACGCTCGCGCCTTTGCACGCATCCTCGCCCGCACGACGAATGAACTGCCCGGCGCGTGCTGGCTTCTTGAGCACGATGACATCGTCCACCCGCTCAACATGCTCCCAGGGGACAACCACGTGCATGCCGCTCGGCATCATCGCGCCTGTCGAGATGGCGATGGCCGCATCCAGCGTGCCTGCCTCGGCCGGTGAGCCTGCCCGCGATTCACCGACGACGACAAAGCGAGCGCCCGTCTCGGCGTGCGCTGCGAGCGCGTAGCCGTCCATCTGCGCGTAGTCGAAGGGCGGTAGCTGCGTCGGAAAGACGACGTCTTCGCGGAGGATGCGACCCGCGGCCTCGTGCACAGGCACAGCCTCCATGCCGACCAGGCAGCGCTGGCCATGCGTCAGGGTGAGCTTCAGGGCTTCTTCAAGCGAGACACGCATGCGGACCTCACGAGTGGCTGAAAGCAAAACGCCCCCGACCGAAGTCAGAGGCGTTGGGTGTGGAGAGCCGTCGCTTAGAAGCGCGTGGTGCGCGTCTGCGAGGTGTTCTCGTCGCTGTCGTTCGAGCCGAGGCCCTGACGACGACGCTGGCGCTCTTCTGGCGTGAGGCCGTCATCGGCTTGCTCGCCACTCGTGGTCACGGACGTGTAGAACGCATCGAGCGTCATCTGAAGGCTGAGGGTGACTTGCTGGTCGGGCGACTCCGTCAGGTCGAAGGGGTTCCGGACGCTTCCGAAGTTGTTCATGAGTCGCGAGAAGAACGTCGAGTTCGACCAGGAAAGCGAGACGTTGAGCCACTCGATCGGGTCGTAAGCTACGGAGAACGAGTACGACGCGAAGTTGTCCCAGTGGTTGCTGGTGTCTACCAGGGCATCATCGCCTGACGCGGTGACGGCCCCTGAGTTGCCCGGCGCGACGCCGAAGTCGTTGACCCAGGCGAAGAACGCGCTCCCCGTAAGCGTCAGATGCTCGACGGGGGTGATGTTGACGTTCAGGCCCGCCGTGATGCGGTCGGATTCGTTGGCGCGGCTGCAGAACGCGGAGCTCAAGCATTGCCCATCGGGCGAGTTGGTGAGGTTCGATCCTGCCCACCAGCGCGTGTAGCGGAGGACGCCAGCGATCGTCATGCCTGCAGCCTCAGGAACCGGTCGCACGACGATGAGGCCGAGACCCGTGTTCATGATGCGGTCTGCCGCTTGGCTGGCCTTTGATGTGGGGATGGTCAGACGGACGCCGGGGATGAAGATGAAGCCTTCCCAAGCCACCATGCGTCGGAGCTCGACGATGGTGTCGAACAAGTAGAACTCGTTGGCGCTGACGGAGGAACTATCGTCCTGCGTTGCCTCGACGAACGCACCAGCGTTCAGCCACAGGAACGTCTGCCCGTCGAGGTACCAGCGAGGGTTGAGGTTGAACGAGTGGTAGTAGGTCGGGTTGTAGTGGGGCAGTGCGCCGCGCGCGAACGTCGCGAGGGTTGCGCCTTGCGTCCACGAGAAGAAGCTGTTTCGCCAGGCAAGGGGCTCGGGCGCGGGAGCTTCTGCAGCCTCTTCCGCCGGAGCTGCGTCTGCTGGAGGCGCGTCTGCGGGAGCTGCGTCTGCCGGCGCTGCGTCTGCCGCTGGATCCGCAGAAACTGGCGGGGTCGCTTCCTCCTCGGTCTCTTGCTCCTCGGTCGGTGCCGCTTCAGCCGGCGCCGCCGCTTCAGCTGGCGCCGCCGCTTCAGCCGGCGCCGTCGTCGTGGTGGCGGCATCGGGGGCAGCGGCCTGTGCCATCAAGCTCGAAGGCAACGCCCCGAGTGCGAGGACGATGAGTGCAGAGGGGACCGACTTGAGGTGCTTCACAGACTCTCCAGACGTCACGGCGACGTGACCGAGCAGTAGTTCGTTGGATCCGCGAATCAGGGGCTTGAAACAAGGGGCGGGGGCTGCACGTTGTTCAAACTGACCTGGCCTGAGAGGTGGATTCGTGAGGCTGGAAACCACGTCATCAGGAAGAGGCCCGACGAGGCGGGCGAGTAGGACTCAGGGCCTGTTTGATGTCAACAGGGCACAATCGATTTCGGGGCGAGGATAAGCGGTCGGGTTTGTCAGGCTGGGGAGCTGACGCACCGTCACAGCGTGCACGACACAGGCTCGAGCAGCGCTTTCGAACACCCTCTTGGGCAACGGTTGTGCCAGGCCGCTGATTGGCTGGAACTGAGCGTTTTTGAGGCTGCCAACGTGCGCGCATCTGGGCTTCGGAGCCCTGGCGTCAGAGAGGTAACGCGTCTGGGCGGGCCAAGCGCGCGCGGGCTGACGGGCTAGGTCGCGAGATCCGCGAAGGGGATGGTCGTGATGTTCGACACACCGCGGAGCTTTCGGAGGTCTCGTTCAAGGCGCGCAGCAGGCCCGAGAATCGCCACCACGAGATCGCCACCGCGCCCACCGGGGCCCGCCAGCCGTGCCTGCACCGCACGCGACGCGGACTCAGCATCCACCTTGGCAACGTGCTCCAGGTACTTCGCGTGGAACGACTCGGGGAGGCTGAACACCGCCGCCTCAATGCGCGGGTCGAGACGCTTGGCGGCTGTGTCGCGCTCGAAGGCGTGGCTCTTCGAGAGGAAGGACTGCGCGAAGCCGACCTCCTCCGCGTTGACACCCTTCTTGACGAAGTCCCTCACCAGACGGAGCTCCAGCGCGACGCACTCGACCGCGTTCTCGAGCGATGGATGCGTATAGATGGACCACGCATCGCGCACTTGGTCCGCGTAGAGACGGCTCTGCGCGGAGTAGCTCCAGCCGCGTTTGCTTCGCACCTCCTTCACGAGGCGTGCGGTGAAGGTCCCGCCGAAGACGGTGTTCGCGATCGCGAGCGGATAGAAATCGGGCTCCGCGAGCTTCACGCCGACTGTGCCCATGAAGATCTGCGTCTGGGTCCTGTCAGGCTTGTCGACGAGGATGACGCGAAGCCCCGAAGTCGGCGTTTTGTCGGTCAGCGCGAGCTTGGTGGCCTCGCCGGAAGGCAGTGCGAGGTGGCGCTTCACGAGCGCCTTGGCGTCGGCCGCTGTGATGTCCCCCGAGAAGGCAACGACCGCATTCGAGGCACGCAGTCGATCCGCGTGAAAGGCCTCCACATCCTTGATGGTGATGCGCTTGAGCGAAATCGAGCTTCCAAGCGCGGAGCGCGCGTAGGGATGGCCTTCAAAGAGCGCCATGCGGAAGGCCCGCGCGGCCAGCCATCGATCGTTGTCGCGCTGCGAGAGAATCTCGGCGACCGCTTCACGCTTCACATGGGCGAGCTCACGCGGGCGCAGGGCAGGGTGCTGCACAACGGATGCGAGCAGCGCGAAGAAGGGCTCCAGGTTGCGACGAATGACGCTTCCGTGAAAGCGAACGGCAGAGGTCGAGACATCGATCGAGAGCGCGGCGCCGAGGCTCTCCACGGCCTCATCGAAGGCCTCGGAAGTGAGTGCCCCCGACTTCGCCGCTTCGCCCGTCCCGCGCCGAAGAAGGCGCGCGTAGATGCGCGCGAGGCCTTCTTTGCCCACAGGATCGTAGAGCGAGCCGCCACGCAAAACGATGTCGATGTCGACGACCGGGATCGCACTGTCAGGCTCACAGAGCAGCATCGTGCCGCCCTCAAGGCGCACATCATTCTTCGACTTCACGTTGCTCACGCGGCCACCTTCTTGTCGGCCTTGGGCTCCACGATCACGACCGTCACTGGGCCGGAAAAGATCGCGCGGCTGACACGGAGGACATCTTCAGGCGTCACGCTTCGCACCTCTTCGAGACGCTGAAACGAGTGCGTTGGGTCGTTCGCGACAAGCGCGGAGAATCCGATCTGCTCCGCCTTGCCCGAGACCGTCTCAAGCGAGCTCAAGAAGCCAAGCTCGTAGCGGTTCTTCACCTTCTCAAGCTCGTCCCGTTCGACGAGCGAAGTGCTGAGCTTCTTGAGCGCCTTCTCGATCACAGCGCGCGACTTTTGGATCGGGACGCCTTCACGTGCCGAGGCCGAGATGTCGAAGAGCGAGGCGTGCTCGAAGGGGGCGATGCCTGCGCGCACTTCAGTGGCCAATTCCTTCACGTGCACGAGCTCGCGGAAGAGACGTGCGCTGCGTCCGCCCGTGAGCATTTGGCCAATGATGGCGGCGACTGCGTGATCGCGATCCGCAAAGCGCGGTGCGTGCCAGGCCATCGCGATTTTCTCCGTGGGCGTCGAGAGACGAAGCGTCTTTTCGCTCGCGGGACGAGGCTTCGTGGGCCTCATCTCGGCGCGCACTTCCTTCGATGCGGGGATGGCGCCGTAGGCCTCCTGAATGCGCTGGGCGACATCGTTTGGGTCGACGTCTCCTGCGATCACAATCGTTGCGCGGTTGGGCGCGTAGTGCTGCTTGTAGAACTTCACGCAGTCTTTCGCCTCGTAGCCCTGGATGTCAGATTTCCATCCAATTGTGGGCCATCCGTAGGGATGCGTTTTGCCGAATGCGTTGGCGTAGAGCACCTCCGATGCGCGTCCCTCGACGTCGTCATCCACTCGGTCCCGTCGCTCGCTTGTGACGACCTCGATCTCACTTGCGACGCGCGCTTTGCCGAGCACGAGGTTCTGCATGCGGTCGGCTTCGACCTTGATCGCGAGGGCCAGCTCCGAGCTCGGGAGGTTCTCGTGGTAGTAGGTCCAATCGACCCAAGTCGCCGCGTTGCTCTCGCCGCCCGCTTGCTCGATGAGCTTGTCGAACATGCCCTCCGGCATGCTCTTGGTGGCGATGAACATCATGTGCTCGAGCAGGTGCGCGATGCCGGTCTTGTTCGTCACCTCATCGCGTGAGCCGACACGAAACCACGTGTTGTACGAGATGATCTTCGCCGAGCTGTCAGGCAGGACGA
This sequence comes from Sandaracinaceae bacterium, assembly GCA_044373065.1. GTDB lineage: Bacteria > Myxococcota_A > Polyangia > Polyangiales > Sandaracinaceae > JAFLCL01. Next base: position 11,882 of record JBILQT010000097.1, read on the forward strand.
GGAGCTCAAGGCCGTTCTCGTAGCGGAAGCGTTCGATGTGGAGGCGGTCGCCAAAGGGAAGGCGTTCAGAGCGAGGAACAGGTGCACTCATTGGGCGCGAGCATACTGGTAAAGGCGCGCTTTTCTCCTATGACCTGTCCGTATGAACGTCTCCGATGCCCTCGCCCAACGTCGCAGTGTCCGCGCCTTCCAGAAAGAGCCCGTCTCTGAGGAGGTGCTGACGCGCATCTTCGAGCGTGCGCAGCGCGCGCCCTCCTGGTGCAACATCCAGCCGTGGCGTGTGTGGGTCGCCTCCGGAGAGACGCGCGCCAAGCTGGAAGCAGGCCTTCTCGCCGCGGCAGCGAGTGCAATGCCGAACCCAGATGTGCCCTTCCCGACGAACTACCCCGAGCCCTACGGGACGCACCGTCGTGCGTGCGGCAAGGCGCTCTACGATGCGATGGGCGTGCGTCGCGATGATGGTCCGGCGCGACATGCCGCCTGGCTACGCAACTTCGTGGCCTTCGATGCGCCTCATATTGCAATCATATGCATTGATAGGCGCTTCGGGCTTTGGGCCGGCATCGACGTGGGCTGCTGGCTGCAATCGGTGATGCTGCTCGCCGAGGAAGAGGGTCTCGCAACCTGCGCACAGGCGAGTCTCTCGCTTCACCCCGAGGTGCTTCGTCCGCTGCTCGGCATCGGCGAGGAGATGCAGATTCTGTTCGGCATCGCGATCGGCAAGGAAGACAAGAGTGCGGCGGCGAATACGTGCCGGACTTCGCGCGATGCGGTCGAGAAGAACGTCACTTTCTCCAAGTGAGTTTCGACCGCCAACGTGCGTCGGTGACTGATGGATGGAGAGAAAATATTGACTGAACCGTATACGGCGTTGGCGCTTGGTCGGCGTGATCGCGCGCGAGGGCTACGTGATCTCGCGCGCGACGTTGTGGGTGGTTCCGCACGTCGGCCATGACGGCGCAAACGACACGGTTGAGGGAGTACCCGCAACGCCTCGAGCGAGAACCTGATCACGCTCGCGTCCGAGGACGCATCAAGCATCAACGCGGCGTCCAGTCATTCCGCTGTCTCAGTCGTTCCTGTAAGCCTCGACATGGACGGAACGTTTTGGACATTCCTGCTCGCGCGCGTCGACCCGCCCAAGCTGAAGGAGTTGGTCGCGGAGGCGTTCGGCGTCTCCGAGCAACACCTCTACATCGCGTGGCCAGACTTCGAAGACGGACCGCTCGGCGTCGCTTCCGTGCGCGGATGGACACTCACCGGCGGTGACTTCCCGAGCGCTGTGGAAGTGACATCTCGGCACGCGCTGCTCGTGAGCGAGCAAGAAGTGGCGCAGCGCTTGAGCACCGCGATGCAGACCGAGATTCTTCTCAACAGTGGGCTGCAGGATTACGCGTGGATGATTCTGATTTCACCCGCCGAGCCACCACGGCGCGTCTACATGAACATCGATTTTCTCGATCGCAATGAGTACGTCATCAACCCGGACGCCTATCCCGATGAGGACACGTGAGCTGACGATGTCGCGCGCTCGCCTACACTCACCCGCGATGACGACGCTCTCGCGACCCCGCGCCCTCCTTGCACTCGCGCTCATGAGTGCCCCGCTCCTCGGCTGCGACACCGACGAAGAGCCGCATGACAGGCCGCGCACGGAGGCCCCTGTCGTCACGCCGCCGCCTGAGGAGGCGCCTGTGATTCGCGCCGAGCGGTCGATGATGAGCACCGTCTACCAGATGACGGTTGTGGGCGACGACGAGGCGCGTGGTCAGGCTGCGATGGGGCGCGCGCTTGATGAGATTGAGCGGCTTGAAGACGTGCTCTCCGAGTGGCGCGAGACGAGCCGCGTCTCGGCGGTGAATGCGGCGGCGGGTGATCACCCTGTGCCTGTCGATGACGACACCTGGTCGATCCTTCAGACGGGCGTGCGCGTCTCGAACGAGACCCATGGCGCCTTCGATCTCACGTGGGCTGCGCTGCGCGGCCTCTACCTCTTTCAGCGCGGTCATGAGCGCGTGCCGACTGATGCGGAGATTGCAGAGCGACTTCCCCTCGTCGGCTACCAAGACATCGTGATGGATGCGGCGGCGCAGACTGTCTTTTTGCGTCGCGCAGGCATGGCCATTGGCACAGGCGGCATCGCGAAGGGCTATGCGCTGGATCGAGCGGAGGCGATGCTCGTCGAGGATGGCTTTCCGAACTTCATGATCTTTGGTGGTGGCCAAGTGCACCTTCATGGTCAGCGCGGAAATCGCCCGTGGCGCGTAGGGATTCAGCATCCGCGTCGCAGCGACTACATCGCGTTCTTGGATGTCAGCGATGCCAGCATCTCGACCTCGGGCGACTATGAGCACTACTTCATCGATGACGAGGGAAGGCGCTGGCATCACATCATCGATCTGCGCACGGGAAGGCCTGCGGCAGAGACGATTCAGGTCACCTTGATCACGCGTCGCGGGGTGGATGCCGATGCGCTCTCGACCGCATGCTTTGTGATGGGGCCACAGCGATGTTTGGAGGTGCTTCCAACGCTGCCCGAGCATCCCGACGTTGTGATCATCGACAGAGACCTGCGCGTGCACATGACCGAGGGCGCGCGTGCGCGTTTGACGTGGCGGGCCGAGCTCACGGACGGACGCATCTCGCTTTAGCGTCGGTTCGCGCACGGAGAGCAGAAGACCTCCCGCGGAGCGCTCTGGGTTCCCTCAAACGCAAGCCTTTGCGCCGTCATTGCCCGGTTGCGAGATGACCCAGAACGCATCGCAACCGATCACGCGGACGCTCGCGCGCGAAGGCCTATCCAGCACCAACGCGGCGTACAGCCAAACTTCTGCTCTGCCCTCTGCTGCTCGGTCCGCATACACGTCTTCCGAAGCTCCAACCCGCTTGTATCCCGCCGCATACACGTCTTCCGGAGCTCCAACCCGCTTGTATCCCGCCGCATACGGCCGCTCTGAAGGTCGGGGAACGCTTGTATCCCGCTGCATACGGACGCTCTGGAGCTCGGGAACGCTTGTATCCCGCCGCATACACACGATTTCTGGCTGCAATTCAGCACTATCTCGCCGCTCTAGCTGAACATGGGCCCGCTCACTGGAGAGGAGGAACGATGAAACTTCCGCAGGAGAGAGGAGACGGGCGAGGCGGAGGTCTCGTCCCTCTTGTTGGTGGCCGTAGAAAATGAATGGCCATTCATTTTTGAGCGTCGGGCTGGTAGCGTGCAGGCATGCACGTTCATCGCTATCCGGTCTTGCGCTCGAACGTTGATTCGCGCAGCGCGACTTTTGTGGAGAACCACCAGGCGAACCTGAAGTCGCTTGAGAAGCTGGAGGCCGCGCTGAAGAAGGCGCGCGATGGAGGGGGCGCGAAATACAACCAGCGTCACATCGAGGCCAAGAAGCTCTTGCCGCGTGAGCGTGTGGAGGCGCTGCTTGACCCGGGCTCATACTTCCTTGAGCTGGCGCCGCTCGCGGGCTTTGAGATCTCCGGGCACACGCCGGGCGCGAGCGTCGTTGGAGGCATCGGCGTGGTCTCCGGTGTGGAGTGCGTGATCACCGCGAGCGAGGCGACGGTGAAGGGCGGCGCGATGAGCGAGTACAGCGTCGTGAAGAGCGGCAGGCTCTCCGACGTGGCCGAGCAGAACGGCATGCCGTCTGTCTCGCTCATCGAGAGTGCCGGCGCGGATCTGCCGAACCAGTCGAAGATTTTCGTGCCCGGTGGACGCGGCTTTCGCGACCTCACGCGTCGCTCGCAGCAATGCATGCCGACGGTCTGTCTTGTCTTCGGCAGCTCGACGGCAGGCGGCGCCTACATCCCCGGGATGAGCGACTACGTCGTCATGGTGAAGAAGCAGGCGCAGGTCTATTTGGGTGGCCCGCCGCTCGTGAAGATGGCGACTGGCGAGGAGACAACGCACGAGGCGCTCGGTGGCGCAGAGATGCACTCACGCGTGAGCGGCGCCTCGGATTACATGGCCGAGGATGAGCTCGATGCGATTCGCTTGGGGCGCGAGATCGTGGCGCATCTCAACTGGAAGAAGGCGGGCCCGCAGCCGAGTGCCGACGTCGAAGAGCCCCTCTATCCCGCCGATGATTTGCTCGGCATCGCGTCGGCCGATGTGCGCGTCCCCTACGATGCACGCGAGGTCATCAGCCGCATTGTCGATGGCTCGCGCTTCTCCGAATTCAAGCCGCTCTACGGGCAGGAGCTCGTGTGTGGATGGGCGCATATCCATGGCTACCCGGTGGGCATCCTGGCCAACAACGGCATCCTCTTTACGCAGTGTGCGAACAAGGGCGCGCAGTTCATTCAGCTCTGCAACCAGAGCAACATCCCCATCGTCTTCTTGCAGAACATCGTCGGCTTCATGGTCGGCACGCGCTACGAGGAAGAGGGCATCATCAAGGCGGGCGCGAAGATGATCAACGCGGTGTCGAACAGCACCGTGCCTGCGATCACGATCATGATGGGCGCGAGCTACGGCGCCGGAAATTACGCGATGAGCGGTCGTGCCTACGCGCCGCGCTTTGTCTTCAGCTGGCCAACGCATCGCATCGCCGTGATGGGCGGAAAGCAGCTCGCGGGCGTGCTCGACATCATCCAGAGGGACAGCGCCGCGAAGAAGGGCGAGGCCGTGGATGAGGTGAAGCTCGGCGTGATGAAACAGATGATCGAGGGCCAGGTCGAGATGGAGAGCGATCCGTATTTCGCCACAGCGCGCGTCTGGGACGACGGCATCATCGACCCGCGCGATACGCGCACGGTGCTCGGCATCAGCCTCTCGGCGGCGCATACGTTGCCGGTGCAGGGCACGACGTCTTGGGGCGTCTTCCGGCACTGAGTTAGCCAGGGGGCTGGGCGCACCCCCTCGACACTTCGCTTCGCTACGTGTCTCACCCCCATCCGGGGTTCGCCTTCGTCTTGGCTAAGAGGGGCTGGGCGCCCCTCCTCGCCGCTTCGCGTCTCACCTCCCATCCGCTTCGCTCCTCGTCTCAACCCCGCTTCGCGTTCCGAGGTGGGGCCCCAACCCCACCTCGGGTTCGCATGCCACGTGTCGTCGAGATCCGAGCGTCCTCGAAAGATCCACCATGAACATCAAGAAGCTCCTGGTTGCCAATCGCGGTGAGATCGCAAGCCGCATCTTCCGCACCTGTCGTCAGCTGGGCATCGAGACGGTGGCCGTCTTCTCCGATGCCGATGCGCAGATGCCTTTCGTGCGAGACGCCGATGAAGCCGTGCGCATTGGCCCTGCCGCATCACGTGAGTCGTACCTGCGCATCGACCGCATTCTTGAAGCGGCGACGGCCTCGGGCGCCGATGCCGTGCATCCGGGCTTTGGCTTCCTCGCGGAGAATGCGGAGTTCGCACAGGCGGTGATCGATGCGGGCTTGATCTGGGTTGGGCCCACGCCATCCGCCATCGCCGCGATGGGCCTGAAGCGCGAGGCGAAAGAGCATGCGGTGGCCGCGGGCGTGCCCGTGATTCCGGGCTTCTCGGTCACGGGCGACGAGGCGCATCTGCGCGAGAACGCTGCGCGCCTGGGCTATCCGATCTTGCTCAAGGCGAGCGCCGGTGGTGGCGGTAAGGGCATGCGCATCGTGCGTGGAGAGAGTGAGCTTCTCGCGGCGGCAGAGAGCGCGCGAAGTGAGGCGAAGAATGCGTTCGGGGATGAGGCGCTGATCGCCGAGAAGTACATCGAGCGTCCGCGTCATATCGAAATCCAAGTGCTCGGCGATGCGCACGGCAATGTCGTCCATCTCTTTGAGCGCGAGTGCAGCATTCAAAGGCGTCATCAGAAGGTCGTGGAAGAGGCGCCAGGACCGCAGATGACCGAGACGCTGCGCACGCAGATGGGCGATGCCGCGGTGTCGCTCTGTCAGCGCATTGGCTACTCGAATGCAGGCACGGTGGAGTTCGTCGTGGCCCAGGATGGGCAGTTCTTCTTCCTCGAGGTGAACACGCGCCTTCAGGTCGAGCATCCCGTCACCGAGGGCATCATCGCGGGGCTCGATCTCGTCGAAGAGCAGCTGCGCATCGCCTGTGGCGAGAGGCTTCGTTGGTCGCGTGAGCGCTTGGATGCAGCACGCCATGGAGCGAGCATCGAGGTACGTCTTTGCGCGGAAGACCCGAGCGAGAACTACCTTCCGCAGACGGGGCTTGTGCGCGACTTCCATCTGCCCTCGCAGTGGGCGAATCAGGCTTGGTTGCGCATCGAGTCGGCGATTCAGTCGGGCACCGAGGTGGGCATTCACTACGACTCGATGATCGCGAAGGTGATCGTCAGCGGGCCCTCGCGTGCGGATGCGATCACGCGTCTGCGGACGGCGTTGCGTCAGCTCTCGGTGCAGGGGCTCAAGACCAATCGCGAGCTGCTCCTGGCCATCTGCGAGGACGAGGCGTTTCAAGCCGGTGACCTTCACACGCACTTCCTTGAGGAGCGCGGGCTTGCCTCGCGCGTGCTCGACGTGAACCCGCTGAGCGCCGTGATTGCGTCGCTCTTTCTGCATCTCGAAGACGACGCAACGCGTGTGCTTCCGAGCATCCCGAGTGCGTTCCGCAATGCTGGCGGCAAGCCCTATCCGGTGCGTCTCTCGCAGCGCGATGTGACGCTTGCCTCTTCGATTCGTGAGACGCGCACGCGCGATGCGGCACGGCGCTTTGTGATCGAGAACGAGCGTGCTTCGTATGAGGTTGCCCTGCTGGCTGTCGACGGCGCGAACGTGCACTTCGAGCATGCGGGGCGCAGGCAGACGGCGCGCATCACACGCAGCGAGAAGGAGATCAGCGTGCTGCTCGAAGGCTCCATCTCCGAGTGGCTGATCATCCCGCGCTTCAAGGATGCGTCTGGCGAGAGCGCAGCCGATGGGTGCGTGGCGCCGATGCCCGGCAAGGTGCTGCGCGTGCTCGTCACGGCGGGCGAGTCGGTGGAGGCGAATGCGCCTCTCTTGGTGCTCGAGGCGATGAAGATGGAGCACACGATTCGTGCGCCGCATGCAGGTGTGATCGGCGAGGTGCGTGTGCTCGTGGGCGATCAGGTGACTGGGCAGCAGCTCTTGGTGGTGTTGAGCGAGCCCTCGTAGCCCCGTCTCGGCGAGCGATTCGAGAGGCAGAACGAGCATATGGCTGGACGCCGCGTTGGCGCTCGTGGGCATCTCGACCGCGAGCGTGAACGAGGCCCCGCGCGATGCGTTCTGGGTACTCCCTCAACCGTCCCGTTTGCGCCGTCATGGCTGACGTGCGGAACCACCCACAACACGTCGAGCGAGATCACGATGCCCTCGCGCGAGATCACGCCGACCGAGCGCCAACGCGGCGTTCAGCCAGGTTCTCTTTCTCGAACGCATCTCATCGTGAGACCCCGACTCTCATCGTGAGACCCCGACTCTCATCGTGAGACCCCGACTCTCATCGTGAGACCCCGACTCTCATCGTGAGACCCCGACTCTCATCGTGAGACCCCGACTCTCATCGTGAGAACGCCGTCGGTCAGCTCGCGAGCCCAGCCTTGGTACGCAGCGCCTCGAACTCCGGGCGTGCACGCAGCGCGGCGAGGTCGGCGTCTGTGTCGAGCACCTTCGGGTCACTGAGACCGGCATCGAGCGCCTTCTCAAGCCACGTCAGCGCCTCCTCGACGTTCCCCAACTTGCCGAGCGAGCAAGCCACGTTGAACGCGTCATTCGCTTGGCCGAAGCGGGCGAACACAAGCTGGCCCACATCGTTGGCCGCCGCGTAGCGCTTGGCCTCGAAGAGGTCAGACGTGACGAGCTGAAAAGGGCGCGCGCCGATCTCCTTGGACGCCTGTTCGAGCCCGAGGATGTCGAGCACGGGCTTGGTGTTGCCCGAAAGAGAGACGGCTTTCGCGAGGCGTGACGCGACGAAGTCATCGCTGCGTCCACGGATGCCGAGCACAAGAAGGGGCACAGCCTCCTCGGCCTCACCGAGCTCGAGCTTCACCGCGCCCTCGAGCAACGCATCGGGCAGCTTCGTGGAAGGCAAGAGGGCCAGCGCGCTCTTGGCGGCGCGTGCATCCCCCGAGAGCAGGCGCCCCCACGTGAGCAGGTGGATGACCTCGTAGCGATGCGCGTCGGTTTCCGCGCGAAGCAAGAGCGCCTCGCCGATCATGCGGACCATCAGCGGGCGGCCATCTTCGAGTGCTTGCCAGCCACGCTGAAGCTCATCGTCGATCGAGGCTGCGCGCGGGGCATTGCGACCGCCCACAGGCGTCGCGACGACACGCGGCTTCATGCGCTGCACCCACTGGCCCGCCGCGCGGAAGTGCTGCCAGTTCATGTAGGCGTACTGCGCGAAAATGATCGCCGTGAAGGGGCTGCGCGCGAAGAGGCCGAGGGCTGCGATGCCGCCCGCAACGATCATCGAGATGATGTGCGTGATGCGTGTCCCGCGCATGCCGAGGAACTTCTCGAGCACGGCCTTCATGATGAAGCCGCCATCGAGCGGGAAGGCCGGGAGCAGGTTGAAGATCGCCCAGCCGAAGTTCACCCAGATGAAGTCGTCGAGCGCGATCTGAACGAGCTGTGGAAGCACGAGCGGCGCGTTGTTGGACCAGAGCAAGACGCCGCCGCCCAGAGCGAGTCCGACTGCGGGGCCGGCGAACGAATAGAGGATGCTCTGGCCTGGGGTGAGCAAGCGCGGCGAAAGCGAGGAGGTGAGGCCGCCCATGCCGGTGAGGCTGATGTAGGGCTCAAGGCCAAAGCGGCGTCCGACGAGGGCATGCCCCATCTCGTGCAGGAGCACGGCAGAGAACTGCATCCCGACATAGATGAGGACTGCGCTGATGAATGTGCTGCCCGCCAAGTCGCGGTGCCGCATGTAGCCAAAGAGCCCCGCGATGATGAGATGGAAGGGCTCGACGTGGACGGGCACGCCAAAGAAATGGAAATGCGGCTCTCTGTGCACACGGGGAGCGTAGTGGTGTGGCGTGGCCTTCGCCATCGGGAACACGGCGAGGCTGCGCAAACGAAAATCCCCATCGCGTCCGGAGCGTTGCGATACTCGCGGGATGAACGCCTCCAAGAATGCGCACTGGCTCCTGCTTGCGATGACCGCGCTTGCCTACGGATGTGATTGCGGGACCCCGCCTCCCTCATGTCGATCACGTGCGGACTGCGCGGCAAATCAGGTCTGCACCGATGGCATGTGCGTGATGGAAGTGATCGCGCCCGATGCCTCGATGGACAGCACGATTCCGCGTGTGGATGCCGCGCTCACGCCCGATGCAGATGGCTGCCCCGTGATGTGCGGCGCCACCTGCTGTCGCGCGGGCCAGCTCTGTTACATGGACACCTGCGTCGCGGGTGGGCGCACGTGCACCTCGACCGATGACTGCCCCGGTGACACCTACTGCGCGCTCGATGCCCCCGGTGGCGCAGCCTGTGTGCCCTACGGTGTGCCGGCCTCGCGTACCTCCGACCCGGCCTGCTTGCGCATCATTCCGCCCGGGACGTTTGCACCGACCGTGCAGTGTGCGTTTGATGAGGCGCCTGCGGGCGATGCCTTCCCCACGCATCTGCATGTGCTCTCGACGCCGATGGTCGTCGACTTTGCGATCGGCCGAACGCCGGATGAGCCCGCGCGGCCCTCGATCGTGGCTGTCTTTGATGACGGTGTGGACGGCGGAAGCGATGCACCGACGGGCGTGATCCGCATCCTGGACGGCGCGACGTGCGCGCAGCGTGCGGAGCTTGGAAGCCTGCAGTTGGTCGGGCACAGCGCGCCCCCAGCCATCGCCGATCTCGATGCGGATGGCAGGCCTGAGATTGTTGCGAACAAGGCAGGCGGCGGGCTCGTTGCATTTCGATATGACGTCACTGCAAGCGCGTGGACCGTCTTCTGGCGCAGCACGAATGCGGATGGGTCTCCGAACAATCAGGCGGGCAACGGCTGGGCTGGGCCAACGATCGTCGACTTGGATGACGACGGTGTGCCCGAGGTGCTGCGCAGCGGCGCGGTCTATTCGAACCTCGGTGTGCTGATCAACGCAGCAAGCTTTGGCCTCGGGACGTACTCGGTGGGCAACCCGCCGGTGGTGATCGATGTCGACTCCGATGGCCGCCTTGAGTACGTCAATGGGGCAACGATCATGCAGTGGGATACGGCCACGCGTGGCTGGGTTGCAGACCCGATTGCCACGACAACGCAGGCTGGTGGCTTTGTGGCCGTGGCCGACTTCGGTCTCTTTCCCGGCGCGGGTTCCTTCGCGCGCAACGTGCCGGAGGTGGTCGTCATCTCAGCCGGTAGCGCGCGTGTGCAGACCCTCGACGGCACCATCGTCTTCGGCCCCGTCGCGTTGCCAGGCGGCGGCTCGGGCGGCCCGCCGACGATCGGTGACTTCGATGGCGATGGACGCCCCGAGTTCGCGAGCGCGGGCGGCTCCTCCTACACCGTCTTCGATCTCGACTGCCTCACCACCGCCATCGGCGAGACAGCGGGCATGTGCCCCTCATCGCGCACCGACGGCGTGCTCTGGACACAGCGATCACAGGACCAGTCGAGCAACGTGACGGGCTCATCGATCTTCGACTTCGAGGGCGATGGCGCAGCCGAAGCGGTCTACGGCGATGAGTGCTTCCTTCGCGTCTACTCGGGCGCCACGGGCGATGTGCTCTTCAGCCAATCGCGCTCCTCGTGCACCTGGTACGAGAACCCCGTCGTCGCGGATTTGGATGGCGACTTCAACGCCGAGATTGTGATCGGCGACAACTACAACTGCGGCTCCGCGGCGACCGGCATCAACTGCGCAGGCTTTGGCCTTGGGCCGCGCAACACCGACCCGCTCTTTGCCGGATTGCGCTGCAGCGAGAACACCGACTGCCTCTCGAACAGCTGCGTCGAGGGCTTCTGTCGCTGCACGGCTGACACCGAGTGCTGCGTCGGCGCAGGCTGCGCGACCTCGGGCTTTGTCTGCGAGGCGCCTCCGATGGGAACACCTGGAACAGGCAACACCTGTCGCGCGGCAAGGCCCATCGGCACGCTCGGCATCCGTGTCTACCGCGATGGGGCAGACCGCTGGGTCAACTCGCGCCGCATCTGGAACCAGCACGCCTACTACGTCACGAACGTGAGCGAGTCGGGGACGATCCCGCGCAGCTCTGCGATGAGCACGAACTGGACGGACCCGACGCTGAACAACTTCCGCCAGAACGTGCAGGGCGACATGGTGCCGGGCGCCTCGCCGGACCTGACGACGAGCGGCAGCCCGCTTGTCTGCGATGACACGACGGCGAACGTGCAGGCGCGCGTCTGCAACCGCGGCACGGAGCCAGTCGGCTCGGGCGTGACGGTCGGCTTCTTTGCAGGCGACCCGATGGCTGGCGGGATGCCGATCTGCACGGGCTCAAGCGTGGGCAACCTCGCGGTGGGCGCGTGCGAGATGGTGACGTGCGCCTGGCCCGAGGCGCCGCGTGAGGCGCGCGATGCGGTGAGCATCTACGTGGTGGCCGATGGCGACAATGTCGCGGGCGAGTGCCGCGAGGGGAACAACGTGACGGTCTTCGAGAACGTCTACTGCGGCGCGATCATCTGACCTCCACTCGCTGAGACTCGGGGTCTCACTTCGAGATTCCGGGTCTCACGCTGAGACTGTGGAGAGGGGAGAAGAATCATGCTGAACGCCGCGTTGGCGCTCGGTCGGCGTGATCTCGTGCGAGGGCTGCGTGTACTCGCTCGATGCGTTCTGGGTGGTTCCGCACGTCGGCCGTGACGGCGCAAACGACTCGGTTGAGGGAGTACCCAGAACGCTACCCAGCGAGGTCACCTGCACGCTCGCGGTCGAGATGGAATCGAGCAGCAACGCGGCGTCCAGCCATCTGCTCCTTCTGCCTCAGTCGACCGCGCTCGCCTCAGCACCGCATGTCGGCGGCACATCAATGTCGGCTACGATGAGCGAATGGTCCGCGCGCTGATGCTCTCGCTCGTCCTCTCGTTGTCGCTCGGCTGCGAGAGCTACGAGCGCTTCCGCGCCGATGGAACGACCGTCTTCCGCGGCAGCGTCTACGGCGATGGCGAGGCCTCCTTTGTGCGCCGCGGATTCCCCGCGGCCTGCGTCGCAG
>JBILQT010000400.1:0-5617 GCA_044373065.1 Sandaracinaceae bacterium
GGCGCAGACGGGAGGTGTCGAATGAGTACCTTTGCGATCCTGCTTCGGGATCCGGAAAAGGCTGTCCACGCATGCCTTTCCGGTGAGGGACGTCGCGAACTTGCGCGCACCTCCATGCTCTCCTTCTTCGTCGGCGCGCTGCTCTTTGGTGGTGTTGTTGGCGCCTTTCGCGGCGACCTCCAGCTCATCTTTGCAGCCATCAAGATGCCGCTTCTCTTGCTCGGCGCGATGGTCACCACCGTGCCCGCGGTGTGGGCGCTTGGTGCCACTGCTGAGCGTGCCTGGCCGCTGCGTGCAGCTGCCTCATTGATGCTCGTTGCTGCGGGCCGCGCAGCGCTGGTTCTCGCGGCGCTTGCGCCTCTGCTCTGGCTCACGATGGATCTCATCGGTGGCTACCACCTCTCCGCGTTTCTCGCGGCCGCAGCGCTTGGTGTCTCCGGCCTCGCATCACTCTCAGTGCTCTTGCGTGGCATGCGCGGGATGCCCTGGGGAACGCTCGCGCTCGCAGGATGTGTCTTTGGGTTGAGCCTCCTTCACTCAGGCTGGGTGCTGCGCCCTTGGCTTGTGCGACCAGGCAATCCGGAGATTGTCTTTGTGCGCACGGAGCGCGGCGTTGGTGTGCTCGGCTCGCTCGCGATGAGTGGCCAGCGCGGCATGCATGATCCACGCGGGTACGAGTCCGAGGGCGCGCGATGACGCTCGGTCTGATCACGCTTGTCTACGTCGCGATAGGGCTTGTGTGTGCTGCGCTCGCATGGCGGCGAAAGGAGTCCCCGCTCGATGTGCTCTTTGTGCTGCTCGCCTGGCCCATCTACACCTCGATGCTCGCGCCCGCAGAGGCGCCTGAGGACGTCGCGTTTCGTGCAGCAGAGTCGGTGCGTGAGGGGCTCGCGCAGGTCGGCGAGTCGGCGCGCGGGTCCACCTTCGCGACCTTGCTGGATGCCCAGGCTGAGGAGCGCGTCCGGCGTGAACTTGAGAGAGCCACCGAGCGCGTTCGCGCGATCGATCTCGAGCTCGCACGCACGAGCAAGAACACAGCGCTGAGCGCTGCAAGCACGCGCCTTCGAGCGATTCGCAACCGCGACCTTCACGCGATGCAGGAGCTCGTCCAGCTCCTTGCTGCACTGCGCAGTGAGATCCTCATCGCGCGTCACGAAGGGTCGTCTGCCGAGGGGCCCGCTGCGCTTGTGAGTGAGGTCTGGGCGCGCGTGGTCGGGCTTGGTGAAGCGCAGAATCAGAGCGCAGCCCCTCCCGAGCCGAGCGTGCTGCGGAGTGACTATTCAGGCGAGATTTAGCGTTACGGCGGAGATATTTGTCTCTCAAGTGGGGCCGATAACGCTTCGCGTGCAGCTCAGAAGAAGATGCTCTGACGCTCTTTGAGACCGCGATGCAGCATCGACTGAATCGTCTGCTTCACAACCCAGACCTTCTGCTCGATGACGGCGTCGTCATCGTCGGGGTCGCCTTGGAAGTGCAGCGGCTCACCGAACTGGATGCGGTAGCGAACCGGCAGCGGCAACAGCATGCCGACGAAGGCCTGGGGGATGATCGGAAAGGCGGGCATCCCAAAGAGCTTCGCGAGGGGGCGGATGTTCGCGAAGGAGGGGTACTGCTCCTCTGCGCCGATGATCGAGACGGGCACGATCGGCGTTCGCGTCTCGAGGGCAAGCCGCATGAAGCCAAGGCCAAACTCGGTGAGTTGATAGCGCTGATCGAAGGTCTTCGAGATGCCGCGCGACCCCTCGGGAAAGACGACGATCGCTTCCTCGTTCTCCAGCAGTCGACGCGCGTTGTCCGGCGAGCCCATGACTTGCCCCACGCGTGGAAAGAGCACGGAGAAGAAGGGCAACTCCGCCGACCAGCGCTCGACCATGGCGCGCGGAAAGCGCGGCGGCTCCGCCTCAAGCATCAACGCCGTTCCGAGCATCGCGCCATCGAGCGGGATCTGCCCCGAGTGGTTGGCGATGAAGAGCACGCGCCCCGGAGGCAACGACTCCATGCCGCTCGCCTGCACGCGGAAGTAGTAGCGATAGAGGAAGGACGTGGTCGCAAGCACGTAGCGCGCGGTCTTTGGATCGAAGCCGAACGCATCCACGCCAGCCTCGTTCAAGTGCTGCGGAATGCGGGCCAAACGCGCATCAATCTCATCGCCGAGGAGCTCCTCCGCCATCTTCATGAAGCGTTTCCCCGAGCGCGAGAAGAGCCCTTCAAGCAGGCTCTGTGCATGGGCTTCCGAGGTCGTTGCGGCCTTCGGTGTGCGGAGATCGGGAGAAGTCGACATAGGCCCTCAGCGTAACGTGTGAATCGATCGAAACGCGTCTATCAAAGCTCGCGAAAGAGCACCTTGCTGCGGCGACGCTTGTCGTAGCGAGCACGACGCGCAGGCGGCAGGCGCTTCCAGCTCACGGGGTTGAATGCGCGTTCGCGGAAGAAGTGAGCGGACTGCGTGGTGAGCACAAAGAGATGCTCCAGGCCCAGCAACCGTGCGCGGTCTGCGATGTACTCGACGATGGCCTCACCGCGACCCGTCTCGCGGTAGCTGTTGTGCACGGCAAGACAGTAGAGCTCGCCAACCTTCTCCTCAGGGAAGAGCTCCAGTGCCGCGCAGCCGATCACCATTCCGTCGCGCTCGACGACGACAAAGCGATCGATCTCATGCTCCAACGTCTCGCGGCTGCGGCGCACCAAGATGCCTGCTTCTTCAAGCGGCTGAAGCAGCGAGAGAAGGCCCGGGATGTCGTCGAGACGTGCACTTCGAAGCCCCTCGTATTCCTCGGCCGTCACGAGTGTTCCGCGACCCTCGCGTGTGAAGAGCTCTTGCAGCACGGCACCATCCACGCGCCGCTCGACGAGATGCACGCGACGCACGCCCTCACGGCACGCACGCGCCGCTGCCACAAGGTGCTTCGCCGTATCGGGATGCAGATGTTTGCCTTCTTTTGCGGCCTCATCCGCCTCGACTGGCGTGAGCTGCGGACGCTGCCTTCCACGCTTGTCGACGACGCCCTTGCCCTCGACGAGCGAGATCAATTTGTCGGCATGGAGCGCTGCTGCCGCCGCCGCCGCAACCTCATGCGATTGCAGGTTGAAGGCCTCACCCGTGGGCGAGTAGCCAAGCGGCGAGAGCAGCACAATCGCGCCTGAATCCAAGCGCTGCTGAATCGCCTCGTGGTCGATGCGACGCACACCCCCGGCATACTGAAAATCAACGCCATCACGCACACCCCAGGGGCGCGCGATCACAAAGTTGCCCGAGGCCACACGGATGCGCGCGTGCTCCATCGGCGAGCTTGGAAGGCCCATCGAGAGCAGGCCCTCAATTCGCCCGCGGATCGAGCCGACGGCATCTTCCACGCAGCTCATCGTCGCCCGATCCGTCACGCGCACGCCCTGATGAAAGCGCAGCGGGATCTTTCGCTCTCGCATGCGCCGCTCGATCTGCGGCTTGCTGCCATGCACGAGCACGAGGCGAACGCCGAGCGCATGCATCAGCGCCACGTCGTGAATCAGATGCGGGAAGTCGTGATCGATGACGGCCTCACCACCAAACATGACGACGAACGTGCGACCGCGATGCGCATGAATGTAGGGCGCCGAGGCGCGGAAGAATTCGACGAAGGGGTTGATCGGCGCCGGTGTCTTGCGCACACGCGCAGGCTTGCTGGGTGCCAGTTCTTCACCTGAGGAGGTGGTCAGTTCGTCTTGGGTGTCGTCCATGTCAGTGGCTTCTATCTGGCCGAAGTTAAAGGCAAAACCGGGCGATCAGATTGGCAATCACGTCCACCGCACGCGGCAACGCTGCGAGCTCAATGCACTCATTGGGTTGATGCGCGACGGCGATATCTCCCGGCCCGAGCACGATGGTCGGCAGGCCTTCTTGCGAGAAGAAAGGTGCCTCGGTTCCGAACGAGACCGAGCCGGACGCAAAGCCGGTCAGCTCCTCCGCGGCGCGCACGATTGCGGCGTCTGCAGGCGTCTCAAAGGGCGGCACTGGGTCATGCAGTGGGCCTCCGGTGAAGGTCAGATCGAGACCTTCGATCGACTGCCGAATCCGGTCGTGCAGCGTGTGTCGAACCTTGTCGAGATCGAGCCCCGGCAACACGCGAATGTCGAACTGCATCTGGCAGTGCGCACAGATCCGGTTGGGGTTGTCACCGCCATGAATGTTGCCGAGGTTCATCGTCGTCGTGGGCGGCACAAAGCCCTCGTTGCGATAGCTGCGCTCCAGCTCCTCACGCACCTCGACGACCGCATTCATCGCGCGTCGCATGCCCTCAAGCGCGCTCCTTCCAAGCGAGGGATCGGACGAGTGCCCCGAGCGCCCGATGAGATCGAGGTACTCCATCGAGACGCCCTTGTGCATGCGAATGGGCCGCAAACCCGTGGGTTCTCCGATGATCGCGTGACGCGCCTTCGGGATGCCGCTCTTCTGCAGCGCACGAATGCCGCTCATTCCGCACTCCTCATCGGCCGTCGCCAGAATGAAGATCGGCTCCTTCAGCTTGCTGGCCTCAAAGCGTCGTGAGGCCTCCATCGCGACCGCGAAGAAGCTCTTCATGTCGGCGCTGCCGAGGCCATAGATGAAGCCATCGCGCTCGGTCGCCTTGAATGGGTCGCTCTGCCACTTGCCCTCATCAAAAGGCACCGTGTCGGTGTGGCCCGAGAGGATGAGACCACCAGGCCCTCGGCCCTTGGTCGCGATCAAATTCGCCTTCTGTCCGTCCTCGCTGATCGGCAGCACCTGCACTGCAAATCCCTCGCTCGTGAGCCAGCCCGCAAGCAGGTCGATCACCTTGCGGTTGGGCATGTCGAACTCAGGGACGACCGCGCTGATCGAGGGCGTGCGGATCAACTGCGTGATGCGCTCAAGAAGGAGATTCATGGCGAGAAACATACTTGAATGCGCCCGCGCTTCCTTGCCTCGTGCACCATCCGCCCATGATTTCTCCGCTGCATCCAAGCACCGTCGAACATCGCCAACTCACCTCTGCACGCACAGGTGAGGCCTTCAGTCGGTCGGCCGTGCTGAGTGAGCTCCTTGGCCTGCGCAATCTCTTCATCCATCACGATGTGATAGCTCCCGGTCATCGCGCCTCAGGCACGCACTTTCACACGGTGCGTGAGGAGGTCGTCTACGTCGTGAGGGGCAGGCTGCGCGCCTGCATCGGGGAGCGAGAGTTCGATATCCAGGCGGGCGAGCTCGTCGCATTTCATCCGGGCGAGATGCATGCGCATCACGTCACGAATGTCGGCAGTGAGGACGCAGAGATTCTCGTGTTCGCAACGAATGAGCCGAACGATTGTGTTCATAGCACTATGAATGCAATATGACCAAAAAGAGCAAGCCAGCTCCAAACGTCGATGCATTTCTGGCATCGCTCGAGCATCCGCAGAAGGACGAGGTCATCGCCAAGCAGGCTGCGTTTGAGGCGCTGGTGCGTAGTTGGATTGCCGCACTCTGAGCGTACTCAGACGTACGCCAGGCACATGGCCGTCTCGTGCCCCTTGTCGTTCGCAAAGAGGTGACCCTCCAAGCGCGAGAAGCCTGCGCGCAGAACGATCTCCTTCATGGCGGCGTAGTCCCACCGATAGATGCGCGTGAGCACGGCGCTCTCCA